>JBEIQS010000092.1:0-22758 GCA_040376425.1 Alphaproteobacteria bacterium | reverse complement strand
TAGGAACATGCACCGTTTTTTTGCCCAGCGGGTCACCGTTGTGCAGGTAGGTGCTGAAGTCGCCGCTGCCCTCGCGCCAGTGGATGGCAGCGATCAGTTCCGCCGGCAGGTTCACCTTGGCGGCCACCGCCTTGTATTTTGCCGCGTTCTTCTTCCAACTTGCCAAAAAGGCGTCCACCTCCCCCTTCTGGATGGACGAGGGCTTCAGGTCCATCTGCGGGAGCTTTTTCATATGGTCGTTGTAGACATTGGCGGTGAAGGTGGGTTTTGCCCCACCGACCGTGGGCGCCTTGTCCAAGGCGGCGGCGGTGGTTTTCCCCACCGTGCCGGTCTGCTGGATCTGGTGGGCCTTCTGGAAGGCCGTCACCTTCTCCTGGGTGGTGGGTCCCAGCTCGCCGGTGACCGCCACGCCAAAGCCGGCCCCACTCAGCTTCTGCTGCAGGGTCTTGACCGCCTCCCCCTTGTCCCCTTTCTTCAGCTCGGACTTTCCTGCAAGTACGTCGTCCCAAGAGGAGCCCGCGTCCAACTGCTCGTTGGTCTGGCTGTTGCTCTGGGGGGTCCGACTGCCGCCCCCGGTTTGGGGCGTCTGGCTCTGAACAGGGGTTGTGGTCTGTTGCGGGGTTTGAGAGAGGGCTGGCATCGCGGCTCCTGCAGAAATTCTACCACAGGCGATTCCGGAAAAGGCGCAACGACGCAATCATCGGTGTGCAAAAACGTTTGCCGAGACATCGGCAACGTCGACACCGGGAAACACCAAGAGCGCGTTGACTCCATCGCCCGGGGGCAAGGAATCAACACGCTTCGATGACATCGCAAAAAACCGCTTCGGAAGAGCCCAGGGGATTGCCCCCCGATCAGATCTTCTTACTTGGTTTCTTTATGCGGGGTAACCTTGCGCTCAAACCGGCAATACTTATTGAGCTCAAGACGACCAGAAGTATTCTTCTTGTTCTTCTGGGTGGTGTAGCGATTTACACCGGGAATGCCGCTCGCGCGGCAGGTAGTACACTCGAGGTGGATGACCATACGGCCCTGTGCCTTCTTGGCCATGGGAGACTCCGGGAAAAGGGGGCCGCCTGACTATCGGGTGGGTGTGGACCTGTCAATTGCTCTTTCCGGATCGGTCCAGCGTCGATAGCGCCCATCCAGCGCATAGTCGAGGAAGAAGGGGTGAGCATCCATGGTCGCATTCCTGCGACATTCTGCCAGCCACATGGCCACCGCGCCGGGATGCTGGCGAAGGAAGGGCTCTACGTCGTCATGCAGGTAGCGTTTGCAGTCGGCAGGGATGGGCGAACCAATACTTACACGGTAGCTTTTGTCGCGCTCGCGGCTGATGGTGGCGGGCACCAGCGGACAGCCATACGCGCGGGCCAGCTCCCAGGGCTCGGGCGACAAAAGGGCGGTGCGACCGAGGAAAGAGACGGGCTCGTAGCGACTCCAGGCGCGGTCGTCGAAGGCGGCGACCACGCGGCGCCCGGCCTTCAGATGGGCGGCCAAGGCCGCGGGCTCCTCCTCCCAGAGAATGGGCAGCTTCTGCTGGTCCTCCCTCGTCCTTTTCAGGGAGAGGCGGTTGACTGCGTTGTTCTGCAGTGGTCCCACACCATGCTCGGGAAAAGCCCGTTTTCCGAACACCACGAGGTCCGGGTAGCGGCGGGACAGCGCCGCCCGCATCAGCTCCACACCGACCAGGGTGGGGTGAAGCAGCAGGCAGCCTTCGGGCAGCTCCCCAAAAATGCGGAGATAGGGCGCAAAATCCTGGACCCTGGGCAGGAGCGGGATCTCCAAGCGGGCCTGCAGTGTGGCATCGTGGGCTTCGCGGGCGATGTTTTCGGCGGTGCGGAGGTTCACGCCAAAACAGCGCCGCAGCTCATCCAGGAGCAGCGCCTTGCGTGCCGGCTTCATCGCGGCGGTCAGGCGCCAGCTCGCTCCGGCAAAAAGTCGAAGAATTTCAGGGTTTTCAGGGGGGACCGACTCCCGGATCAGCTCCTGAAGACCGAAGCGTCCCAGGTCAAAAAGCAGTGCGGGGGTGGGAGGGCGTACCGTCAGCACCGCGCCACCGCAGCGGAGACGGGATAGAGCGCTCCCCCCCCTGGAGCACCATGTCCACCTCCTCCATGTTGGCCCTGACCTACGACTCGAAACGTGATGGCTGGAACACCTCGACCGGACTGGTGAAAGAGCGGGTTGCCATTCCCGTAATCGACGCACCGGATGAGGTGCTGATTCGCGTGAAGTACGCAGGCTTCTGCGGCTCCGATCGCGGAATCTGGTGGCGGAAAGCCTTTGAAGACATGATCGAGGGCTCGCTGAAGGAGGAGGGGCGGAGCACCCGGGTGGTGGGTCATGAGCTGCTCGGGGAGATCGTGGAGGTGGGGGCGGAGGTGACCGCCCGCTACGGCTATCGCAGCGGGGACGTGGTCTCGACGGAAAGCCACATTATCTGTGATGTGTGCTATCAGTGCCGGGCAGGCGACAGCCATGTGTGTGCGAAGGACAAGATCATCGGAATCTCGATGGACGGCTGCTTCGCGGAGTATCTGAAGCTGCCGGCAAAGAGCCTGTGGAAGACGGACCTGGAGAAAATCCGCCCAGAAGTTGCGGCAGTTCAAGAGCCTTTTGGCAACGCCGTACATGCCTGTCAGGCGACGGATCTGCGCGGGAAGTCGGTCGCGGTGATCGGCTGTGGCACCATCGGGCTGTTTGCCATCCTGGTGGCACGGGGGATGGGTGCGCGGCAGATCATCGGGGTGGAGGTGGATGCGCACCATGCCGAGCTGGCGCGGAAGTTGGGCTGCGACGCGGTCTTGACGCCGGGGGTGGCCTCGCCGGAGCGCTCCTGGGCGCATGATCCGAAGCTGCGCGCCCAGATCCGCGACCTGACCGACGGCGTGGGTGTGGACGTGGCGATGGAGATGGCGGGCTTCAACTCTGCCTTGAACAATGCGATCAAAAACACCCGTCGCGGTGGCCATGTGGTGATGTTCGGGGTCAAGAATGGGGAGACGATCATCGAAGATGGTCACCGCCTGATCATGGATGGCCTGCAGCTGCACGGTGTGGTCGGTCGCCGCATCTTCGGCACCTGGGAGATCACAAAGAAGCTCCTGGAAGATCGCAGCAACGGGGTGCAGGACGCGGTGTGGGAGCACATCCTCAATCGCGGGGAAGGAACCCTGGTGGACATTCAGGGATGGGAGAAGGCAGCGTTTGAGGCAACGATTTCGAAGCACCCGAAGGCGGTGATTCGGTTTGCGGGCTGAGGGGGGGCGTCGCCCCAAAGGCGCCTGCGGCGCTCGGGCCGCACGCGCCTGACATGGTGTGGAGAATGCTCCCCTTATTTCCAGCCTTTCTGCTGAATGAATGTTCATTCAGTGAGGGGTCGGGCGGAATCGGATGTTCCGCGGCTGGGCTCAGACCTTGGTGACTTCGTCGTCGGCAGGATCCAGGGTGCCGCGGCCACCAACGATAAATTCCTCTACATACTTCCGACCGCTATTGCGGGTTTCTTCAATGTTGCCCACAAAGGCGATGCGGCGCTCGTAGAGCATGGCGATGCGGTTGCTGACCGTGAAGCATGTGTCCATGTCGTGCGTGACCACCACCGAGGTGACACCGAGTTTTTCCTGCATCGACAGGATCAGCCCGTTGATCCGTCGGATGTTGATGGGGTCCAGTCCGGTGGTGGGCTCGTCCCACAGGATCACCTCGGGACGTACGGCGATGGCCCTCGCTAAACCTACACGCTTCCGCATGCCGCCAGAAAGGGCGGCGGGCTTGAGCTTTTCAGTGTTGGGCATGCCCACAAGCTCCAATACCTCGTGGACGCGGGCATCCATCTCCTTCTCGTCCTTCCACCCATGCTCCCGCAGCGGATATTTGATGTTCTGCGCGACGGTCAGCGAGTCAAACAGCGCCGCCCCCTGGAACAACATCGCAATCCGACGCCGGATGGGGATGAACTGCGTCTCGGAGAGTTTTGTTACCTCGGTGCCAAAAGCCTGGATGCTACCGGCGTCCGCTCGGAGGAGCCCGATCAACATCTTCAACATGACACTCTTTCCGGTGCCTGACCCGCCGATGATGGTCAGCGTCTCTCCCGGGTAGATGTCGAGGGTGGCATCCTCGTAGACCACTTTGGGTCCGAAGGCCTTTTTGACACCAGAAACGCGGATGATCGGTTCCAAAATCTACCCGTAGAGGCTGACGAAGAGTTTGGAGAGCAGGAAGTTGGACACCAGCAGCGTGATCGCTGTGGCCACCACCGACCGCGTGGTTGCATGGCCCACCCCTTCGGTGCCCCCGGTGGTGTGCATGCCCACAAAACATCCAATGATTCCAATCGCATAGCCAAAGAATACCGACTTCATCAGCCCATGCATCAGGTCCACGACCCACAGCGTGTCCAACACCTGCTGTACATAAAAGCGCGCGGTGATCCCCACTTCGTCCATGGTGATCAACATGCCGCCAAAGCAGCCCACCACGTCCGCGAGCATCGTCAGCAGCGGCAGTGCAATAAGGCAGGCCAATACCCGAGGTGCGACAAGCTTTTTGACCGGATCCGCACCCAGCGCCCGGATGGCGTCGATCTGCTCGGTCACCGCCATGGAGCCCAGCTCAGCGGCAAAGCCGCTGCCCACGCGCCCGCCCACCAACAGCGCGGTGAGCACCGGTCCAAGCTCCCGCACGATGCCGAGGGCCACCAACTTTCCGGTGTACATCGACGCGCCGTAGGGCTCCAGTCCGGTGGAAAACTGCAGCGCCATGACCATTCCCGTGAACACGGCGGTCAGCACCGTGATGGACCAGCTCTGGATACCGGCGTGATCCACCTGGTAAAAGACCGGTCGCAGCTCCATCGGGGAGCGGAAGAAGGCGAACAGGCACTGGACCGACAGCGAAAACACGGCCCCGATGGCGGCCAGCAGATCGACGACCTGCCTCATCGAAGCTCCGCAAAACCGCCGACCACCCGCTCAAACGCACTCCACCCGCCGTCGAAGCTCTCCGGCGGGCTGATGTAGGCGAAGTCGTAGTTGCACGCGTTTTTGTTTACCACAACAAGACCGACCTTCATGGGGACGCCGTCCAGCCGCCCCTGGTGGACGCGCAAGATGGCCTCCCGATCGCCCACCATCCGATATTCCTCTTTCAGATCCTGTAGATCCCGAAAGCCGCTGACCAGCTCGGTGGCCAGGTCCTCGATCCGCGTCTCTGCGTAGCGCGGTCCGCAGTTGGAGTCGGTGTAGATGCTGGCCTTCAACCCGTCGTTCACCCAGGCGCGGTCCGCACCGCCGGGAGCGACCACCACCCAGCCCTGTCCGGGGGCCCCGGTGGTATATTTCCCCTCCATCTTCTTGGCCAATCGCCAAGCCGATGGTACGCAGCCCCCCAGTAGCACCAGCAGCACCACAGCCCAGCGCATCATTCCTCCCGCTCCGGCTCGCCCTGCTCCCCCCCGGTGACCGAAAGGAAGACATCTTCCAGCGTCAATCCGGCAGGGACCAGCTCTTTGGGCGTTCCAATCCGGGCGATTTTTCCCTTGTGCACAATTGCAAGACGATCACAGACCTCGGCCGCCACATCCAGGGTGTGGGTGGACAGAAACACCGTGCGACCCTCCCGCGCCAGCTCCCGAAAGGTCCGCTTGATCTGCTTGGTTCCTTTGGGATCCAGGCCCACCATCGGCTCGTCCACGATCAACAGCCGCGGGCGATGCATCAGCGCACCCGCGAGGGTCAGCCGCTGCTTCATCCCGTGGCTGAAGCCCTCCACCAGCGCGTCCCCCATCTCCAACAGGTCCTGCTCTTTCAAAACCTCGTCCGCACGACTGGTCAGGATCCGCCGGTCCATTCCGTAGAGATTTCCAAGGAAATGCAGGAATTCTCTCGCAGTCAGCTTGTCGTACAGGTAGGGTCGGTCGGGGATAAAGCCCATCCGGCGCCGGGCTTCTACCGGGTCTTTTTCCAGGGAGATCCCGTCGATTTTGATGGTTCCGCCCGTTGGAGGCAACACACCCGCCAACATGCGCAGGGTGGTCGTCTTTCCCGCACCATTAAGGCCGAGAAATCCGAAAATTTCGCCGTCGCCCACGTCCAGATCGAGCGGATGCACGGCCTGGAAGTTCGCATAGCGTTTCTGGATCTGGCGGGCTTCGATCATCTGAAGAGGCAGGCTAACTGATTAGAAGGGGAGATGCCCTCCCTGTCGGTGATCCTTCCCGCCTACAACGAAGCGCGCCGGCTGCCGCAGTCCCTCGCGCAGCTCCGTACGTCCCTTCAGCCCTGGGGGGAGGTGGAAGTGATCGTGGTGGACGACGGTAGTACAGATTCTACCTTGGAAGTTGCTATGCGGGCGGGGGCCCGTGTGTTGCCGCTGTCTCCGAACGCGGGCAAGGGCTGGGCCGTGCGCGAGGGGATGCTTTTGGCCCGGGGGGACCGCAGGCTTTTGTGCGATGTGGACCTGTCCACCCCTCTGGATCAGCTCGAAAAACTCTGGAAAACTCTGGATGGAGGCGCACAGGTCGCCATCGGCTCTCGCAGCCTCCCCAGCTCCGACGTCCGCCGCCACCAGCCCTGGTATCGCGAGGGCATGGGGCGCAGCTTCAACCGCATGGTGCAACACACGGTTCTCCCTGGCTTTATCGACACCCAGTGCGGCTTCAAACTTTTTGAAGGCAGCTCCGCAGACGCGATTTTCCGACGGTTGAAGGTACGTCGTTTTGCCTTCGACGTGGAGGTGCTGGTGATCGCTTCGGCCCTGGGCTACCGCGTGGAAGAGGTGCCGGTGGCCTGGGAGGATCATCCGGCTTCTTCGGTGGGCATCGTCAAAGATTCGGCGAAGATGCTCCTGGATCTGGGGTCCATCGCCTGGCGTAAGAGCCAGGGGGGCTACCCGTGACGCCGGAGCGCCGCCTTCTCCTTGGGCGAGCCGCTCTTTTTCTGCGCGGAGCCCTGGGGCTCTGGCTTCTGATCAACGTCACCCGCTTTGCTCTGGCCCTGAGCCCGGAATCCGGAGAAGTACCGGTTGGAGGTGGATGGACGCTCTTCTGGCCGGTGCTTCCACTGCTGGCCTGGGTCGGCCTTTTTTGGGCGCTCCTGCCGCTATCTGCCCTTCTGGAGGCACGCGGGCGCTTCTTGGGACTCTTTGCCTGGCTTAAAGAAGATTGGAAGCTGGGAAGATCGGGACTGGCTATCGATGCGGCTTCCTTTTTCGGGCTTTGTATTTTCGGATACATATTGCAAAAAGATTGGCGCGCCCTTGCCAATCCCGAGGGGGATGTGGTGGGCATGGATGCCACGTCCTACCTGAGCAATGCCATCGCCGTGCGCGAGGGGCTCTGGGCCACCTACAACACCGACAAGCGCATCCTCCACGCGCTGCTGGCGCGTAGCTGGGCGGGCGAGGGCGACATCGTATCGGCCACCCAGGACATTTCCCTCTTTTCCATCGCCTTTCTTCCTGCCCTCACCTACCTTTTGGGCCGCAGCCTCCTGCCCCGGCTCCCGGCCCTTCTGGCGGCCCTGCTGTTGGCCCTGAACCCCACCCCCTGGGCCTTCGCCCTCCAGACCACGAACTACGCTCTCTTTTTCGCAACCACCACACTTTCCTTGGCGACCTTGGGCTGGGCCCTGGCCCGCCCGGGCTGGCTCTCCTGTGTGGCGGCGGGTCTGGGCGGCGCCCTCTGCTTCTGCACCCAGGAGAAGGCCGTGGTGATGCTGGCTCCGGTGCTCCTGTCGGGATGTGCTGCAATGATCCCCGATCTTTGGCGAGCGGACGGTCGAGAGAGGGGGAAGCGGTTGGGCGCCATCCTGCTGGGGGTGGGCGCCGCCGTTCTGCTGACCACCCTTCTGGCCCCCCCGCGCGACTATACCCCCTTCGGCTCCTTGATCGTGAACCAACGCCAGGAATTGAACCGGGAGATGCCCTATACCTGGACGTCGGTGAAGAACGCGGACGCCTTCACGCCCACGCCCATCAGTCCCTACCTGCCGGGCTCCTGGCGGAACACCGATCTGGAGGCCACCCTCTCCGCTCTGATCACCCCGCCAGACACAAATGCTTTACGTCTCGTGGATATCGTGGTGGGCAATGCCGCCCGCTACACGGTGGAGCTGGACACCACCATCCCACCGCTGTCCTACCGCCTCCAGTTCAACCTTCGCCAGCTTCGCCAGGAGCTGACGCTGCTTTCGGATAGCGCGCTGCTGCTGACCGCTCTGGCCACCCTCGGCCTGCTTCTGGGCAGCCCGCAACGCCGCCCGCTGCTGGTGTTCCTGGCGCTGCTCTCGGCCTGGGGGCCGCTATCCCTGAAATACAACCTTCGTTATTTCATCCACCTCTATCCCCTTCTCGCGGTGTTGTGGGTGGGCGGAGTCTGGAGCCTGGGCGGTCTGGTGGGGCGCTGGCGCCTCTTCCTCCTTCCGCCGCAGCTCTTTTTGTGGGGCGCCCTGGCACTGGCCTTCTGGAACGGCAAGAGCACGGCCTGGCTGAGCCCTACACTGCCTTTTCCCCCACCTTCCGCCAAGGGGATCGATGATCCGGGTGGAAACTCGCTTGCGACAAAGAAGACCGCCGCCTGGCTGGCCGCCCAGCCGGACAAGGTCACCATTTTGGACTGTGCCCCAGCCCAGGTGTGGCTGTACTTGTCACGCGATGCCCGTGTTCCTGACTTTGACGGGGGCTTTCGCTGCAAGCAGTCGCTGAAGGGCGATCCTCCTGCCAATACCTGGCTGGTGGTTTCGGGGCACATGGAGTACCGCGCCCCGTGGCATCCCGATCCCCGGGTGCTCCTGAGTACGGGAAAATGGCGCCTTTTGAGCGGATGGGATCCCCGCTTTGGCCGGCTCCCCGCCGATAGCCCGATCTGGACCACCTCTGCCGTTCTGGTCCTGGGCCCGGCCACTCCCTGAAAGAAGCCAAAAACCTACATTTCTGCCCATGATGGGGATTGACGGGTCGCTTACAGCCGGCGTCTCCATTTTGGGTTAACCGGCCGCCGCTTCCTGGTTCCTACGCATGAGCACTGACTCTCCCGGCTTTTACGGACGCCTTGCCCGATGGGTGATGCACCATCGTGGGGCCACTCTCGCTCTGACCGGTCTGGTGACCGCAGTTGCCATCTTTTTTATGCAGCGCCTTACACTGGACTCGGACATCCTGAAGCTGATGCCCAAGGAAGATCCGTCCACCATCGCGTTGGAGAAGCTGGATCAGGAGGAGGGTGGGGTCAATGTCTTTACACTGGCTATCCAGGGGGAGGATCGCGCCGCGCGCGAGGTCTATGTGGAGAAGCTGGCCGCCAAGATGGAAGCCCTTCCAGAGGTGGACTACGTGCTCTACAAGCTGGATCCCCAGTCTGCCCTTCGTTTGGGCGTGCTCCAGGTGCCGCTGGAAGACCTGACGCTGATTCGCGATCGCCTGAACGGCGCCTTGGCGATGGGCGCGGGGGCCGCCAATCCCTTCATCGCCGGTACGCTCTTCAATTTCGGACCGATCACCCAGAAATTGGAGTCCTCTTCCGAAGGTTTCTCTCTTTCCACCCCGGATCTGACACGGCTTCTGGTCCGTCCCAAGGGCTCGGCCCATGACATTCCCTTCGCCCGCCACTTTATCGCCGAAGTGGACCGGGTGTTGGCCGAACTTCCGCCCGAAAGCAGCGGAGTACGCATACTTTGGAAGGGGGGTGCGTACCGCCATAATGTGGAAGACTACGAGGGGATCGCCCGGGATCTGACCTCCACCACCGGCGCCAGCTTCCTCCTGGTGCTGATCATCATTGCCGCCGCCTTCCGGGCACCCAGGGCCCTGGGCCTGATCTTCATTCCGCTCATCCTCTCCAACCTCTGGACCGCAGGTGTAGCCGGGGCTACCGTTGGCTCCCTCAACACCTTCACCTCCTTTGTGAATGCCATCCTGATCGGCCTGGGCGTTGAGTTCGGGGTTCACCTCTACGCCCGCTTCCGGGAGGAGCGCTCCTCGGGGTTGCCCTTGGAAGAAGCGGTGGTCCGCGCTTGGGATCTGGTGGGTGGGGCCTGCACATCTGCGGCGCTCACCTCGGCCGCCGGCTTTGCGGCACTCTGGGCAGCGCACTTTTCCGGCTTCAAGCAGCTTGGCTTGCTCTTGAGCGTGGGCCTGCTCCTCACGCTGATGGCCGAAATTGTCCTGATGCCCCTGCTATTTACGGTGATGGAGCCGCGTGCCGAGCATATCCATGCGCACCGCCAGGCCCACCGGCGCCGTCGCAAGCTGCCCGTGCTCTACCGCCTCGCCCCCATGACGCTGCTGGTGGTGGCCACCTTCACGGGGGTTTCGGCCCTCCTGATCAGCCGCATCGGCTTTGAGTACGACCTTTCGGAGCTTCGTCGCGCGGGTCTGGCCTACCACGATCTGACCGAAGCCGAAAAGTCGCTGGCGCGGGACTCCTACGCGCCGCTGGTGGTGGACTACCCGGATGCGGTGACGCTGGAGGCGGCGCACGAACGGGTGACTCAGCGAGTAAAAGACGGTTCCTGGCCCGAAATTGCCCGCGTCCTTTCCATCCACACCGTGCTTCCCCCCGACCAGGAGGAACGGGTGAAGGTGGTGCAGGAGATCGTTGCCGCTGGGAATGACCCGCGCTCTGCCTACTTCCCCGCGAAGATCCGGGCCTATATCAAGCAGCTCAAGGATGCCGACATCCGCGTTCTGAAACCGGAAGACCTGCCCCGTGCCCTGCAGCACGTTCTGGGGGCGAAGGGTGGAAAACACAGGCTCTTCCTTGTTCCTTCGGGGAACATGTGGGATATGCGCGAGGCCGCACACCTGGTGGAGACGGTGCGCCGCGAGCTGCCCAACGAGGTGGTGGCGGGCGAGTACATGACGCTGGGGGTGTTGTACGAGATGATGCGCCGGGATGCGCCGGTGATCGCCATCATCGCAAGCCTGTTGGTTCTCTTTTTCACTTGGATGGACCTTCGTAGTTGGCAGAGCACTCTTGCGGCTATGCTGGTGCAGGTGGCAGGCCTCTGCTGGTGGGGAGCACTGCTGGTGCTTTCAGATATTCGGATTTCCATCGTCAACTTTGTGGGCATCCCCATCGTGATGGGCATCGGCATCGATGTGATGATTCACATGATCCACCGGATGAAGCAGGAAGGCCCCGGCAAAATCACAAAAGTATTGGCGACTACAGGATGGGCCAGCGCCCTGGGAACCTCGACCACAATCGTCGCTTTTGCCGCCTTATCCCTGGCCTCTTCGCAGGGGATCCGCTCGCTGGGCCTGTTGGTACTCATCGGCGAGATGGCGGTGACCATCGCTGGTTTTGCGCTGATTCCGCTGGGCTTTGCAACCGTGTGGCACTGGGGCCAGCAGCGGCGGAAGTGGGCGCGCGAAGAACGCAAGGGCGCTGAGGCAGAAGAGCCGAGCGCGGAGCACCCTATCCAGCACTGAGCAGGCTATATGGCGTCCAGAGGCGGCGATGTGGCTGATCTGGACCCTGGCCTGCACCGGTGAACCCGACAAAGACCCTACCGGCCCCACCGTGGAGCTTGGCGAAGAGCGGCGTTGCACCAGCCCTGCCGCTACGCCGGCGCTGATTGCGAGCACCCTTCCGGGCCTGCACGATGCGTCGCAGCAGAACATGCCCATCCAGTACGGGGGCGGGGGGGCTGCGGTGGCCGACTTCAACGGCGACGGACTGCTGGACCTGTTCCTTCCAAATGCGGGGGAGGATCAACTGTATTTCGGGACAGCTTCCGGCAACTTTGTGGAACAGGTCGCAGCCTGGCCGGCACAGGAGGATGCCTCCGTGGGTGCGGTGCCGGTGGACGTAGATGCGGACGGCGACCTGGATATTTTTGTTACCAACATGCGGGGCCCCAATCGCCTTCTGGCCAATGAGGGTGGGATTTTCACCGACATTACCGCAACGGCGGGTGTAGGCGGCGGCGACTACGACAGTATCGCCGCCTCCTTCGCGGATCTGGACCTGGATGGAGATCTCGATCTTTTTGTCGCGAACCACCGCGACGAGGCTGACCTTGGGCAGGGCTTGCTGGACGGTCGCCTCCTCCCTGGCCACCCCTCCGAGCTGTACCGCAACAACGGAGATGGTACCTTTACCGATATCTCCGACCAGCTTCCGGCGGATCTTCAGGAATATGGCTACCCATTCATGGGTGTATGGCAGGACTTCAACGGAGACGCCTATCCGGAGCTGTACATCATCAACGACTTTGGCGCGATCACGGTCCCCAACCAGCTCCTCCGCAACGAGAAGGGTACTCTGGTTCCTTGGGAAGAACCCGGTTTGAACACCTCGATGTTCGCCATGGGTGTCGCGGTGGGGGACTACAATAGCGACGGCCGGGCGGATGTGGCGATCTCCGACTGGGGAAGGATGTTTTTGTACGAAGATGCCGGAGATGGCAGCTTTTATGACGCGGGACAGGCGGCAGGTTTGAGTATAGGAGCCGGGCGTGCGCAGTCCTGGGGGGTGGAGCTGGCCGATATGGACAACGACGGCGATCTGGACCTGCCGGTGGCCTTTGGGCCCCTGATCATGCCACCCGAGTATGAGACCCTCTACGAAGAGGAACTCTCTCTTTCAAACCCGCACAATCAGCCCGATGCCCTCTTCGTGCAGGAGAACGGGCAGCTTCAGGATCTGGGGGCTGCCTGGGGGCTGGATCAGACGGGAAACAGTCGGGGCTTTGTGTTGGCAGACATCAACCGCGATGGCAGGTTGGATATCCTGAAGCGCTTCGTCGATCAGCCCGCGTCGCTGCACCTGAGCGACTGCACGGAGGCAGCCTGGTTGGAGCTGGAGCTGCGGCAGGACGGGCGCAACCCCCGGGCCATCGGCGCGGAGCTTCGCTTGGAGGCAGGCGGAAAAACCCAGCTTCGATGGCTGCGGGCGGGGGGCACCGGCTTCGCCGTGGGACACCCGCCAGAGCTGCACTTCGGATTGGGCGCGGCGGACCACGTGGACCGAATCACCGTGCGCTGGCCAGACGGGCAGGAGTCGATGGTGGAGGATATACCCGGCAATCGCAGGATCACGATCCGTCGGTAGATTCGATTTTATCAAGTTCAATTCAGAATTCATCGAAATAATCAAAGTGGAGTCGGAGATGAAAAAGCTGCTGCTGTTGCTGTGCTTGGGGATGACCGTGGAGATGGTGCAGCCTGCGCACGCGGGTCTTGGCCTCGGTTCAAAGCCGGCAGCGCCGGTGGCGGTCCCCGTCACCTGGGTGGACTCGGCGGAGATGTTCTCCACCCCCAACCTGCCCAACGATAGCAGCGCCCAGACCACGATCCGGAACCTGCTCGGGGAGGCGTGGCTGACTGCAATTCTGGCCTACTCCAGCGAGGAGACCTGGCCCACGGGGATGTCCACCCTGGAGGGGCGCAACGGCAACCGCGCCGAGATCTCCCGCTATGTGGCCTACCGCATCGTCAAACTCAGCGGTGACCGCACGCTCTTGTGGGTGCCCGCAGCCGAGAACCAGCACCTTTCGGAGGATTTTGCTCCGGCCCATGATTTTTTTGTCCTCATCAATAATGTGGGCATCAGTGATGCCGGTGGGTCCCGGCCGCTTGGGGAGGCGCCGGTCCCCGGTGTAACGATCCCCGTTGCTCCGCCGGCAGCTCAAACCTTGGCACCGGCGCCGAATCCTGCACCTTCTGCCAAAGGAACTCCCATTCGGTGGGTGGACACGGCACAGATGATGTCCACCCCCAACCTGCCCGACGATGCGGATGCACTGTCCGCCATCCGGGCGGTAGTGGGGGAGGCCGGGCTCCAGGAGATCGTTGACTACAGCCATGAACGAAACTGGCCTGGTTCCATGAGTACCTTGCAGGGAAGAAATGACAATCGCGCGGCGATTTCCAACTATGTGGCCTATGCGGCGGTGGACCTGCGGGATGGGCGGTACATCCTTTGGATTCCGGCCGCGGAAAACCAGAGCATGCCTGCCAACCTGCGCCCCACCAAGAACTTCTACATGGTGATCGGCGAGAGTGGCGTGCAGCTCCCCTCCCAAAACACCTGGACACGCCCCACCTTACAGGGCGCCGCCCAGGCGACTTCGCAAGCCCCCACGACCCCCACCGCCCCGACCCCTTCTGCGGCGAGCACGCCAGTCAAAGCGGGTGACTTCGCCTCCTCCCTCAACCAGATCATTGAGTCTCTTCGAGGCAACTTTTCCTCGATCACCGGTGCTGAGATCGTGGACGACAGCCCACTGGCCGGCCTCTCCACCGAGTACCAAAGCACCGTTGCCCTTCCCGGCGCCGAAAAAAGCTACCTGAGCGAAGGAATCGGCAGTGCACGTCGCTTTATCGCTCCCCAGGGCGACTTCCGCGACCAGGCATCGGCCGAGAAAAAGCTGAAGGAAGTGGTGGCCCTGATCGACGCGGCGGCCCTTCCCTGCTGCACGCTGGTGAAGAACGAAACCCGCCTGGACAACCTCTATTCGGTGTACTACCTGCCCTTTGACATGACCGGCAAGATGGGTCCGGGCCTCGCGGGCATGGTCTTGGAGGTGGAGATGATCAAGAGCCTGGGTATCGATACCTCTGGCGGAACAATCCAGGCTTTTGACCAGTGGATGGTCACGTTGCGGGTGTACCGGCAGGAGTAGGGTGCTTCACCGCCGGTAAATCTCAGGTGCCGCGAACCTGTTTCCGGCCGGTTTGGGACCGGCGGCGACGGGCCACCGTGAACAGACCTGCAACACCCAGGGTACCGAAGGCTCCGGGCGACGTAGATCCGCAGGCACAAGTGGCGTCGGTAGGGTCATCCTTGCCTTTGCTATCCTTCGGGTCGGAGTCGGTACCCGGGTCGGAGTCGATGCCCGGGTCGGAGTCGGTGCCCGGGTCGGAGTCGGTGCCCGGGTCGGAGTCGGTGCCCCCTCCCGGACCATCCACGCCATCGCAGTTCTGGTCTACACCATCCAGGGTGTTGTCCCCGGGCGCCGGGGGATACGGTGGCGTTGGCATCGTCGCAGTCGTCGTCGTTGGCCACGTACCCTTCGGGCTGGTCGCAAGCGGCAGCGGACACGGCAGGGTCACCGTAGCCGTCACCGTCCGCGTCCACATACCAGGGGACCCTATCGACCGCAGAGGATCCATCCACGGCACCGTCGCAGTCATTGTCGGCACCATCACACACTTCGATCCCACCTGGAAATGCATCCGCATCGCTATCGTTGCAGTCCTCCATATTGGCCACATACCCATTGGGCTGGTTGCACCCGGTAGAAGACACAGCAGGGTCACCAAAGCTGTCCTGGTCTGAGTCCTCGTACCAGGTTCCCGCGCCCACGGCCGCGGCACCGTCGATGGTGCCATCGCAGTCGTCATCGACCCCATTACATAGCTCCGTCGCCCCGGGTGCCACCGCCGCGTTATTGTCATCACAGTCGCCCCCGGAGGCAACAAAGCCGGCGGGTGCATTGCAGTCGGTCACCGTGCCAGAAGCTGCGCCGTGGCTGTCCCCGTCGCTGTCTGGGTACCAGACCGTCTGGTTGGTGGCCGCGGAGCCGTCTACTTCGCCGTCACAGTTATTGTCTACACCGTCGCACACCTCGGTGCCCCCCGGGGAAACGGTGGCATCCCCGTCGTCGCAGTCCCAGCCATACAGCCAGCCGTCGCCGTCGCCATCCACCCAGTGTGTGTCGGCGCCACCGGTGGCGCCGATGTCGCCCACGCTCCCGTCGGCATCGGTGTCGCTTCCTGAGTCGATCAGTGCAGAGCTGGGATCCAGCGCAAAACTGTCGTTCCAGCAATCGCCATCGGCGGAATAGCCCACAAAGGTCGGGGCGGCGGTGGTATTGCCGAAACCACCCGTGGGGAAGGTGAACAGCCCTCCCCTGTCGTTGGTGGTGTTAGCATACCAGTCGTTGTAGGTGAAGGTGAGATCACCGACCGTAGCAGCATCACTCGTGTAAACGCCGTCGCCGGAGACGGTGTAGGCGAAGATAGAGTCCTTCACCGTTCCGGAACGGATATCAGAAAAGTAGGCGCCGCCGCCATATTGGGAAGAGTTGCCGAGGACGGTGGCATGCATCATCGTGAGCATGTCCATGTCGGCGAGACTCAGGCCGCCGCCCAACCATGTGGTCGAATTCTCCACGACGATCAGATAGCTCAGCTCGGATTCCGTGATGGTGCTGAGCCGGATCGCCCCCTGAGAGAGTCGCGATGCAGCGGTACTGCCACAAACATACACATTACTGAACGAAACGCTATCCAGGTTTTCCGCATTGATCGCAGCACCATCCTCGTCCGCTGTGTTGCCGACGAAGAAGGAGTCCGTCACGTCCAGGGATGCGCCGCCGTCCAGATCGATGGCGCCACCATCCAGGCTGCTGGCAACATTATTCTCGAAGGTCGATCCCTCCACCACTATCGAAGCGCTGGCGGAACCACCGCCGTAGTGCACGGAATCCGCCCAGAGTGCGCCCCCTCCCGAAGCGGTGTTGCCGGTGAAGATCGAATCCCGAACGGTGAGACCGCCCTCGAAGAAGCAGATCGCGCCGCCGTAGGTAGCAAGGTTGTCGGTGAAGGTGGAGTTTTCCACCACCAGCTCGGTGTCCCCTTCCCACAGGATGGCGCCCCCGTTTTCGACGTTGGTACTCGCGCTATTTGAGTTGCGCTCGAAGGTGCAACCCGAGATCGTTACGCCGCCCGTGGCCTCGCTAATCCAGAGAGCGGCGTAGCCACCCATACTGTTGTCGCGAACGATACAGTCCGTAATCGAAAGGCTGTCTCCACGGAAGTTGAGCGCAGCTTGATCGGCCTGGTCCGAGAAGGTGGTTCCCACCAAGCTGACCGAGCCGGTCGCAAGAATGGAGTAGGTGCCACTATTGGAAAAGGTAGAGCCAAGGTCCGTCAGATCGTCCGTGAATACGGCAGTGCCAATGTCGTCCTCAAAGACACATGCCTCCAGGGATACCAGAGGCCCATCCGAGGTAATGGCGGTACTATTTGCACTGAACGTGGTCCCCGTGACCGTGATTGTGGTACCGATGCCGTCCACCGCAATCGCCGCACTCGAGTGGTTGGTGTTTCTGTTCTGCTCAAAGAGGCCACCGGTAACCCGAAGCGTGATGCCGTCTTCCTGCGCGTTGATGGCGCTGCCCTCGGTGTAGGTGGATCGGGAAAGGTTTGATAGGAAGGTGTCACCGCTGGAGAGGTAGGTCGTGTCGGCCGCAAGCTGGACCGCGGCCCCCGCGCTTGTGGAGGACCCTCCGTTATTGCTGCTGAATGTGGAGTTCGTGGTGGTAAGCGCCGCCGCCTCGCCGACGTCTATGGCCGGACCAGAAGTACGGGCATTGTTCGCAGAGAAGGTGGCTCCATCCACCACCAGTGTAGCAGGCGAGGCGGCCGAGCTGTTCAAACAGATTGCGGCGCCCGCCCCCACGAGGGCTTCGTTGTCCTCAAAAGTGCCCCCGAAGATGGTGGCGGACACCCCCGATGGAAGGTCCATCGCCGCGCAGGCTCCAGCCTGCATACCTGAAATGGAAGTGTCCGTAAGCATCAAAACTGCACCGGTGAAGGACAGACCTGCACCCGAGCTGAGGCCGCTGTCCCCGCTGTCCGACATCACCACGTCTTCAAGAAAGAGAGTATCCGCCTGAACAAGGAGCACCTGCCCGCCCGGTGCCGTCATCGAGAAGCCAGAGATGGTCAAAGGACCGCTCGCCACCGTCGCGTCCACCAGCACGTCACAAACGCCCCCGCCGTCCAGCACCGTGCTACCGCTTCCGGCAATGCCGACGATTTCGACGCTCTTGTCTACAACGAGGCATTCATACCAGTTGCCTGCCGCGACCTCAATACGGTCTCCATCCGCAGCATCGCCCAGCGCGTCCGTGATGGTCCGATAGCTGGACCCATCCACCACAAGTGTTGCAGCCTGCGCAGCAGGCGCTGTAGCGAGAAACAGAACGAGCACGGAGGACATTGCAGCTCCCAAGGAGGGTAACACGCAAATCAACACGCCATTGGGACTCTGCCTACAGAATGTGGGGGAGTGGCGCAAAACTGTGCGAGCTGGCACATCGCCCGTCGGCGCCTCATCTCCAAACTACGTCAGGACCCTACAAAAGCAAAATCGATCGGGGTAAACTCTCACCCCCCCTTCACCGCGCGCAGCACAATGTGGCTGGACTCGACCACGTTGTAGCGCTCCTGCACCGCCTCGTTCACCTGCGCCGCCGTCACCTCACCCCGGCTCAGGCGCTGGCGCCAGGCCGGGTCCAGCACCAGCTCGGCCTTCTCCACCTCCAGGTCAATGCCCAGCATCAGGCCCAACGGGGTGTTGGCGCAGTTTGCCGCCTGCTGCCTGCGGTTTCGGGCCTGGCTGAACATCGCCAGCCCCTCCGCCGTGATCGGACGCACATGGGTGGGGTCGGTGAGGAAGGAGTCATGCCGGGGGTGCGGAACAACAATAAATATTTTAGCATTTGGCGCGCAGATTCGGTACAGCTCGGCGATGATCGCGAGGTAGCGGTCCGGGCTCTGGCCCAGGTGCTCCAGAACATGGATCATCTGCACTTCCTCGACAGAATTGTCGGGCCACGGCCAGGGGGTCTGCTCCAGATCCACCACCTGATCGGGCTGGCAGCCGGCGTAGCGGTCCACGTTCACCCAGCCGGGCATTTTCCTGCTTCCACAGCCCAAGTTCAAGCGCATCAAAAACCCCTTCCCCTCCCTATCCCAAAGGTCGGCCCATCGCGATAGCCTGACACCATGCTGTGGCTGTTGTTCGCCTGCACCTCTGCCGGGGAGTCCTTCCCGGACTCGGACGCAGATTCTGACTCGGGTGCCGGCAGGCCCAAACCGGACCCGGTGGTGATCATCGGGGCGGGCCCGGCCGGCCTCGCTGCCGCCATGGACCTGCCCAACGCGGTACTCATCGAGGCGGAAGCAAAGGTTGGCGGACGTTTTCTGCTAGCCGGTGGACTGATGGCGATGGTGGGCACCGAGGAGCAGGCCGACGCCGGGGTGCAGGACTCGGTGGCCAACGCCCTGGCCGAGTGGCCCATGATCACCGGCGGCACCGCCACCCACACCACGGAGGCCTTTTTGAGCGCCTCCGACGCGATCCGCGACCGTTTGGTCGACATCGGTGTGACATTTACACTGGTTCCACCAATAGATTTTGTCGGAACCTTGCGCCTTCACCGCCCCACCGGCGATGGCCCCGCCGTGATCGCCGCGCTGGAGGCAGCCCTCCCGCCCGATCTGGACCTGCGCCTGAGCACCCGCGCCACGGGGATTCTGGTGGAAAACAGGGTTGTCAAAGGCGTTTTTCTCGAGGACGGCAGCCTGCTTCAGGCATCTGCGGTGGTGGTGGCTTCCGGCGGCTTTGTGAACCGCGCCGACCTGGTCTCCCCCCTCCATGACTACCCAGAGGGCTCGTGGAGCGGCAGCCCCGAAGCGGGTGCTTCCGGCTTCGCCCTGGACCTGGCCAACACCAACGGACTCCAGACGGAGAGCCTCGCCAGTATCGGCTGGTACAGCCACAGCATCGGCATGGCGGGCGTGGACGGACTGCCGATGGAGCTGTCCACCCACGGCGGGATTCCGTGGATCACGGTGGATCAAACTGGCCGGCGCTTCCTCAACGAAAGTCGCATCGGCTCGGTACATAGCCATGGTGAAAGCGCTCTTCATGAAAACGTATGGTGGCTTACAACTTTGGAAAAGTTGCAGGTGGCCCTGAGCCCCGAAAACCTGGAGCTCCTGCCGACCGCCGACCCCGAGGTATTGCGCTGCGGCACGGACTGGCCCACCCTGGCCACGCAGGTGGGCATCGATGCGGACGGGCTGGACAGCACGCTTGCCGCCGAGGGGCGCTACCGCAGCGGCCAGGAGCTGGACCCCTTGGGGCGTCCGGGGCCCTCGTTCCCGGATCTGTCCGGCACCCCGTGTGTGCTTCGGCCCGGCCACCAGGCGGCCAAGAACTACGGGGGTCTGGTGGTAGACGAAAGCGGCGCCGTCCCCGGCTTTACCGGCCTCTACGCCATCGGAGAGGCCGCCGGCATGGCCGCACCGGGCATGGGCGGAAGCTGGGGCTTTGACGGCAGCGGGGCGGCGGTGATCTGGAGTGGCTGGCGCACGGCGGCTGCCCTGGCAGAGCTATAGCTGCCCGCCGCCACCGGTATCGCCATCGCCCCCGCAGACGTGTCCCTCCACGTCATCCTTGTTCTGCAGGTCGATCAGCGAGGTCTCGCATTCATCCTGGAGCGTGGCATCGGCGCCATCGTAGGTGGTAAAACACTCCTCACAGTCAAATCCCTCCTCTCCCGCGTGACAATCGCAAATGTAGTTGCAATAGTTGTCACAGGGGGTCGAGGAGACGCCGAAGCAGGCGAGCAGCACAAAGAGGATAGACATCCGAGCCTCCGGGGTACAACAGCACATCGGCTAACCCCCAAGCCCCCGCCCCGCATCCCGCCGGGTTAATTCCCGACCCCCGAAGGAGCCGCCATGGAGAGCCGCCGTACCACGCCCACCCACAAGCTGCGCATCGTAACCGCAGCATCGCTTTTTGATGGGCACGACGCCTCCATCAACATCTTCCGCCGCCTGCTGCAGGCCGGTGGGGCCGAGGTGATCCACCTGGGCCACAACCGCTCGGTGGGTCAGGTGGTGGAGGCCATCGTGCAGGAGGATGTGCAGGCCGTGGCCATCTCCTCCTACCAGGGGGGGCACACCGAATATTTCCGGTACCTCAAGGAGCTTTTACGGCAGCGCGGCTATGGACACGTCAAAGTTTTTGGCGGCGGTGGAGGGGTGATCGTCCCGGAGGAGATCCGGGCGCTGCACGCCGACGGGATCGACCACATCTACTCGCCCGAGGATGGTCGACGCCTGGGCTTGCAGGGGATCATCCAGGATATTTTGAGCCGCTCGGACTACAACGTGGCCGAGCTGGGTGCCCCGACCGTGGCCGAGCTGGCCTCCGGCAACGTGCGCGCCCTGGCGCGGGCAATCACGCTGTTGGAAGAGGAGCGCCTACGACCTGGAATACTCCCCGCCGAGCTGCGGGCCTGGCTGGCCGAGGAGGCCAAGGCTCCCTGCCCGGTGGTGGGGGTGACCGGCACCGGTGGTGCGGGCAAGAGCAGCTTTGTGGACGAGTGGGTGCTCCGCTTCCGCCAGGATTTTCCCGATCGCCGGATCGCCATTCTGTCGGTGGACCCCACCCGCAAGAAGACCGGTGGCGCGCTGTTGGGCGATCGAATCCGGATGAACGCCATCTATGGCGAGCAGGTCTTTATGCGCTCGCTGGCCACCCGCGACAACCCGGGCGAGATCTCGGCGGCGCTGGGCGATGCGGTGCGCCTGTGCCAACGGGTGGGCTTTGATTTGATTGTGGTGGAAACGTCGGGGATTGGGCAGGGAGACGCCCGGATTCTGGAGGTGGCAGACATCCCGGTCTATGTGATGACCCCCGAGTACGGCGCCCCCACCCAGCTTGAAAAGATCGACATGCTGGACCACGCTGCCATCGTCGTGCTCAACAAATTCGAGCGGCGCGGTGCGGAAGATGCGCTGCGCGACGTACGCAGGCAGGTGCGTCGGAACCGGGAGCTTTTTTCAGCGGCCGACGAGGCGCTGCCGGTCTTTGGCACCATCGCTTCGCAGTTCAACGATGCGGGCGTGACCGCCGCGTGGCGCTTTTTGTGCAGCCTGCTGGCGGAAAAATCGGGACGAGACTGGACCAGCCGCCTGCCTGATCCGGGCACCCGCGCATCCCCTCCCCGGCGCCGCATCCTGCCGGCCGACCGAAACTCCTACCTGGGCGAAGTGGCGCGCTCTCTCCGCAGCTACAAGCGCTTTGTGGCCGATCAAAGCGAGCTTGCTCGGCGCCGCTCCGCGCTGGACCGGGCGATGACCGAGGTTCCGGAAGCCCGCCCCCTGCTTCAACCCCGTCGGGCCCAGATCGAGCTGGCACCGGAGGCGGAGGCCTACCTGGAGGCCTGGCCCGCCCTTCAGCAGCGCTACCGGCAGCCGGACTACGTCTACTCGGTGCGCGGAAAGGAGATTCGGCAGCCGCTTTTTGTGGAGAGCCTCTCGCACATCCAGATTCCGCGTGTGGCGGTGCCCCGCTACGAAGATGCGGGGGAGATCCTTCGCTTTGGCTTGTTGGAGAATGTTCCGGGTGCCTTCCCCTATACCGCCGGGGTCTTTCCCCTGAAGCGGGCCAGCGAGGATCCCAAGCGTATGTTTGCGGGCGAAGGTGGCCCCGCGCGCACCAACGCACGCTTCCACTATTTGTGTAAGGGAGAGCCCGCGAAGCGTCTCTCCACCGCCTTCGACTCGGTGACCCTCTACGGGGAAGATCCCCACGAGCGCCCGGACATTTTTGGAAAGATCGGGGAGTCCGGCGTGAGCGTGCCCAGCCTGGACGACATGAAGATCCTCTACGGCGGCTTCGACCTGTGCGACCCCAGCACCTCGGTGTCGATGACCATCAACGGGCCGGCGCCCATTCTGCTGGCCATGTTCTTCAATACCGCCATCGATCAGCGGATCGAGGCCTTTGCAGCGGAGAAGGGCCGACCGCCGACGCCGGAAGAGGAGGCAAAGCTGCGTGCCTGGGTGCTCCAGAACGTGCGTGGTACGGTGCAGGCGGACATTCTGAAGGAAGATCAGGCACAAAACACCTGTATTTTTTCAACTGAATTTGCGCTAAGATTGATGGGCGATGTCCAACAATATTTTATTGATAATCAAATTCGTAATTTCTATTCC
>JBEIQS010000110.1:0-19399 GCA_040376425.1 Alphaproteobacteria bacterium | reverse complement strand
TTCATATCGGTATTTCTGGAAACATCTACGTGGATGTGATCCGGGGTACCGGGCTCTACGGCGGCTTGGGAATGGACCTTGGTTTTCGGGGGTTGAGGCGCCAAGCTCCCGCCTCTTCTGCTGGCACAGCGCGGAGATCGCGATAGATTTGCCACTCTTTGGACGCGGCCCATGACCCTGATCCTTGCCCTCCTTCTGCGGATAGCCCCGGCCTCGGCCGCTGAATTCAGCGAAGCCGAGCATGTGCGGCTTTCTGGGGATTTGGAGCTGCTCACCTCACGTCAGCTATGGGCCGGCGCAGAGAAAAAGTACCTGGAACTTATCGAAATGGAGAAGGACGCTGGTCGCGCCATTCTCACCTTTGAAGATCTGGTTTTTGGCGCCTACGCCGCACGGGCCCTGGGTCACATGCTGGACGTGCGGGACCGACTCACCCGGGCCACCCTGATGGAGGGCCCGGAAGAGCGGATGAAGGAAGTGCATGATTGGCTTTCCTCGATCCGTTCCACCTACGGGCAGGTGCGGTTGCTTGCACACAACGCCCGGAACGTGGAGTTTGCGCCAGAGCTGCTGCCGATGGACCCCGATCAGCGCAACGCGGTGGAGCTGGCGTCGGATTCCATTCGCAAGTACGGTTCCTTCAACGGTTTGCTTCCCCGTGGAGACTACAGCTTTGCCGGGCATTCCTTCCGGGTGGAGCCCGGCGTGGCCGTCAACATCGAGACCAGCCCGCGCCTGAGAAAGACTCATGGCGAAGTGGTGCGCACCGCGCCGGATCCCATGGTGGATCCCGGTCCATCCTCGGGCAGCCCATGAGCCTGCGGGCGGAGATTACCTCGGATCTCTGCGCGGGCACCTCGAACTGCGTGGAGGAGGTTCCGGAGGTTTTCGAAATCGGCCCGGACGGCCTCGCGCGTGTGAAGATTCAGAACGCCCGGGACGTAGATCTACGCCGCGGGGCCGAAGTCTGCCCGGTGCAGGCCATTTCCCTGATTGATACCACTACCGGAGCCAGGATCTACCCATGATCTCCCTGATTGCGCTGATTGGAACTGCCCAGGCCATCGATCTGAAGTGGTGGGGGGTGGGGCCGAACATCGCCTCCAACTTCTTCCCCATCGAGTATCCCACCTCCTTCCCGGCCGGTGCGAAGGCGGGCGGACTCACCACGGGCGATCCACTGGTGGACAAGGTGGGTTTCGACCTGGAAGTCGGCGCACGCGGCGTCATCTACCCGACCAGCGCCGGCCGCATCGGGGCCCGCTTCCAGCTTGGCTTTGGGCAGAACCGCTTTTCACGCCAGGAGTTCACCCTGGAGTACGATGCCGCCCTGATCAAGCAGGGCAGCTTCCAGGTGCTGTTTGGCGGTGGGCTGGGCGTGGGTCACGAGCGCTTCAACGACGACCTGGGCGAAGACTGGCTCTCTGTGAATTACTACCCCCTGCGGGTGCAGGTGGCGGCGCTGCTGCGAGACAATAACCGCGCCTACGAGCTGGCGATTTTTGGCACATACCACATCGCTGGCGCACAAAAATACTACCAGAATGCCTCGGACAACACGCCCACCGACGGCAAGGGCAATGCCTCTGTAGCCGCCGGCGCGCTGTACTTCGGGGTGGGTCTGGAGGCCACGGTGTACTTCGGTGACTTCTTCACGGACAAGAAGAAGAAGAACCAGGGCAAAAACAACGGCGGAAACAATAACAACAAGAAGCGCCGCTGATCAGGGCTGACAGCGCGGGCACCACACCGTACTTCTCCCCGACTGCACCAGACGTTCCAGCGTGGTGCCGCAGGCCGGGCATGGCTCTCCATCGCGCTGGTAGATTGGAAAAGGATTGGTGGAGCCTGCCTCTTCCACGTAGGTGATCTCCTCCTCCCCCTCCAGCATCCCCAGGCTCAGGCCAAGCTGCGTCTGCACCGCCCTGTCCAGCGTTGCGTGGCGTTCGCCCACCACTTCTTCTGCAGGTACCGTCGGGCGAATGCCCGCTCTCCACAGGGCTTCCATCGCCTGCACATTGCCGAGACCGGCCACCACCGCCTGGTCCATCAGGGCCACCTTCACGGCGCGGCGACCGCTCAGCGGCGGCAGCGGGTTGCCCAGGGCGTCCGGCCCCAGCCCCGCCCGCAGCCTCTCCACGCCCGCCGACCAGCTCAGGGGAACCACGCCACCCAGAAGGCGCGGGTCCACGAAAAAGAGAGGGCCATCGGTCAGCTCCACACGGAGTTTTGCATGCGGGCTGGGCCGGCGGGACCACTTCCCGGTCATGCCCAGATGGAGCAGTAGCGCCCGGTCGCCAAAACGCCAGAGGATGCGCTTTCCGTGCCGAAGAAGCTCCCCTGGCGCCTCTGAAAAGGTGGCGGCCAGCTCCGCCTCTCCCGTGGCCAATCCCTCCGAGGGGCGGGCCTTGGTGCTCGCGCGCACACAGCGCGAATCCAGAAGGGAAAAGCCGAGAAATTTTCGGGCACCGCACCATCTCTCCAGCGAGCGACGGCAGAATTCGACCTCGGGCAGCTCAGGCATCCGGCTTCATAATCCGCTCTGGCGCGTCGGGCCGCGCTGGATTAGAAGGCCGCAGCCGGGAGCTACCATGATGAACTCCGAGTCCTTTGCCTACAACTTCATCCTGATGCCGTTGGTCATGTTTGGTGGCTTCAGCGTGATGCTCGCCTTCGTTTTCCTGCTTCCGGGCGTTGGGAACGTTCTGGCCGGGCTCTACACCGTGATCACCCTGGATTGGGCGAACGAAAAGCGGAAGGGTGGCAGCAATCGGGTAGAAGAGGTCTGAGACGGTAGGGCGCTACGCCTCCGTCGCTTGCTGCGTTATGTTAGGCAGCAGCGGGGAGGTGCGCACCGATGGCCGATGCTCAAGAAGGCGTGGGCAAGTCGCCGGACGCGCCTCTGGGGCTCGGGGATCTCAATACGGAAGAGGAGCTTCCCCTTCGTGAATTCGGCCGCTATGAGCTGAAGGCGGTGCTCGGTCGTGGTGCTGCCGGGGTCGTCTATCGGGCCTGGGATCGGGAGTTGGGACGTGCAGTGGCCCTCAAGCTGCTGCTGGGTGGTGCGCTGGCAGGAAAGCAGCAGGTCGAGCGCTTTTTCCGGGAGGCGCGTGCGGCAGCGCGCCTGGACGATCCGGGCATCGTGCGGGTGCTGGACATCGGCCGGACGCCGGAGGGTGCCGTCTGGTTTGCGATGGAGATGGTGGAGGGCACCAGCCTCTCGGCCTGGATCAAAGAGCATGGTTCGATGCCCGTGAACAGTGCGGTTGCGATGGTCCGCGAACTTGCGCGCACCCTGCAGCGGCTGCACGACGCGGGCATCGTGCATCGGGATCTCAAGCCCAGCAATGTGCTGTTGGGCCCCAATGGGACGGTGAAGCTGGCGGATTTCGGTATCGCCGGGGACATGCACGACAGCGAGGACCGTCTGACCCGCACCGGGCAGCTCCTGGGCACACCGGCCTACATGGCGCCCGAGGTGCACATGGGCGTACGTCCCAACGTGAGCTGGCCGCTGGTGGACGTGTACGGTCTGGGGATGATCCTGCTGGAAAGCCTCACCGGTGCCGCCCTGGTCCCGGAGGGTGACGTCTATGTGCGCGGGGAAAGTGCCGGTGAAATGGTGCCGATGCCGCGGCCGCTGCGGCTGATCTGCGAGAAAGCCACCCGCGAGCGACCGGAGGGGCGCTATGCCACGGCGGGCGAGCTGCGGGCGGACTTGCAGCGCTACCTGAGCGCGGAGGCTGTGCTGGCCAGTCCCCTGAGTCTCCAGGAACGAGGCCAGCTTTTCTGGAAACGGCACAGGGCCATGATCCGCACCGTGGCCACCACTCTGGCGGTGCTGGTGGCCTGTATCAGCCTCGGCTATTGGCTGAGTGCGCGGTGGAACGCCCGCCAGCAACAGCTTCGCGAAGCGGAGGTGGAGGGGCGCCTGAACGCCACCCGTAGCCGCATCGACCAGCTCCGCGCCGAAGGAAGGGAGGCGGAAGCCGAGGAGTTGATGGACCACTTCCTTCAGGCCCCGGAGCACGCCAACCATCGGGCGGTCACCCGTGCATGGCTGGAGCGGGCAGAGGCCGCCGACGCCGCCGGGCGGGAAGCCGAAGCCACGGCGGCCTATGGTCGGGCCTGGGCCGGCGTCGATCCAGGCATTTCGAGGAAGGCCTTTCGCGGCATTGTCAGCTATCTGCGGCGTGCCGGTCGGTGGCGCCCCCTCTCGGCGGCCCTGGACATGATCCGCCGGGGAGAGGGAGGCTACACGCCGGCAGAGCAGCGGGCGATCGAGGTCGAGCTGCACCTGGCACGCGGCGCCTTTGCCGCAGCTCGGGATGCGGCCCGGGGAGGGGCCGAGGAGAGCCTGCTGCAGGTTCTGAGCGGGGCGCAGCCCCTGGGGGACCCGCCCATCGGGCCGGGCCAGATTCGCAGCGCGGACCTGAATCGCGACGGAAGGGATGAGCTTTTTCTGGATCGTCGCGGAAGCTGGGAGCAGTGGGGAGCCGACAACCAGGTGCGGCCGATCGCGCTCTCCTCTGAGCCGCCCCCAGACGAGCCCCGGATTTTGCTCTGGTCTTTTGACGGTGCGACCCGGCGCCTCGTCGAGGCTCAGGCCACAGGTGCCTGGCTGCGGGAGGAGCAGGCGGCCGCGCTCCCCATTGCGCACTGGGCCACGGTGGGCAAGAGGCTGTTCACCGTGATTAATGGATATGAACGCAGGTTTCTGGTCCAAGACGATCTGGAGACGCTGCCCCGCACTGCGCATCCCGGCGTGGAGGGGCTCCAGTCCTACATCACCGCCATGATCACGGCCGATCTCGACGAGGACGGCATCCGCGAGCTGGTGGTGGGGGTCGGCCCTCCCGAGGGCTTTGAGCTGCGGGTCTTCGATGCGAGCGGTCCGGAGCTTGTGGAGCGGGCCCGAAAGAAAATTGGCTATGTGTGTGGGTTGGCCGCCCCCAAGATGCGTACCATCGACCGGGGTGGTGTCTCTCCGCAGCCGCTGCTGGCGGTGGGTATCTGTCACCAGCACCCCAGCGCGGTCATTTTTCCCCGCGATAATCATCATGGAGCGGCCGCCGGCATCCATTTTCTACGCTACACCGGCCACAGCCTGGAGGAGGAGGGGCGCCCGCTGCCGGCGCCGGTCGGCATGGCCCACACCGGGGCGGGTTTGGGCGCCTTCGACCTGGATCAGGACGGCTTTGACGAGCTGTTCACCACCTATGCAAGTGGTGAGAACAGCTATGCAGCCATCTACCATGCCCGTCCCGGAGGCGACTATTGGCGGAGCCTCATCGAGGGTTGGCAGGTGATGGGCGGCGGGCAATTCGACGCGGACGGCTGGGGTGAGCTGATCTTGACGCGTCAAGAGTCTCTGAAGGAAGGAGGGGGGCTCTGGATGATCGGAAGTGGAGGAGATCAGTTCCCTTTCCAGGATATTCCCGCGCCCATCCTCACCCCACCCGAGCTGCCCGCGGCGTGGCGCCCGCACATGCGCCTTGCGATGCTGGGCATGCCCGAGCTGGCGGCGGACGAGCTGGATGCAGTGGCAGAGATGGAAGAGGTGGAGCCTATGCCCGCCATGGCCTTTCGGCAGGCGGCGGCACTGTGGACCAGCGCCGGTCGGCACCAGGATGCCGCCCGCTCCTGGGAGAATGCCGCCCGCAAAGCGAAGGACCTCGTCGGGATCGAGAGTCTGGCCTTTGCCTTGGACTCCTGGCGGGAGGCGCTGCGCCCCATCGAGGCCTATGCGGTGGCGCAGCGCCTTGCGCAGAGCGGGCATGTGGGCGCGATGGACAAGGCGCGCGCAGTTATGCCATGGCTGGAGGTGATAGGCGGAGCACCTTCATTTTCACTGAATTTCAACGAACCCCTCTCGCCCGAGTGGCTGCTGCTACGGCCGGAGCTGGTGCGCCGGAATGCGCGGGAGGGCAAGCTGGAGGTGGATGCGGTGCGCGGGGCAGAGACGCTGTTGCGTCTGCCGCTGGAGCGCACGGCTGTGGCCGGAAGCCTGACGGTGGAGCTGGAGGTGAGCCGCAGCGAGTGGGGCAGCCGCTTGAACATCGAGCTGCTTCCGGTAGGGGAGGGGGAGGGGCAGCGACTGGAGATCACCGGCGGAGGAGGCGGTGGTTTTCTGTTTCGACGGGTGAATGACGCCGTATCCTGGGAGCTGAAGGAGGGACCTGAGCAGAGCGAGTTGTTGTTGTTGGAGCTGGTTCATTGGCCAGAGGGCTACTGGTCCTTTGCGGTGTCGGTGGATGGAGTGGAGCGTGCCCGCCGACGGATCGAGGGAGAGGCGGGAGCTGCCGGCCTGTGGGAGCTGCGTTTTCGCTCCGCCGGGGAGCCGGGCCTGACCGGCGCCCTCAGCAGGCAGAAGCTGGTTCGTTTGGATCTACGCGGGTTTATACCCACACTGAGGGATCTACCTCCGGCGCCGACGGCGGGAGAGGCGGAGCTGGCACAGTTGCGCCTCCGGTTGGACCCGGGCGACCCGGAGCTGAGGCGTGGCTTGAGCACCGAGGAGTATTTTTCACGCTTGCTGGAGGACTATCGCCAGGTCGGCTTCATGCACCCCTCCGACGCCGAGCTGGTGCGCACCCTCACCCACGATCTCCCCGACCCCGGGCCCTATGCGGCCACCATTCCCGCCGCCCGACAGATCCTGGCCCTGCGGGGCCAGGTCCACTGGCAGGCCGGGAATGCCGAGGCGGCCCGGCGGGATCTGGAGCGGGTGGCGGCCCTGCCCGGCGCCACGCCGCGCGACTGCTTTGACCTCTTCGCCACCCTGGCGGAGATTGCGGTGGCCGAAGGCAGGGAGGAGGAGGGCATCGCCCATGCCCGCGCGGCCCTGGGCTGTGGGCTGGTGCGCGAGCTGGCACAGGACCGCCTGGCGCGGCGCCCGCTGCTGGCCCCGCGCCAGGGCACGCTGCCCTGGCGGGAGATTCTACCGGTCCCTTAGCCCCCCGCAGCAGGTCCCATACAAAATACATTCAGCTTGTTGCCATCCAAGTCCCGAAAGTATCCCGCATAAAATCCAGGCCCACGCGGACCTGCCGGTCCGGCGTCGGTGCCTCCCAACTCCAGTGCTTTTTTGTAGACTCGATCCACCTTCTCCCGGCTGTCAACGGCCAATGCCACCATCACGCCGTTGCCAACGGTGGCCGGCTCGCCGTTGTAGGGCCGAATCACCCCCAGGCTGGGCTGCCGAGGCGACACGGCCCAGGCCACAAACCTTTCGCTTTCCATAAAGCGGGTGGCGCCAAATTCGGCGAGAAGAGCGTCGTAAAACGCTGCGGCACGAGGAATGTTGTCGGTCCCCAATGTGACGTACCCAATCATGCTTGCTCCGTGAGATTGCCCGACCTTTTAGCATCTCGGCCCATTCCGGCCCCCTCGGAAATCGACTGCGGGGCCGCATTCGGGTTAGCCTGTGAGGCAATGAACATCCTCGGCATCTCCTGCTTCTACCATGACGCCGCTGCCTGCCTCCTGAGCGATGGACAGATCGTCGCTGCCGCTTCAGAGGAGGCCTTCACCCGAAAGAAGCACGATCCGGATCTGCCGGTCCAGGCCATGCGCTACTGCATGGACCAGGCGGGCATCGGCATCCAGGATGTAAAGGCCATTGTCTATTATGACAAGCCGTTTAAAAAACTGGACCGCGCTCTGCGCTGCCACATCGAGCATTTTCCGAAGGGTCTGGGCCTCTTCGCCCGGAAGATGCCCTCCTGGTTCAGCACCCAGGTTCGCCTTCCCAAAGTCCTGGAACGTGAGCTGGGATACAAAGGCTCCGTACTCTACAGCGAGCACCACCTCTCCCATGCGGCGTCGGCCTTCTACTGCTCAGGCTGGGAGGAGGCGGCGCTCCTGACCGTGGATGGGGTGGGGGAGTGGGCATCCTCCAGCTACGGCGTGGGGGAGGGGACGCAGATCCGGCTGCTCGGAGAGACCCGGTTTCCGCACTCTCTGGGCCTGCTCTACTCGGCGATGACGCGCTATCTGGGCTTCAAAGTCAACTCTGCGGAATACAAGGTGATGGGACTGGCGCCCTACGGGGAGCCGCGCTTTGTGGACAAGCTACGGCAGCTCATCGACGTGCGGGAGGACGGATCCTTCCGTCTGGATATGCGCTACTTCGAGTTCGATGCCGGAGAGCGGATGTACAACCAGCGTTTTGAAGCTCTGCTGGGACATCCCACCTTCCCGCTGGACGGCGACACGCTCACCGACTTCCAGAAGGACATGGCTCGCTCCCTGCAGGTGGTGGTGGACGACACCATGGTAAAACTGGCGACAACGGTAGTCCAGCGTACCGGTAAGAAGAAGCTCTGCCTCGCGGGAGGGGTGGCCCTGAACTGTGTGGCCAACGGCGAGATCCTGCGAAGGGCACCGGTGGAGGACATCTTTGTGCAGCCCTCGGCCGGGGATGCGGGGGGTGCGATGGGCGCTGCGCTGGTGGTCTGGAACGGGCTGCTGAAAAAGCCGCGTCTCCCCAGCCTCCCTAGCGTGTACCTGGGGCCCGGCTTTGACGACGAGGCCGTGCAGCGGGTGTTAGACGAAAATAATGCCGTCTATCAAAAACTGGAACGACAGGATCTGCTGGAGCGCAGCGCCACGCTGCTGACGCAGGGAAAGGTGGTGGGCTGGTTCCAGGGACGGATGGAGTGGGGACCGCGTGCGCTGGGGCATCGCTCGATCCTGGGGGATCCCCGGCACCCGGAGATGCGCGACATCATCAACAGCAAGATCAAGATGCGCGAGGGCTTTCGACCCTTTGCTCCTTCCGTATTGGAGGAGGATGTCAGCACCTGGTTTCAGCTTGACCGTCCGAGTCCCTACATGCTGCTGGTGGCGCCGGTGCAGCCGGGGCAGCCGGCCCTGCCCGCGATCACCCATGTGGACGGATCGGCGCGGATCCAGAGCATCTCGCGGCAACAGGACCCCCTGTACTACGACCTGATCTCCGCCTTCAAAGCCCAAACGGGCGTGGGCGTAGTCATCAACACCTCGATGAACGTGCGCGGGGAGCCCATGGTCTGCTCTCCATTGGATGCATGGCTCTGTTTTATGCGAACGGGGATGGACGTGCTGGTGGCGGGCTCATTTTTGTTAATGAAGGAGGACCAGCCCGCCCTGAAGCTTAAGTCAGCGGCGGAGGAATTCGGGCTCGATTGATGCGCCGCGACCCGCTGATCTGGGTCTTGGTGCTTCAAATAATGATGCACCTGCCCGCCTTGGGCCACCTGCCGCCCTGGAGTGACGAGCAATATACGGCGGCGTTGGTGGCTTTGCCGGGCGATGTCTTCTGGGCCGAAGCGGGCCGGGACGTGCACCCCCCCCTGTACTACCTGGTGCTGAAGGGCTGGCTGGCAGTGGTCCCCCTGGAACCACTTACAGCAATGCGGCTTCTTTCGGTACTTTTTGGACTGGGAGCGACGGTCGCCTTTGACCGGCTGTGGCTGCAGTCGCTGGCCCCCACGCCCCGGCTGGCGGCCCTGCTGCTGTGGGCGAGCTCTCCCACATGGCTGCTCTATGCCCGGATGGGGCGCTCCTACAGCCTGCAGGTGCTGTTGGTGTTGCTGGCGCTGGGCTGGCTGATGCAGAAGGATCATCCACGGTTGATCCGCGCCGGACTGGCCGCCGGGCTCTGCCTTCTGACCGACTATGTGACCGGTCTGGCGCTGATGGCGGCCTGTGGGGTGGCCCTGCTGCAGCGGGAGGGGCCGCTGGCCCGGGGCAGCCTGGGGGTGGGGTTGGCCCTGGCGGGGCTCTCCGCGGCCAGTCTGGGGCCGGGAATCTGGGAGAATGCGGGCAAGTGGCTGGACCGGGCGGGGTCCGGGCTGTCGCCGGGATCGATGCTGTTGGGGCTGGGCTTCGGGGGGGCCTCGCTGGTGTACGGGGAGACGCTACCGGGGATTGCCTGGGTATTGGCACTGCTTGTCACCGTACCTTTGGGTCTGTTGATCCTGCGGGGGCTGGGACGGTCCATGCGGCCCATCCTGGTGTTGGCGCTCCTGGCGCTGGTAGGGGTGGCGGGGTGGGTGGGCTTCTCTTTTGTACCCGCGCGGGTGCTCTACCTGGGTCCATTTCTGATATTGTTTGCGGTTCGGGGGATTCCGGAGGGAGGACAGTGGCTGCGTCCGGCCCTGCTGTTGCTGGGCGCCTGGGGGGGCATTCGGGCCTCCGGCCTGCCTTCCTACTGGATGCAGCAGGATTTTTTGAATAGCGGCTATGTGCTGCCCTTGAATATGCTCGCCCGGGAGGTGCTGGTGCAGGTGGGAGAGGATCGTGCGGGGGCGCTTCTGGTCATCGACGCCTTCAACACCGACGCCAATGGCGTCTTACGTGCGTTGGAAGAGCCGATTCCCACCGTTGTCGTAGATCGGGAGGAGGCAGTCGAGCGGGTGGCGCGTCTGGTGGAGGATCCGGGGGTACGCCGAATCCTGGTGCTACGGAACACCCACGATCTGTCGCCAGGGGGCAGCAACGAGCGTATCGAGGCGCTGTTGGCGGCCCGGATGGTGGAGGGGGAGCCCACCCGGTGGCTGGAGTACAATTGGCTACAGCGCCTCGGCATTGCCCAGCTTGGATGGGGCTATGTGCCCAGCCACTACCTGCAGTTGCGCGTTTTTGTCCGGGAAGCGACCCCCGAATCCGGAGGACCTGCGCTATAGTAGCGTCCATGCTCTTCCTCCTCCTCGCCTGTGCCCCTTCCGAGACGAACGCTACCGCGGATGACTCCAGCCCCGTGGAAGATCCCGGCCCACAACCGGCTCCTTTGGCCGAGCTCTCCAGTGGTGCCTGCCCGGTGGACGGGGGCCGGAACTACAGCATCACCTCCAACGGCGTGCAGCGGAACCTCTACTACTACATGCCGGAGAACCCGCCGCCGGGCCTGCCCGTTCTGTTTTACTTCCATCCGCTTGGTGGCACGGCCTCGCAGATGAACAGCTACCTGGATCTCCAAGGCTGGGCCGAGGAGAACCAGGTCATCGTCATTGCGCCCAACGCCCAGGCAAACAACACCTTCGAATGGGATTTTTGGAATGGTAAGGACGACGACCTGGTGCTGTTTGACGACCTTCGCACCTGTGCGGTGAACGAGCTGGGGGCGGACATCAAGCGGATCTACGCGTCGGGCATGAGTGCGGGGGGCCTGTGGAGCTCGTATTTGGGCACCCGCCGTGGTGATAGCCTGGCCAGCATCCTGCCTTTTTCGGGCGGCGACGGAAGTCTCTACAGCTACGAAACGCCGGCCTACACCTTTCCCGTCCTGCTCGCCTACGGAGGCGACAGCGACATCTGGGGCGGAGGCGGCGTGGAGGTTGATTTTCAGGAAGCAACCCTGCAATTCGCGGCTGAGCTGGACGCCGATGGTCACGATGTGGTGCTGTGCAACCACAATGGCGGCCACACCCTGCCGCGCGAGACCATGGACATCACCACCCACTGGCTGTTGGGTCAGGTCTACGGCCAGCCCTCGCCCTTTGCCGAGGGTCTGAGCGGCTTTCCCGACTGGTGCGACATGGGACCGGAGCCGGTGGAGCGCTATGCGCCGAAGCCCACTCTCGGCCGCTCCTTCCCCGTCAAAAGATCGGCCACCGCCCTGGAGATCGGCATCCCCGTACAATCTTCGATGAAGTCGAAGAAGGAGATGGTGTTGATCTCCAGAAACACGTGCCGCCCTTCGGGCGTCACGATGATGTCGCAGGTGCCGAAGTTCATGCCCATGCGGTCCATCATCTTGAGAAGGGAAGTTTCCACCTTTGGATCCAGATCCCACGGCACAAAGGTCTTGACCAGATCCTTGTCCTGACGCCAGTCCACCTCCCCCAGCTTGCTGCCGCGCGGGTCCACGGCTGCCGCAAAAACCTTGCGTCCCACCACGGTGATCCGCAGCTCGCGGTACTTCGGCACCTCTTCCTGGAGCACCATCGGGCAGAGGGCCAACCGGGCCAGGTTCTGGCGCAGCTCGGGCGTGACCCGCTGGGTGGGCAGGTAGCGATACTCGCCATTGATCAGCACTTTACTCGCGGAGGAAGCGAAAAATTTGATAATGGCACCGTTTTTGCATGCATCCAGAAATTCCGCTGCTTTCTGCACATCGTTCCCGATCAGGCTGCGGGGCACCTCCAGACCGCAGGCCCGGGCAAGCTGGAGCTGCCCCAGCCCATCGGGCGCCGCGTTGAGCACCGGAAGTGGATCGAGCTGGAAGCAGGGGAGGACCGTCAGCCAGGCGGCCAGCACCAGGGCGGACTGCGTCGCAACCGCTCCCTGGTAGTCCTCGTGGATACGCTCGCGCTGATCGGCCGCCACCTGGGTGTGCCGGATCCACACCGAACGCAGCCCCGCCGGGTCCAGCTCTCCCTCCGCCGTCCGCAGGACTCCGACGCCTTGTTCCTCGGAAGCCCAGAGATCGACGGAGAGGGGATAGCGGGTGCTGTCCAACATCCGCACCGGCACGCCATCGGCACGCAAGTGTGCTTCGACGGCGGGAATGGAGTCGTCGTCTTTCAGGCTGCTGTGGACGATCAACACGGACATGTGGACTCCGGGACGAGAAAAACCCCTACTCAGGCGATCTTTGAGCCCCAAAGATCGGCGGAGTAGGGGTTACATAGCAAGAAAGAGGAGACTAGCGGTTGTCTCTATCGGCAGCGTACTGGATGGCGTTGGCCATGCTGGTGGCGGTGCCGCCCAAGCCCGGCTTGGAGGTGGCGCTGGAGCTGTCCGTGGTGGTGTCGGTGGTCGCGCGGTCGGGCTCCAAGGCCTTCTGGCGTTCTTCCACGTTCCGGTCGATCAGGGCGGTCAGCTCCTTGGCTTCGGTGGGGCTGATGGAGCCCGTCTCGGCGGCCTTCTGCACACGGATGCTCTTCTGCGAGGCTTCATCCTTGTACTTACTTCCGAGGCGGTCGATCTGGCGGGCCTTCACCGCCTCCTCATCCTTGGCGCGGGCGAGCACATTGCCCACCTGGTCGCCCTTCTGGGTATCCTCGCGGATGCCACGGTCCACGGAGCGCTCGACCTGCGCCTTTTTCTTCTGCTCTTCCACGGCCCCCTGCTCCTTCAAGCGATCCAGGCGAACGGCCAACTCATCCGTACCCGCAAACTTCTCGGTCACACTCTGCGTGCGGATGGCCTTTTGGGACTCCTCGTCCTTGGCCCGCCCGTCGAAGCGGACACTCTTGTCCTTCTTCAACTGCTCCTCCCGGATGCCTTGCTCGTCCAGGCTCCGGATCCGGTCCTTTTTGACCTCTTCTTCCCGGCGGGCCCGGCCGTCCAGGCGGTCCAGCTTGTCCATCTTGGTGGCCTGCTCATCCAGGAACTGACTCTCCAGCGTGTCCGCCTTGCTGTTGTCAGCCTTGGCGCGCTCTTCCGACTTCAACTTCGTCGCAACATCGGCAATGCTGCCGGCGCCCGACGTGTCGGGGGTGGCGAAGATGGGCAGACCGTCGGCCGCTGCCGCGCGGGCTTCGGCGGAGAGGGTGACGGTGTCCGTCGTGGGGGCGGCGGCTGTTTTCTTGGCGGTGGCCGCGCTGTCGACAATGGCGGTAGGGGTAGCGGTGACGTTGGCGATTTTTATGGCTTGCTCGGGGGGTGGAAAGATAGCTTCGCGCCGGCCGATGGTCAAGTCTTTTTCGGGGGGATAGCGCGCTGCCAAGCTCCAAAAAAACAAAAACTATATGTGGTTGGATTGAAAAAAGACGCAGACAGGCGTTCTCCCCCCCCCAAAGGGGCCGAGCGCAAAGTCTCCAGCTAAGATGTAGCTGAGCGGAGCAGGATCCGCACCTATCACGGATCTCACATCAGCCTCGAAGCTGGTCTTTTCCGCTGCTCACTGGGCGGAGGCGCGCAGAACCGCCGGCAATGCCGTGTAGTAGGCCAGCACCTGATCGTACTCGGTGTCGAAGGCGTTCTGGCTGATGGGCAACTTCGTCTGGCTGGTCACGTCCGCCTCGATGAGATCCCGGACTTCTTCGAGGTGTTCCACCATGCGCATCTCTTCCACGCCGTCGGCGAGGTTGTTCAGGGTGTCCTTCCACCGTTGGTTGCAGCCCGTGTTCTGGGCACACCAGGTGTAGACGGAGCCCCGACAGGAGCCCATGGTGGGCGTGGGACCGGAGAGGGTGAGGTCCATCGACGACAGCGTCAGGTCCACCTTTTCGGTCTGGGCGTCCCAGACCACACGGAAGTTATGGCTGGCACAGTAGCCGTCCCAGTCCCCGGAAGCGAGCTCAATGGCCATCATCATCAGCACATTGTCGATGTTCATGTGCTGTTCCATCGCCGCGACGTTTGCGTCCGATGCTGCGGACTGCAACAGTGTCTTCATGTCGGTGAGCACGCTGGTGTCGCAGGGCCCCACTTCGCAGTCCCAGTACGAAAAATCACCGTTGATGTCGCCATAGTTTGGCTCCCACACCATAGAACCTTCGTCGTCGCCATAGGTGTACTGGAGCCACTGGTCGTCGTAGGTCTCGGCCATCATGTAGAAGCCATAGGCTTCGCTGTTGACGGACACGCGGGCAAAGCCGACGCGGAGTACGGGAATCTGCATGTACTCCGCCAGCTTATAGATGGAGTACTCCTTCACACCGCTGTTGTAGGCCATCTGGTTGTACAGGTCCAGCTTCTGCAGGCCGTTGTACTTCAGATCCTCGAAGCGATTGAAATCAAGCTTGAAAGAAGACTTCTGTCCGAGTGGCTTGTAGGTGTAGGAGCCGCGAAGACGGACCCCAATCGGGTCGATCACTTCGTCGTTGATGGTGACATCCCCCTCGACGTAGGTGGTGCGGCCATCCTGCGCGAGCGTCTGGTAGGAGGCTTGCGAAAGACCAATCTCAATGTCGTAGATCGTCATCTCTTCAAAGAGCTCGTCCCCACGCGGCTTGTAGTAGGACTCGTCGCCGTTGGTCTCTCCCTGGGTGATCCAGGTGTTCGGCTCCCAGCTTCCGCCGTCGGGAATCCGCGCCCAGGCTACATCTTTGCCCAGTTCGCCGGTGGCGATGCGGTCGGTCACGACACCACCGACCACCAGCGTCAGCGTGTCGCCATCGGAATCCAGGGCGAAGGGCGCACCGGTCGTGGATTCGCCGTTGTTGGCGTAGACCACATAGTAGCCGCCCGGGTCGATGGCCCCGCTGCTGCCGATCCAGGCCTCGCCAGAGCTGTCCGAGAGCATGATCGAGGAGAGGGCGACCGGAAGATCGGTGCCGTTGTAGATCTCCACCCAGTCCGAGAGCTCGTTCCATGGATCTTCGAAGGAGCGGTTGTTGCTCATGATCTCGTTGAGCACCACATTCGGAATTTCGATCTCCGTGTCGGGATCGTCCGTGTCTTCGGGGGGCACGATAGGCTCGCCGGTATCGAGCTCAGGATAGTCGCGGTTGCCACGCAGCGGCTCCACCAGAGCCGAGTATTCGGTGGTGCTGCTTGTGCAGGCGACGAGGATCAGGAGCATTTTCCCTCCGGGAATGACGGGCAGAGTCTAATGTAGCTCCGCTGCAGCGTGCCGCCAACGTGACTTTTCGATCACAGCAGCGCCTTTCCTCGGTGCAGGCTATAAGAGAGGGGAAGGCCATGGAAACGCCGCGCCACACCGATCCCTACGAAGGGCAGACCCTGCTCGGTCGCTACGAGGTGCGCCGTCGCCTGGGGGCGGGGGGAACGGCGACGGTGTACCTGGCGATTCAGGAGCCTATCGGCCGAGAAGTTGCGATCAAGATCCTGCGCCCTGACCTGTCCGGGCCTGAGCGGGGCAACCTGGCCGACCGACTGGTGCGCGAGGCACAGTTCATCGCACGGCTGTCAAATCCGCACATCGTCACGGTGTATGACTGCGGAAAACTGGCAGATGAAGCAGTCTATGTGGTGATGGAGCGTATCAAGGGGGAGCCGCTCACCAGCCTGCTGGTGGGCCCGATGGAGGCGGAGCGCGCCGTTCGCATCGCACTGGGGCTCGCGGACGCGCTCCGGCACGCGCACCGCAGCGGCGTGATCCACCGCGATCTGAAGCCCTCCAACGTGCTGATGACCCGCGCCGACGACGGGACCGAGATCCCCAAGTTGGTGGACTTCGGCATCGGGAAGGGCATCAATGATGCCGACGAAACCACGATTGCAGGCCGATTTCTTGGAACGCCGCAGTATGCCTCTCCTGAGCAGGCAATGGGCCTCGCGGAGGTGGATGGGCGTACGGACATCTATGCGCTCGGCTGCATGATGTACCGCATGTTGGCCGGGGTTCTACCCTTCGAGGCGGACACCGCCATGGGCGTTGCCTTCAAGCAGGTGCACGCGCCCTGGCCGCCGATGGCCAGCCGCTCCGCCGCCATCATCGATCCAGCCCTGGAGAGCATAGTCCAGCGTTGTATGGAGAAAAGGCCGGAGGATCGCTGGCCGGATGCCGATGCGCTGATCGGGGCCCTGCGGGCCTGGCAGACGCGCGCGGCGCTGCCGCCCGGTCTGTCGCGCCCCGTACCTCCCTTGGCGCTGCGATCCATGGAAACGCCAGTTTCTATCGCCACTGCGGCGGTCCTGCCCCCGCCCGATCCGGTGGCGCCCGCGCGGCGCTCGCTGTGGCCCCTGGTGGCAGGCGGTGTGGGCTTGCTGGGGATTCTGCTGGTGGGTGGCCTGGGATTGGCGGGCTGGCAGCTTTGGGCGCATCGCGAGGGGGCCGAGAACGCAGCTCCGGAGACCGCCCCGAACGTGCCGGGGGAGGGAGGAGGCCTCGATCCGGCCGCTTTGGCCGCCCCGGCAGGCGAGGCGCTACCGGCGGCCCCCGACGCCGATCCCGCAGGCACTGCCGCGGGGGAGGCTCCGGTGGAGCCGGCAGCAATTCCAGCGGAGCCACCGGCAGCAGCGGTGGCGCCATCCAGTGCTTCCAGCCTCAAAGGCGGGAAAAGCCCATCTTCCGCAGGAACTCCCAAAACGGAAGTTCCTGCAAAAAAGGAAGAAACTTCCAAAACAGAAGCGCCGCCGAAGGTCGGAGCGGCACGAACCTATACCGAACCGATATATATCGATGAGCTATATGTTGCTCCGGAAAATGCCACCCGCGCGCTGAAGTGGGTGAACAGTGCAGACGAAGCCGCCCTGCGCGCCTCCGGCATCTACGGACGCGGGGTGAACCTGATCCTGGAAAAACGGCCCTTTGCCTCGCTGGAAGCCTTTGCGGCCACGCCCTATATCGGCAAAAAAAGTGTAGAGGCAGCCATCAAGGCGTCGCGGTAGGGGCGGCTATCGCCCTTACAAAAAGAGCTCCATCTCCTGGATCACCGCGCCGTCATCCCCGATGAAGCTCACCAGGCAGCTTCCTGTTCCGGGGTCCAGGGTGAAGCGGGCGTAGTTGTACTTCGCAAAAAGCACGGGATAGTGGCCGGTGGTGTCGGTATACAGCTCGGCGGCCACATTCAGGGTGCTGCCCGAGGGACCGGTGGCCACCTCCCACTGATTTTCCCCGCTGCCCTGGCCGGGGGCGTCGGGATGGCAGATCATGGCGTGGTGGACATCGCCGGTCACCCAGAGCACACCGCTGATGGCTTCGTCCACGATAAAGTCCAGAATCTCCCTGCGCTGTTCGGGAAAGCCCTGCCAGCGGTCATCTGCAAAAGCCGTGCCGAACATGTCGCTGTAGTCGTTGATGGGCACGGAGTTCAGGATCAGCTTGAAGCGGGCCGTGCTGGAGGCCAGCGCGCTCTTGAGCCAGTCCATTTGCTCTACAGAAATATACAGGCTCTCGGTACGCTCGGAGCGGCAGTCAAGTACAAAAAACTCGCAGATGTCGCCGAAGGCGAGGCGACGCCAGATCTGGCCCTTGTCCCCCTGGCTCTGCGGCAGCGACTCCCGGAAGGCCTGAAGCGCAGCTTCAAACTGGCCCTCAGCGAGGTCTTCGGGAGCCCAGTTGTTGTCCACCTCGTGGTCGTCCCAGGTGGAGATGAAGGAGGTGCTGGCGCTGAGATCCTGGAGGCCTTGGACGCCAAAGGCATGCCGGTAGTAGCTGCGATAGTCCTCGACCGTCACCGCGCCGTCAGCGTAGACCACGTCGCCCAACATCAGCATCACATCAAGCTGGGCCTCGGCTGCAAAAGACAGGTTGGACCAGGGTTCGTTGCCTCCAAGGCAGGAGGTTGCTCCGATGACCACCGTACGGCGGACCCCGGGATCGGGTGCGGTACGGAAGCGCCCCACCCGGCTGCGGTGCTGCCCGTCGGCCGCAAAAAAGGCGTAGCGATAGGCCGTATCGGACTTCAACCCGGTGATCAGGCCCTGCCAGGTCTCGTCGCTACGGACGATCTCCTGCCGCTGCACCTCCACCCACCCGTCGCCCTGCGCCTCCACGATCACCAAGGTGGCTGCACTGTCTACACAGCGAATAGACAGGATCACCCTATCGGTTTCGGCGTCCCCTGACTGCACGCCCCACGCAAAAGCGACGGGATCCTCGGTGCCGCCGGGGTCCCAGGCGGCCGGCTCGGGCTCCCGCTGCGGGGTTGCCGGCGGCGTGGAGTCGGCGCTGTCGCCGCTCTCCTTGTCAGAGAGTCCGCTACAAGCAAGGGTTAACGCGGGGATCCCGAGAACAATCGAACGGCGTGTGGGGCGCATGGTCGCCATTGTAGCGCGAATGGCTCCGCCTGCGCTATGCTGCGGCGCATGTGGTTGCTCCTTGTTGCCTGCCAAAGTCCTGAAGAGAAAGTCACCCCAGAAGCCCTGGATCTTCCCGAAGATCCGGCGGAACAGGGGGTGCCCGTAGGGGTCCGCTCCTTTACCGATGCCGAGGTGAGCGTGGAGATCTGGTATCCCGCCTCGGAGAGCGTGGCGGGGCAGGTGGGGGAAGATGCGGACTTCAACCCCTACATTTCGGAGGCGGTGCGCAGCGTTTTAGGGGACTTTTCGCTGCCACTGGTGCCCACGGTGGCCGTGCGCGAGGCGCCCCTGCGGGTTCCTGAAGTTCCCTATCCGGTCGTGGTCTTTTCCCATGGCATGGGGGGCACCCGCCTGCAGTCGGTGGACTACACGACGCACCTCGCCTCGCGCGGCTATGTGGTGATCGCAGCGGAGCATGCGGGGCGTATGATGGGGGACATCGTGCCCTGCCTGTTCAGCCCGCCCCTGGAGGGCTGCGACCTGAGCGGAATGGGCGGCGAAGATCCTGCGGATGACGATGTGCGGCACGTGGCCGATTTGGTGGAGGGCTGGGCCACCGATGGCTGGCTGGCCGGGGCCATCGATCCCGAAAAGATCGGCCTCAGCGGCCACTCTGCAGGGGCAGGGACCACGGCCACCACCGGTCCGGTCGATGAGCGCTTCGATGCGCTGCTCCCGATGGGTGCGGCTGTAGCGTCGGATACAGAAAAGCCGCAGTTGGTGATGGACGGGGTCTGCGACAGCATCATCCCGGATG
>JBEIQS010000168.1:0-12875 GCA_040376425.1 Alphaproteobacteria bacterium | reverse complement strand
TGTATCAGATGTATCGTGTATCAGATGTATCGTGTATCAGATGTATCGTGTATCAGATATATCGTGTATCAGGTGGTTCGCGCCGTTCAAAAGGGATCCTGTACTTCGGGTGAAGTCAGAAAGTCCTCGTCGGTAAGGGCGTTCAGAAAGGCCAGGAGGTCCGTCCGCTGCTCCTCGGTCAGTGTGAAGCCAGTTACAAACTCACTTTTGTATGGATTTGCGCTTCCCACACCCGCATTTTCACCGTCCGAAATGGTACGTCCGCCCGCGGCGTAGTGGTCCACCACCTCTTCCAGCGTGGCAATGGAGCCGTCGTGCATGTAGGGGGCGGTCTTGGCGATGTTCCGAAGGGTGGGGGCCCGGAAGCGGCCCATGTCCGCGGGCTCCAGCGTCAGCTCGTAGAGCCCCTGGTCAGCGATGGGGTAGGCCCCGGCGCCATCCAGATTGTACAGGCCGGTGTTGTGGAAGAGCAGCTCCTCAAAGGTGGTGCTCTCCGACTGCACGGAGTCGGTGAAAGCGAAGCCCTGGTGGCAGTGGAAACATTCGAGTTCTTCGGAGAAGAACAGGGCCATGCCGCGCCGCGCTTCAGCGGTCATCGCACTGGGGTCACCGCCGTACTGGAGCTGGTCATAGGGGCTTCCGCCGGAGATCAGCGATCGCTGAAAACCTGCGATGGCCTTGGTGATGTTGCCTAGGTTGATAGGGTCTTCTTCGTCTGGGAAGGCGGCAGAAAATCGTGCCGGGTACTCTGCATCGGCGGCCAGCCGCGCGAACAGCTCCTCCTCCAGCCCGGCCATCCCCAGCTCCACGGGGGTCTCGCCGAAGAGCGGCAGCAGCGCCTGGGCCTCCAGGCTCTTCACCACATTGCTGGCCCAGGTCAGACCCGAGAAGTAGCCGACGTTCACCACCGACATCGACGAGCGTCGGTGGATTTGACCCGTAGAACCTTCCGCGTTGGCCTTCCCGTCGGTGAAACCGTACTGAGGCTGGTGGCAGCTTCCACAGCTCTGGGTTTCATTGCCCGACAGGCGCTTATCGTAGAAAAGGTATCGTCCCAGCTCCACTTTTTCATCGGACATGGGGTTGTCTGCGGGCACCACGGGCGTGGGGAAACCCTCCGGCAGCTTCCACACATAGGTAGCTTCTGCTGACTCTTTTTCGGGACCGCTACAGGCCAGCAGAAACCAAAGCATGGCTACTCCATGGAAAAGATGGAAGCATTGCTGCCGGGAATGCCTAACTTTCCGAACAGTGCGGCGCACTCGGGATCACCATCGGCGGACATACAGCCGGGGGCTCCGCCGCCGTCCGCGTCCAGATCGGTGTCCGCGAGCAGGTTTTCCAGATGGAGAACCACGACCTTATCAGCCGACCACCCGCTGAGCTCCACGGCGGCGCGGTTGGGGTTGGTACAGGCTTCGGTGACCTGGCCCTCGTCGTTGCTTTCGCAGCCGGTGCTGCCCAAGTGGAAGAGCCAGCCGGTGGGTAGACCCGTACTCTTCCCCTCGAAGCGCATGAACTTGTAGCCGCCCTGCCAGCTCCAGAAGAGGGTGGAGAGGTTCAGCGGCGATGCCGCGGTGGCCACATCCTGGTGGTTCAGCTCAAAGGGCACACCGACCTCAAAACGGAGGGTGGTCCACTCTCCCTCGGGAACCTGCCCGCGGACCACCCGGTTGGTGGCCGTGGTGCCGTTGCCACAGGTTCCGGTCTTGTCCTCGAAGTCCAGCAGCGCGACCTCGGGAAGCTGCCAAAGGCCATCGTTCTCCAACCGGACCGACGCCTGCTCGCCAGCCGCATTCTCTACGGTAAAGGCCGAGACATAGAAGCGCAGGTCGGTGGGTGTGAAGCTGCTGCTACCGACTCCGAGTCCTTCCGCGGTGGCACCGCAGCCAAAGGCTGTGTCGCCAAAGCGCGCATCGAAGTTGATGGAAATGGGAACGCCGCTGCTCTCTTCGCTATCAACCGGGAGCTCCGCCGATTCCTTGTCCGGTCCGGTACAGGCCAGCAACAACCACAGCATGTTCAATCCTCCGGTCCCATAGCTAAGCACCGTCGTTGGCCTGAAAATGTGGCATGCCGACGCAGCGCGGGAATTCCCGATGCGCGGGTGCGGGCGGCTACCGGGCGCGCATGCGCGCGCAGCGAGGCTATGGACTCCTTCCCTGGCAGAGTCCATGAAGAATCTGAACTATCTTGATACATTCTTTCATGTATCACTTGTGGCAGCCGGCATGTGCTTTGCTGGTGCTTCGCCAAACCCCCGGGAGCCCTATGCTGCTGTTGCTCGTTGCCTGCGTCGGTGAGCCCAAATCCACCGACGATTCCACTTCATCACCCGACGATAGCGAGCTTTCCGCCGATGATTCTGGCGGTGGTGGCGGCAACACGCCGGGCCACTATTTTCCCGATGCAGCGCCTTGGTACCAGACGGTGGAGAACACGGCGGTAGACGCCAGCTCTCCGCAGGTGATGGCTGCCCTTCAGGAGCACGGGTGGGGGATGGGGCGCTTCCAGATTGACTTTGGCATGGAGGTTTTGGAAGCCGATTCCAGTACTACCAAGGTAGCTTTTGAGACCACCGGAGACTTCTGGACGCCCGACTGCGACCATGTGCCGGTGCCCCTGCCGGAGGGCGGCGCGATTGAGGCGGAGGCGGCCTATCGCTGCGAGGGGGACGGAGATTGCCACCTGATCGTCCACAGTCCGTCGGAGAACCGTCTCTACGAGATGTGGCGGGCGGACCTGCGGGGGGAGACCTTCCGGGGAGGCTGTCTGGCAGTGTGGGAGACCAACCGGGTCTACCCGGAAGAGGGACGGGGAGACCAGTGTACTTCGGCAGATGCCGCAGGCTATCCAATCGCCCCGCTGCTTTTTGATGCCGACGAGCTGGCGGCCGGGGAGATCGATCATGCCATCCGCTTTGTCCTTCCCAACGACGCCATCCTCGACACGGTGTTTTATGCGCCGGCCAGTCACTCCACACGGGCAGGGGACGACATGCAACATGCGGTTCCGTACGGGGCAAGACTGCGGTTGAAGACGGACTTTGACATGGACCGGCTGGAAACCGAGGAGGCCAAGGTGGTGGCGCGGGCCCTCCAGCGCTACGGCATGCTCCTGGCGGACGGCGGCAACATTGCGCTCACCGCCCGCTCTGACCGCTTTACAGAGCACAAGTACGCAGACCTGGGCTTCGACTCCCACTCTATGTTCGGGATTGAGCCCCAGGATTTTGAGATGTTGACGCTGGGGGCCCCGAGTTCGATGGATGGCCCCGGCTGTATGCGGACGCCGCTCACCGAATAGTTGCTCAGGCCGCCATCTGCTGCTCCCGGGGCGCGAGCAGGGCTGCCGCACAGGGGAGGATAACCTCACGCATTCCTTGGGCGCAACGGGTGTTTTCCGTATCGCTGTCCAGCAGGCCGTGGGCGGTCAGCACCGGATCGGCACGGCGCTCCGGCCGGGGAGACAGGGTGGCCTGTGCGAAAAGATCAGCCACCTCCGCCCGCAGATCGGCGTCGCCCTGCTCCAAGGCCCAGGCCAGGATGCGCCAGGCCAGCGCGGCATGGCGCTCCTCCTCCTTCTGGATCAGGATCAGGGTGCGCCGCACCGCCGGATCTTCTGCTTTCTGCGCGGCTTCTCCAGCCAGCATCGCCGCCAGGGTCTCGCCAATGCAGCCCTCGGTCACGGTGGCCAGTGTCAGACTGCGCAGATCCCGGTGCAGACCCAGCGAGGTAGGAAGCGGAAAATCGGCCGGGCCCACCGGCGCAGCCCCGTAGCGGGAGGCCAGTGAGAAGCACAGCTTGGCGTGCCGGATCTCTTCGCCCATTGCCACCTGGACGGCGCTCAGCAGCTCCGGGGGGGCTCCCAGGCCCATCAGCTCCAGCACCAGCTTGGCGAAAGCCGCCACCGAGCCATGTTCTTCCTGGCCTTTCCGGCTCCACATCGCGGCGAGAATCTGCCGCTGCTCCAGGGACAGGCCACCGGCCCCGGTCTCCAGCGGACTGCACCAGTCCGTGCGCGGCTCCACTGCAGCCAGCAGGGTGCCCTCCTGCACAAAGGGGCGCCCCTCTATCACCTCGCAGCGGGGGTTGTCCATCACCGTGACGGGGTAGCAGCACAGGGCGGCGCCGCCCGCCGTGTCGCTGCCGGTACTGTCCGCCCCGCCACTGTCCACATTCGAAAGTACACCCTCTCCATCTACAGAAATGGTCTTGTCACCGCAGCCGTTGTCTCCGAGCAGGACCACTTCGGCCTCGGGAATACTCGGACAGCTCAGGTCGGCGTTGGCGAACACACATTGGGTTTCCTCCTCACGGACTTTACAGGCGGACAGGCCAAGGCCAAGGAGCAGGGTGGTCAACAGTGGGTGGCGGGGCATGGGTACTCCAGAGGAAGTGAGGACACCAGCAGGATAAGCAAGAAGGATGCCAATCAGAAAAGTGTATGTATCATCCGTGTTTCAGTGATACATATGCGAATGTATCAGGCGCCACCGCGACAGGCGGATCAGGGAAACAGCTTCCCAATCAGCCGCCGCAGCCGCTCGGGATGTTCGTGGAGGCGTCCCGGCAGCCACTCCAGGCGCCCGCCGCTGACCGCCTGTACGGCCCGCTGCGCGTGGATGCTCATGCGTTCGTGCGCATGATCGATACTTCCCTGCAGGCGCAGGTAGGGAATCTGGAGCTTCGGGAGCATGGACATCGCCTCCAGACCGACCCAAAGGGCATCCTCCTCCACCGACCGATCCCGAAGCTCGGCCGGTGGGTTTTGGATGGGTACCAGGGAGAAACGGTCCACAGGTCCCTCGGCGTCCACCAGAAAACGCAGGGGGCGTTCGCTTGCGACACCCAAAGCCGGAATGAGGCCGCCAGACCAGCTCAATACACCGGTGTTCTTGGATTTCTCCATTGCCAGATCCACCATCGCCCGCAGCTCGGCACGGTGCAGGGGATTGCCCGGCGTAAGGAAGCTCTGCGCGGTGCGTGCAAAGCACCACACGGCAATGCCATCGGCAGCCAGATCATCCGGGGAGAGGCCGAGAAATCCAAGGCGTTGCTCCAGACCACTGCTGCCACCGTGCACCACCACAAGGTTCCCCCTCCGCGGCTCCCCCCAGACCCGGTACGGCACCTGTCGCTGCCCCACCTGCAAGCGCTGTACGGGGGGCTCCACCAGGCGCCTGGCACCCCGACGAAGCCGTTGGAGAAAGAGCGGAACTCTCCCCACCGGCTGCTCGGGAGGGGGAGGGGGAGGTTCCGGCAGCGGAATGCTGCCCGAAGTTTGGATATGGCTGCCGAAACGGTCCACATAGCGCTGAAAGCCGTCGAGCTCAGCCGGTAGCGGCCGGTAGCTCTCGGGCGGGCACAGGTTGTGCTCATGGAAGGTGGCACCGAAATAGCCGGCATAGCCCGCGGGAACTGGCCAGCGTCCCCAGCTTTCGGTCAGGCGCTGTAGCCGCGCCCAGTCCAGTCCACCATGGCGGTGCCGGACGCCAAACAGACCCCGCTCCAACACCCCCCAGGCGAAGGGGGAGACCGAAACATCCAGCGACCACAGCTCGGGGATCGGCTGCCAGGCCAGCCACCCCTGATAGGTAAAGCTGCGTTCTTCGTGACTATCCGTGATACGTCTCACACCCAACTTCAGCGCCTGCTCCAGCAGTCGCCGCCCACCCCGACCGGCCTGCACCAGACCCGGCGTCGCCACATCCGTCGGCAGGCCGCGCTGTTGGAAGGCGGCAACCAGGCCCGCGGCCTCCTCGCCGTGGCTGTGCCAGCCCACCTCGTGCCCCCGCCGCATCAGTCCCAGCAGGAAGTCCGAGGTATCGCCCTCTACAAAAGCTTCCCGGAGCCGCAACGATAAATGAGCACCGGCTTGCTCCGAACGGTGGCACAGCTCATGCAGCAGCTCTGCTGCCTGATCCCATCGTGCGGGCTCCTGCCGAAGCAGGTGCTCGTCTACATGAATCTCCAGGTAGATCGGGCAGTTCATGGGGCCGGGATGATCAGCCGAAGCGCGTGGCGGCGGACCTCCACATCGAAGGTCCAGCCGCGCACCCACTCCTCACCGTCCAATTGTGCGTCCACGCCTGGACTTCCGGCACGTTCATGCAGGCGAATCTGGAAGGAGGACGAGCGGTAGACCGGACCGGGCGACAGCTTCATTCCCACAAAATCGGCCACCTCGTTCACCTCTTCCGTCGGGAGCGGGATTGGAAGCTCCACATTGGCCACCGCACGCCGCAGCCACTCGGTGCGACCGGACAGCGGCACCAGCTCCATCTGGCCATCTTCTGGCGACGAGGTGGGGTCAAAAACCCAGGCGCCCGCATAGTATTTGGTGTTCTTGACGATGATGTCGGTGAGGTTGGCGAAGAGGTGCTCGGAACCATCGGCCAGCGTAACTGCTGCTTCAAACTTCCGTTCCTCCACGTAGGTGCGCAGAAAGGCCTGCACTGCTGCGCCCGCGTAGACAAGCTGGTCCCGGTAGACTTCCCGAACCAGGGGCAGCATGCCGACCAGCTCCCGGTCGCTGTTTCGCAGCTTCAGGACCCACGGAGAAAAGCCCCAACCCGCCGAGTCAAAGAACCAATCTGTCCCGATGATATTGCCGGATTCGTCGCGGGCGGTGATCCGACCGGCATCCAGGGGACCCTGGTAATTGGCGGCGATGACCGCGACGTTGTGGTCCAACGCGTCGGCGTCGGCGGAGAGACCGAAGCTGCGGCCCTGGTCGTTGGCGGTACCGGTGGGCAACATGCCCATGGGAATGGACACGCCGCTCTCGATCAGGCCGGTCGCCACCTCCTTGAAGGTTCCATCTCCCCCCATCGCCACCACAGCTTTGTAATTTCCACTACGAATGGCCGCGGCGACGGCGCCGGCCGTCTTTCCGCCCGGAAGGGTGGGAAGGAACTCCTGACTCAGCCCATGCAGGTAGAATTGGGCTTTTGCGCGCTCGATACGCTCCAGGTTGCGTCCGCTTTGTGCACTCGGATTGCCGACGAGAAGGTACATTCAACCTCCCAGGTAGGCGGCACGGATGGAGTCGTCCGCCAGAAGCTCCGCAGCGGGTGCCCCACGCTGGATCTCTCCGGTTTCCAGCACATAGGCATAGGACGCGATCTTCAGCGCGAGGTGGGCATTCTGCTCCACCAGCAGCACGGTGGTGCCCTCTTGGTTCAACCGCACAATGGTCTCAAAAATGCCGGCGACGACCACCGGCGCCAGACCCAGGGAGGGCTCATCCAACAAAAGCAGCTTTGGACGCGCCATCATTGCGCGCCCGATAGCCAACATCTGCTGCTCCCCACCGGACAGCGTACCGGCAAGCTGGGTGTGCCGCTCCTTCAGGCGGGGCCAGATTGCATAGATCCGCTCGATATCGGACGGAATGGCTGCTTTATCTTGACGTGTCCAGGCCCCGAGCATCAGGTTTTCCCAGACGCTCAGGTTGGGGAAGACCTGCCTCCCTTCGGGGGATTGGGAGATGCCCAGGCCTACGATGCTATGGGGCTCTTTCCCCAGCAGCTCTACGCCACCCAGTTGAACGCTGCCGGATTTGGCAGCGGCCAGACCGGAGATACATCGAAGCAAGGTTGTTTTTCCGGCCCCATTCGCCCCCAACAGGGTGGTGATCTTGCCCTCCTCCACCGCGACGCTCAGGTTTTTCAGGGCGTGTATCGGGCCATAGTAGACGTTCAGGTCCCGGATGTTCAGCAGCGTCGCCATCAGTGTGTGCCCTCTTCGGCGCCCAGGTAGGCTTCGATGACCTTGGGGTTCTTCCGGATCTCTTCAGGGTTTCCCTCGGCGATGTGGGTGCCATGGTCCAGCACGGTGATGCGCTCGCAGATCCCCATGACCACGGCCATGTGGTGCTCGATCAGCAGGATTCCAACATCAAAATTGTCGCGTACCCAGCGGATCAGGTGCATCAGCTCGCGGGCCTCGGAGGGGTTCATGCCCGCGGCGGGCTCGTCCAGCAACAGCAGCTTGGGCTGGGTGGCCAGCGCCCGGGCAATCTCCAGCCGGCGTCGGGCGCCGTAGGGTAGCTGGTCCGCCCCGGCCTCGGCCACGGCCAGCAGGCTGAAGCGGTCCAACAGTGCAAGGGCTTCCTGGTGGATCGTCGCCTCGTCCAGGCTGTGCATGGTGCTGCGCAGCGCCGACTGGAACAGGTTGCTTCGCAGCCGCCGGGTGAAGGCCACCTTCACGTTGTCCAACACCGAGAGGCCAGGAAAAAGGCGGATATTCTGGAAGGTGCGGCCGATGCCCGCGCGGGCGATCTGGTCGGGCCGCTTGCCGCGGAGGGAGTGGCCATCAAAGAAGACCTCCCCCTCAGTCGGCTGGTAGATCCCGGTGATCAGGTTGAACACCGTGGTCTTTCCGGCACCGTTTGGACCGATCAGGCCATGCAGGGCACCCGGTGCGATGGCCAGATCCAGCTCGGCCACCGCCCGAAGGCCCCCGAAACGTATCCCCGCTTTGCGCAGTTCCAACAGCATACACAGGTCTTAACCGATAGCAGCAGATAAGGGGTCCAGATGGCAAAAGCAGCACGCGACCCGCACCTGCGGCTCCGGATCGGCCTGATGTTGGCCATTCTGGTGTTGCTGCTGGTCACCGTACTGGTGGGGCCGGGGCCAAGCTATCCACCTGATCTTCCTCCTCCTTCTCGTCTCCCGTCGTCGCAACCGAAGACGGCAACGGTCGAGCAGGCCACCCGGCGGGATGCCGGCCGGGGAATTCTGGTGGAGCAGCTTCGCCTGCGCTCCCCCAGCTCGGGTCGGAGTTTTCCGCTGGAGGTGCTGCTACCACCGGTGCTTCCCGCCGGCGCACCGCTGTTGTTGCTCTTCGGGGAGGGTGGGGAGGAGGGGAGCGCGTGGCTTCGGCAGGCGGACCTCCTGGAGAGCCTGGGCCGCCACTGGGCGGAGACCGGGCGGGCGCTGGTGGTGGCGCTCCCGCCAACGCCGCCAGGAAGGCCCACATTGACCTTTCGCCGGCAGATGGAGGAGACCTTGCTGGCCCTCCAAGAGCGATACCGGCTTGCGACGGGTCCCGCCGCTGTCCATGTCGATGGCTGGCGACGGGGCGGGGCGCTGGCGCTATTGTTGGCATTGGAGCGGCCCGAGGTCTATGGTCGGGTGGGAGCCGCGCTGCCGGAGCCTGGCAACATCAACCCCTACCTGCTGGATGTGCTACGTCTCCAGCGGAAAATGGCGCCCGTCCAACTGGTTCATAGTGGCGATGCGGTGAGCGTGCAGCTCCAGAAAGATCTGGAGCTGGCGGGGGTGGCGGTGAAGGTGGCGCGCCTGCCCGAGGGTGCCACCCGAGAAGATTTTGGAAAGAAGATTCTGGCTTTTCACGGGGAGCCCTGAGCAGTCTCCAGCCAGACCTCCAGCGTATTCTGGGAACTGCCAGGCACGGACAGGCTCAGGCGGCCGCCCTCGCAGGGGCACTCCAGGGTTTTTGTTCCTTTACCCTCCACATCCAGCCGCTCCCAGGTTCCGGGGCCGCTCTCTGGGGGGCAGATCCAGCCAAAGCGCAGGCTGAGCCGGCGGGTGGCTTTGTAGCCCACGCGGAGGGGGGCGGGCGGGAAGGGCGCGGAGACCCACGCGCCCGCGCGGCGCTCGGGAAAGGAGATGGATTGGCGCAGGCTTCGTGTGCGGCGATCCTCGGGCCAACGCTGAATATGGTGATACAGTGCCTCCAGTGCTTCGGATGTATCACCGGCAGCGGCCAGGTCTTCGATCAGGCCCCGTCGCAGGGCTCCCTGGGAGGGGAAGGCGGCAATCAGGGCCTCCCAGCGCGCGCGCACGAGGCCGGGATCCGGCGACGGGGCGGCTGCTGCCCACCACCGCACCCGGTAGGACTCCAGCTTCCAGGCGGTGGTCTGGCGAAAGCCGCCTCCCATCCAGGGCTCCGGCTCTTCGTTGTCCAACAGCCTCAACAGGCGGGGGCGATCGGCACGAAGCTGGCGCAGCTCCAGCGCACCCAGGTTGGCCAGTGCCAGCCTTCGGCTGGTGAGTCCATTCAGATCAAGAACTTCAATGCCGGGAAGATGCCCGACCATGCCCACATCTCCCGTGAGCAGGAGGCTATCCGCCGGGGCATTGCGCACCACCCAGGCGAGATCCTCGGCCGCGGGGCTGTCCAGGGGCTGCAGCAGCAGGGTGGGGATGTGCAGAAGGGGGTCGAGCGAGCGGAAGCCCAGGTATTCCCTTCCGATTCCCGGAGGGTCCAACTGCGCCGAGAAGGCCAGCATCCCCACGGCCAAGCCCCGGCGGGCCCAGCTTGGACGTTGGGTGTGGCCGGTCCACATCCACAAGAGCACACTGGCGGCCGCACCGGGCAGCAACAGGCGGCCATGGCCCATCCAGTCGGCATCGGAGATCAGCATGGTGAAGCACTGGATTGCCAGGGGAACAAAGACGATGGCTTTGGGGCGTCCCACGCTCAGCCGAAGCACCGCCGCCAGCCCCGCCAGACTGAGCAGCTCCTGCGCCAGTTGCACCACCACATCCACTTCCCAGGGATTTTCTGCCACTTTCACCAAATAGGGCGTGGGCAGCCAGGCACCGAACCATGCGACCCTCAGGCCGTGATACAAGCCCAGGGCCAGCGCCAAAAAGCCGACGTATCGTTGATATGATGTATCAAAAAGTGCTTTGTCCCACCTGTAGAAGAGTGATACAAACAGATGTGCGATCCCTTCCGGGCGGGTCATCGCTGCCAGCCACAGCAGGCCGTGTCCGCCCGCTTCTTTGCGCAGGCACAGCCCCCAGCCCAGGCTGAGCAGGAAGCTGTAGAGCGTCGTTTCCATGCCGGCAAAAGCCCACCAGCCCAGCGGAATCCAGCTTGCAAGTCCCAGAAGAGCGATTCCTGCGCCGCGTGGGGCGCGCCAGGCGGCGGCGGCGATCACCCCGATGGCGCAGAGGATGCCCAGGAATTTGCAGCCGAGGTCGGGATCGATGCCCGCACTCAGCATCAGAGTCTGTAGTATCACATACAGAAAATTGGAGTAGCCCTCTACCCGCTCGTGGTTGCTCCAAAGCAGAAGTCCATTTTCGGAGAATTGCCGGGCATAGGCCAGGGAGATGTATTGATCGTCGATCTGCGTGGGCCACTGGGCGGAGCCCCAGATCAGCAGCAGCAGGGTGGCGGGCAGAACACGGCGCATCGGGCCAAGGGTGTCACGGGGGCGGGGTGGTGGCAAGGGGGAGGGGGTGCAATTCCCCGGCACTGCAGCGGAGTTCGATGAATTGGCGTCGGCGGCGCCCTTGTAGTATACGGGCGTACCGTCCGGAACCCATCTTCGACGTCACTCTCTTTTTAGCCGCCAACGTAGCTTCCATCTCGTTGACGTTCCGGCCAGGGGGTGCGATAATGGGGACCGGGAAGGGGGAAGGATGTTCCTTTTGTTGTGGGCCTGCACCGGAGGGGGGCAGGAGAGTGGCGCGGAAGAGTCCAAAGGTGGCACGGATTCTGTCGGCGATAGTCAAGCTGATCCCTGCGTCCGTGTAGAGGGTGCGACCGGAACCCTCGCGCTCTCCTTTGCGATGGAGCCCGACTACATTCCCTCCATGGAAGAGCCGCCGACCGGCAATTACCGTGGATCGATCTACTCCTGTGAGCAGGGGTCGGCTGTGGGCCCGGTCGAAGGGGCCGAACCGTTGATGGATCTGGTGGTGCCGGTGGACCTGGTGCCGACCAACGGTGAGCTGACCGGCGTGCTCCACGTGACCGACCCGATCCCGGCTGAGTGGGTCTGGGTGATGGGCTGCCTGGACACGGATGGCAACGACTGCGACAGAAAGGACCCGATCACCCGCCCCAGCGACAATCGCGTGGTGGTGATTCCCGATGCCGAAACTCCATTTACCGTCTACTTTGGGATGTTGAACCCGTCATGATCACGCTGTACTTTCTTGTGGCCTGTGGCACTCCGGACGCCGAACCCGTTGATTCGCTGGATCTGGTGGATGCGGTGGATGAGCGCATCCAGGATGGCGACTGGGAGGGGCTGTCCGACAACGATCTGGTCTTCCAAGGCGCGGATGTCCTGATCGACCCCTACGCGGATATGATGTGGTGTCTGGTGGGCACCTACACCGGGCCGGACGTGGGTCTGTACCGGATGAAGACCTACCAGGGCAACTTCGGGCACCATTTCCAGATCATGGGGCTTACGGCCGGGGAAGACGTCTATCCCGACGGCACGCTGATCGATTGCTCCAAGACCGGTGCCCTTCCAATGGGGGACCTGGACCCGCTCATGCTTCCTACGGATAGCAACCACACCGAGGTCACGACGCCGCTCCCGGATGGCATGGCTTATAAGCTTCGGAGTGGGCAACGCTACGTACTCCAGAGCCACTATGTGAACACCACCGACACCCCGATCCGCGTACAGGACATTGTGGTCAACGCGACGGTCCCGGTGGAGGATGTGGAGGTATGGACGGCTCCGTTGGTGGCCAATGGGGAGAGCTTCCTGGTGCCGCCGGGAGAAGAAGCCTCCTACGAATTCACCTGCTCCTACGAGCAGGACTATAGCTTTGTGTACATCTTGGGCCACATGCACGAGTGGGGCAAGGCGCTGTCCATCGACATCACCGTGGGCGAGCAACAGCTGACGATTCACGACGTGCCCGCGTGGGATCCCTCCTACCGCGACTCGGCTCCGGTGTCCTACTTCGATGCGGCCGAGCCCTTCACCCTGAAAGCCGGGACCAACCTGACGACCCGTTGTTCCTGGTACAACGACACGGCCGAGCCGCTGGCTTTCCCGCATGAGATGTGCGTTTCGGTGGGCATGGTCTACCCGGCGCTGATTGCGGACGTCTGCAGCAAGTAGAGGGAGGGGGCGGGTGGTCG
>JBEIQS010000142.1:0-15333 GCA_040376425.1 Alphaproteobacteria bacterium | reverse complement strand
GGGTTTGGCGTGTGGCGGCGCTCAGGCTTCTGGTGGAGCCCATCGCTCCAAAAGCTGGGATAGACCTGCACGCTCCTCGGGGGCTGTCGGGAGCTTTTCACAGGCTTCACGCAGCAACCGGCGGGCGCGATGCAGGCGGCTTTTCACGGTCCCGGCGGGAATATCCAGGATCTGCGCAAGCTCTTCAATGGGAAGGTCTTCCCAGTAGTACAGCTCCAGCAGGGTCTGTAGCTCCAGGGGAATACGTTGTAGTGCAGCATACAGAATGCGCTGCTCCGCCCGCTGCGCGGCGACGGTTGATGCCCCCGGTGCCAGGTCCACCAGGGCGCTCTCGCGGAAGTCCGGGTCGGCGAGCCCCGCGCGAACGCGTCCGCGGATGTGGGCGTACAGCAGGTTTCGGGCGATCCCGAACAGCCATGCGCGGACGCTGCCTTCTCCCCGGAAGCCGGCGGCCCCTTCGGCGCAGGCCAGGAAGGTACGTTGGACCAGGTCATCCGTGTCGTTCGACGCTTTATTGGCGAAGAAGCGGACGATACTGTCGTAGTATCGCTCCACAAGCTGGCTCCCGGCGCGCCGGTCACCGGCAGCCCAAGCAGCGAGGAGGTCGTGGTCGGTGTGCATCGAGAGGAGGTCCTGTGCAGGGGTCTGACTTAAGGTGTCGGTGCGGCCGTTTCGGTTCACGGAATTCTGACTATACTTGGGGAGGTTGCCGTGTGAGGGGAGGCAGGGAATGTCCCGGGAGGGCGTCAGGGCGGGGGTGGTGCGCCGCCTGAACTATGGCCTGTTGCAGGCTAAGCTCTTTGGCGCTGCGCTCCCAACCCTGGGCCGCTTCGAAGTATGCCGAAAGTTGGGGGAAGGCGGGATGGGCGCGGTGTTCGAGGCCGTCGATCCCCGCTTGGGTCGGGCGGTCGCCTTGAAGGTGCTGCGCGAGGATGGCGGTCGAAATGCGCGCGTGGACATCAGCCACGAAGCCAGGATGTTGGCGCGTTTGTCTCATCCAAACGTGGTGACGGTGTTCGAGCTTGGTGAAGAAGAGGCCGAGGCCTACGTATGTATGGAGTACATCAACGGCCCCCACTTGGGCACCTGGATGGCGCAGCATCCTGAGGCCTCGTGGCGGGAGCGCGTTCAGCTATTGCTGGGAGCCGCACGGGGACTGGCTGCGGCGCACCAGGCAGGGGTGGTTCATCGGGACTTCAAGCTGGAGAATGTGCTGATCGGCACCGACGGGGTGCCTCGGGTGACCGACTTTGGTCTGGCCCGTGTGGGTCAGCCAGAGCCGACGATCGGCGCCGACTTTCCGCGCGAGGGGCCCACGTCCTCGCTGGCGGGCACCCCGGGCTACATGGCGCCCGAGCTGCGTACGGGGTCCCCGGCCACCGAAAAGAGTGATCAATACAGCTTTTTTGTGGCCCTTCGCATGGCCCTGCAGGGGGTGAGTGGAACCGAGCCGCGCGCCCTCGCCGCCCTGCTTCGGCAGGGGACCTCCGCAAATCCGGCACAGCGCCTGCCCGACATGCTGACGGTAATTTCGGCGTTGGAGGCGATCTTGGTGCCGCGTGTCCTGCCGGATCAACGCGCGCGGGACGTGCTGATCGAGCGTGTCCAGCGGCTGTGGGTGGACCCCATACGGGCGCGGGTGGCTCGGGTGCATGGGCAGGAGCTGCCCCTGCGCAGCGAGGTGCTTCCAGGAACGGGCGTGCTACACCTGGATTTTGGAGAAGGTAGCGCAGAAGACATCGCAACCGCATTGCACACGCTCCAGGCCTGGGTGGTGCTGACCGGGGCCCCGGGGGCAGGCAAGACCCATCGCCTCCTGGGCGTGGCCGAGGTGCTGCTGCAGCGGGCGCGAAGGGAGGCTGACGCTCTGCTGCCGGTGGTGCTGAGTCTCTCCTCTTTTCCGGGTTTTTCGGGAAGTTTTTTTGAGTGGCTCTTGCACGAGCTGGTCGCCAAGGTGGCACTGCCCCGCGACCAGGTGAAGCGTTGGCTGGAGGAGGGTCAGCTTGCCCTGCTGCTGGATGGACTGGACGAGGTGGCTGGTCCCGCACGCGGGCGCTGCGCAGAGGCACTGAACCTTCTGCGGGCAGAACGGCCGATGCCTGCGCTGGTCACCTGTCGGGAGGAGACTTTTCGGGGCCTGTCGCCCGCTCTGCTTTGTGATACGGTCCTTCACCTGTGTCCCTTGGAAGTCCCGGCGTTGATGGGGCGGATAGCCTCACCGACCCTGCCACCGGGAGTGGCGCGGATGGTGGAGGGGGACAGTGCGCTGGTGGAGCAGTTGCGGAATCCGCTGTTGCTCGCGCTATTTACGCAGGTTGCAGGCGATTTTGCGGGGGTGGCGCCCGATGCGGGGGCGCTGCGGGAGCGCCTGTATCCGCTGGTCCTTGGACATGCACTGGATCGCGCGCCGGCGCTGCAGGCGGAGGAGCGGGTGCAGACCATCGCCGGCCTGCACTGGCTGGCGGCGGCGATGGAGCGGGCCGGGGTGACCGAGCTGTGGTTGGAGGAGATGCAGGCGGGCTGGCTGCCCAGCCGGGCCCAGCGTTTTGCGGCCTATGCGCTGGGAATGGGGACGGCCTATGGCCTGTCCATCGCCATCAACCTGATGGCGTCGCGGGTGGCCCAGCAGCCCTGGTACTCGGGCCTTTTTTTCGGGATCATCGCGGTGACTGCGGCCTTTGTGATCCAGGGGGGGCTGCGGGTGGTCCCGATGGAGGCGATGCGCTGGTCTTGGGCGCGGGTGCAGAGTTGGGTGCCCCGGAACATCGCCTTGGGCATCGTGACGGGTGGACTACACGGGATCTTCTTCGACTTCTGGGCCGACCTGATGCTGGGGGTGGCTACCGGGCTGCTGGGCCTGTCAGTGATTGGGCTGGTGCCGGCCGGGCGGGAGCGGCGCTTGAATCCGGGAGATGGGCTGTGGGAGTCCCTGCGGAACAGCCTCGTGGTGGCGCCGGTGATCGGCGTGATCATCGGGGTGCCGGTGGGCTATCTGGTGTTGCCGCTGGCCCGGCCCCTCGCGTCTGCCGGCTCGATGTACCACACCCACCCCAACCCGGAGCTGGCCTGGGCAGTGACCATGGGCTGTAGTGCTGCGGTCACCAGCCTGTTTATCACCGGCTTTTTGGCACCGCTGATGCACCTGGCCCTGCGGGTGGTGGTTGCGCTCAGCACGCCGCTTCCCCTACACCTGGGCCACTGGCTGGATGCCCTGGCGAATCGGGACATCCTGTATCGGGTGGGTGGCGGCTGGATGTTCCGCCACGCCACCTTCCGGGCGTGGTTGGCGGAAGAGGCTACGCGCCCGCCCGGCTAGCGGCAGGTCACTTCGGTGATAAAGTACCGTTGGGTACTACCGCTGCAGCACGGGCTATACCAGGCGTTGTTGGTGCAGGAACCGTAGCAGTAGCAGGATGTGCTCTGCTTCAGCTCGACGACCATGTTCGTCGCCTCACAATAGCCCGCGAGCTGACAGAACGCGTCCGCCTCTTCCTGGTTGGTGGTCGCCCCACAGCAGCTCCCGGCGTAGCCCGGAAGGCAGGGATTGAGGGAGAGCATGTAGTAGGACATGCCATTGAAGTTCAGGGTGCTGATGGTGACGGTGGGGTTGTTGGGGTTGCAGCCCCCACAGGGGTCGTCCACCCCGTTGCAGTCGTTGTCGATGCCGTCCGAGCAGACTTCGGTCACCAACGGGTTCACATTGACGTCGGAGTCATCACAGTCATCGGCATTGCTGACGGTATTTCCGGATGGGTCACAGGCGAAGATGGCAGTTGCACCAAAGCCGTCGTAGTCAGCGTCCAGATAGACCGTACTTTGTCCGGTTGCGCCCAGATCATCGTCATCTGCCAATCCGTCGCAGTCCTCGTCCCGGTCCAGACTGTCACAGACCTCGGTGCCGGCCGGCGACACCGAAGCAAGGCTGTCGTCGCAGTCCCCCCCAGATGATACATAGCCCACGGGTGTATCACAGGAAATCAGGGTGGACGCCCCGATCGCTGCGTAGCCGTCCCCATCGTTGTCGCGATACCAGGTCTGTTGACCACTCACGCTGGGGTCCGCATCGTCCACCAGCCCATCGCAGTCCTCGTCGGTATTCAACGCGTCACACACTTCCGATGCAGCGGGGGAGATGGCGGTATTGCTGTCGTTACAGTCTCCGGCGGTGGTGGTGGCGTTCGCGGGTGCGTCGCAGCTCACCACCAGTGCCGCCCCGGTGGCCGCATAGCCGTCGCCATCCCCATCGGTGTACCACTGGCCCTGGCCGACCACACTGGGGTCGGCATCGTCCGCCACACCATCGCAGTCCTCGTCCGCATTGAATGCATCGCAGACTTCCTGAGCAGCCGGGGAGATCGCTGCATTTCCATCGTCGCAGTCCCCGGGCGTGTTGCCGTAGCCCGGAGGCTGATCGCAGCCGGTGTAGCTGGCCGCTCCCGTCGGATAGTAGCCGTCCCCGTCGATATCGCGATACCACGTGTTGGTGCCCTGCGCCGTGGGATCCTGATCATCCGCCGCCCCACTGCAATCTTCGTCAATGTCCAGCGGGTCGCAAAGCTCCTGCGCGCTGGGGTTCACCGTCCCGTCCAGATCGTCACAGTCCTCGCAGGCGGCCCAGCCATCGCCATCGGCATCTGCATAGGCCACCGAGCCATCGCAGTTATAGTCCTTGGGATCTGTACAATCGGGCTCCGGCGCCTGGGGATAGACCGACGCGTCCACATCGTCACAGTCGGTGGTGTCCGTCACATAGCCCGCAGGCGGGGTGCAGCTCAGCACCTGATCGGTGGGGTCTCCATAGCCGTCCCCGTCGCGATCGACCGACCACAAGGTCGCGTCCACTGCATCGGCGTCCACCCGACCGTCGCAGTCGTTGTCCAGGCCATCGCAGACCTCGGGTGCGCCGGGGTGCACCACCGTTTCTTGATCATCGCAGTCGGTGCTGTCGGCCACATAGCCCTCGGGCGCGCTGCAGCTGGTCGTGGCGGTGCCCAGATCCCCGTAGCCGTCCCCATCGGCGTCCGCGTACCAGGTCTGTGCTTCGTCCGCATCCTCGTCAATCTCTTCGTCGCAGTCGTTGTCCAGACCATCACAGAGCTCAGGCGCATCCGGATGGACGGTCTTGCGCCCATCGTCGCAGTCGATTTCAGCGACGTAGCCGTCCTCGTCCAGATCCACCTTCTGCTTCGCGATAGAGACGTCGTTTCCACAAGAAACCAGCCACAACAGAAGCAACGGAAAAAGACGGGACACGACCACCTCCCCACATTCACTATAGCGGAGTGGAGCCCGAGTGGACGGTTCAGATGTGATACATTTCGGAATGTATCACGAAAATCCTTGTAGCAGGCTGGAAAGTCTGACCAGTAAACTATCGACGTGGCGGGCCTTTGGGGGGACCCTTGGGCCCACCGGAGCGACGAGCGACGGGCGGCCGCGCCTCGCGGGCCACGGCCTCCACCTCGCGGAGGACCCCACGCGGGTCGGCCCGGCGGCTGGGAGGAACCCAGCGACCCGTCAGCGGTGAGTCCGGATAGAGCTGCGCACGCTCGTACAGACTCCAGATCTCGGGACCAAAGCGGGTATCCGCAATACCGGGCGCAAACTTGGATAAAAATGCAGTCAGGTTGTCGATGTCACGCATCAACAGTGTGCGCGCGCTCTGGTTGTTCGCGGCGTCTACGGCCTGCGGCAGATCGATGATCACCGGGCCATCTTCGCCAAGCAGGATGTTGTACTCGGACAGATCTCCATGGATCATGCCCGCACAAAGCATTCCCACGACCTGTTTGATCACAAAGTGGTAGGTGTTCCAGGCCTGCTCCGGCGTGAAGCGGCAGTCGCAGAGACGGGGCGCGGGCTGGCCGTCGGGGTCCATCACCAGCTCCATCAGCAGCACCCCGTCGTGAAAGCTGAAAGGTTTGGGTACCCGTACGCCCGCCGCGGAGAGCTTATAGAGGGCGTCCACCTCGGCTTCCTGCCAGGCGCTCTCGTTCTGTTCCTTGCCGTAGCGGCTCCCTTTCTCCATCGCCCGGCGCTGCCGGCTGTTGCGGACCTGGCGCCCCTCCGTGTAGGCCGCGCGCTGACGAAAGCTGCGATGTTCCGCGTCCTTATACACCTTTGCAACACAGTACGCTTCCGGTGTTGCGACGATGTAGACCGCGGCCTCCTTTCCACTCATCAGCGGCCGCACCACCTCAGTGATGAGCCCGTACTCCAGCAAGGGGATAAGACGGTCGGGAATCTTCATGGCGGCGGCAGCGTATCGCAACGGGCGCCGGTTTGCACGATCGAGGGCGGAGCAAGGCATGTTGCCGGCTCCACCCGTCGGTCACCCCGTTGCTTCGGAAGGAGGGGGGGAGGAGGAAGCGGGCGGTCTGGCATCTTCCTGGCCGGCCGCAGACACCGCCGGCTTGGCACCCGCCTGCGCCTGCCGACGCAGCTCTCGCAGATGCCACAGGTAGAAGCTCTCCACCTTCTCGCGCGCCCAGGGTGTGCGCCGGAGGAACTTCAGGCTGGAGGAGACGCTGGGATCGTGTGTAAAGCAGCGGATCACCACCTGCCGGCCCAGCTCCTCCCAGCCATAGTACTGCGACAGGGTGGTCACAATCTGCTCCAGGGTCACCCCGTGGAGCGGGTTTTTGGGCTGTTCCAGCGACATCGACACCGCACGAAGGTCTACGGGCTATCCTCTCCTGCCGCCCCCTCCCAGCGCAGGCAGAGGAATTTGATGCGGTGCCGGTCCCCCGGTGCCAGACCAAAAACCGCCTCTACCCTGGCATCCGGCACCTCGCGCGTGTCGAAGGAAGTGGGAACTTTGGCCCAGATCGCCCCGAATTGCGACCGGAAGCCCAGGGCTGCCTGGAGCAGGGGCAGCTCCGCCAGGCCCATACGCTCCTTGTTGTACTCCCGCCCCCAGGGCGGGTCCAGAAAGAGAATATCAGCTTTCAGCGTGGGAAGGAGCGCCATCCCGTCGCCATGCACAAAGCGGATCTGCGCCTCTACCCCGTAGCGACGTGCATTGTGCCGCGCCGTGGCCAGCCGCGCCGGGTCCTGCTCTACCGCCACCACCCGACTGCCGGCCCTGGCAAAACCGATGCTGTTTCCCCCCGCCCCCGCGCCCAGGTCCACTACGCTACGCCCGCCCGCGTGTTTCCCCAGGTTCAGTGCCAGCGCTTCCGGTGTCAACGAATAGCGCCCCTCCTCGTCCAACTGCACCCCGGAACGCAGAAAACCCGGCGTGGTATCTCGCCGGCGCCGGGCATCTTCCAGCCGCGCCTCGCGCACGACCGTGCGGGGCAGGGGAGGCGCCACCTGCACCTCCACCGCGGTGCCGTCCAGGTGCAGCCCCCGCAGGCGGGCGGACAGATCGGCAGCTTGCTCCAGGCTAAGCTGAGCCTCCTCCACCCGCGGATCCCCCGCCCCACGGCGCCACTGCCCCGGTCCCAGCAGCGGCTGCGACGCCAGCCAGGCGGGAAGCCCGCGAATCGATACGGCGCGGGTCGCGCTCATCCCGCTGCTTCCTGGGGGATTTTCGCCCGGCCATAGACACAGACCTCGCCCTTGTTGGCGCAAAGGTGCGTCATATTCCAATCCACCCCAAGTGCAGAAAGGCTGCGGCGCAGGTCGTCGAGCAGCGCCGGATCCTCGTCGCCCCGCAGCTTCAGCGTAACGACAAAATGGCGGGCCTCGCCGCGACGCAGCCAGTCCAGAAGCAGGGCTGCAGTGCGCGAGGGTGCGGCGATCACATCGCAGATCAGCCAATCCACCGTCGTAACCGGATGGTACTGGAACGCATCCCCTTTGACAAAGGTGACGGCGGGATGGCGCATCAGGTCCTCCCGCAGCGGCGACCGGTCCACCGCGGTCACCCGCGCACCATGCTGCAATGCAACATAGCTCCAGCCTCCGGGAGAGGCGCCCAAATCCACCACCCGCTCGCCAGCGGCCGGGCTGCGCCCCACACGCGCCAGGGCCTCCACCAGCTTGGCAAAGGCCCGGCTGGGCGCCGCCTTGTCCACGGCAACCGGAAATTCTCCGCCGATAAAGGGCGAGAGTCGCAGACTGTGGGGCAACGGCGCGGGCGCCACCGAAAGCCAGCCCTGCTCGGGGCTGACCAGGCAGAGCTGCACCAGCGCCTCGTCCGGAGCAAAGGGCTGCTTGCTCTGCACCCAGCCCTTCAAAAGCTGGCGGCCCTTCTGCTTTAATAGCTCCTGGAGAGCCTTTTCGATGAAGGTGCAGCGGTGTTCTCCCGCGCCTGCGCTCACCTCGGCCTCCGTACGCGACCGGCCCGCTTCGTGGCGCGCGGTGTGCCAGGCCCGGGCGCCCATCCGCTCGGGGGCGCGCACGCCATAGTGCGGGCGCAGGTGGAGGCGCCAGGGGCTTCCCGACAGCGGGGCCAGTCGCTCCATCAGCAGCCTTGCCCAGGCATTGATCGAAGGTGCAATGCAGCTTTCTACGCCGGGCATGCCCTGCCAGGCCAGCACCGGAAGGCGGTCCAGGCCGGCCTCCTCCTCCACCCCCACCAGACCCGGCTGCACGGCCTGCGCCACCCGGCCCGACCGGCCAAGCTCGGCGATCAAGCCTGCATCATCGGCCTCGGCGCTGCGGAACAGGATCATGGGCTCCCCGGGGCGCCCATGTAGCTTCGGCGGGGCGGCCCGGCCAGTCACGCGCCAACGACCGGCCGCCGCCTCGCTGCGGATCGTAAAATTCCTGTGTAAGCCCGGGGCGGCAGCCCCGTTGTGGGCCCGAACCCCCGATGTCTTATGAAGCTCCGCATCCTCCTCCTCTCCATGGTGCCCGCTCTCTTTGTCTGCGATGCCAACGGTGCGTCGCGACGCCCCCCCACCAACAACACGCCGGTCCGCGCCACCCTGGCCGACGGACAGATCCTGATGGGAGAGGTCCAGACCCGTACCCTCTCGCTGATCAGTGGATCCGGCACCCTCGAAATTCCCCTCGCCGATGTTGGCGAAGTGGTCCCTGCCACCGGCGGGCAGCTTGGCGAAGCCGAAGGACGGGTGGATGTGTGGCTGCGCAATGGCTCCGAGCTGCGCGGCACCTGGGCCAATCCCAAGCTGGCCATGAGTATCCAGGTGGGCGGCTCGGAAGTTCCGCTGGACCTGCCCATGAACGAGCTGGCCCGCTTCCAGCTCCAGGGCAATGCCCGCTGGCCCGGTGGACCCGTCTACCGCATGAAGACCCGGTTTGGCGATGATTTTCTCGTAGACCCGGCCAAGACCCAGCTCATCCTGGAAAACGACCTGGGAACCTTCTCGCCCATGCTGTCCGAGTGTGCCTACGTGGCCCCGGTGGACGACCCGCAGGGACTCTGGCGCGTCCAGTTGCAGACCGGAACGGTGCTTTTGGGGCGCCTGAAGGACGACAAGGTCACCGTGGCGCTGCCGATGGGTCCATCGGAAGTGTCCGTTCCGTTGGATTCCTTTGTGTCCCTGAAAATTGAGCGTTGGTCGCCGGTTGCCACCCGAACCCCCACTGCTGCCCCCCCGCAGGAGCGGGAGGTGGTTCAACAGATGACCCCTGGTGGGTTGGCAGGCCTGCCCGTGGACCCGCAGAGTGGCTACTACGACCGCACCGTGGAGGCGCAGCCCATGCCAGCGTATGCGGAGACCGCCGAGGTGGTACGCGGAGAATCTGCCGGTCGCCGGATGCCCAGCCGGAACCAACCCGCCCTCGCGGCACCGGCCCCATCGGTGGCCGAGGACGAGTCCGCCGCTCCGACGACGGCGGAGTGGTTCGACAGCTCGGCGATGGCCGAGTCCAAGAAGGCCCAGGAATAGCCTCGCCGCTTTCGGGCCCGGGAAACCCGGGCTACCATGCAGCGCGATGCTACCCCTCCTCTTTGCCTGCGGCCCCGCTGCCCTTGTTTTTCCGCCCGATCGGGCGGCCGGCGTGCGGGCCCCCCTCACTGCGACCTGTGGGGGGCTGGACGATCTGCGCTGTTCACTTCCCTGGCCATCCAGCAGCTATACCATCCAGGAGAGCGGCTCGGAAACGGGAATCCAGGTGCGTGTGCATCCCGATGCCCTGCCGGTGGAGGACGACCCCTCCTGGCTGAACCTCGCGGATGGCTTTTCGCGGGTCAGTCCCCTGGCAGTAGGCTTTACTGGCCTGTTGGATCCTGCCACGGTCGCCGATTCGGTGCACCTGTATGTGAGCTTTTCGGGAGGGGAGGAGGTCACGGTCGAGGTGCCCGTCTGGACCGAGGTGGTGGTGCTGGAGGAGCGGGAGAGCCTGCTGCTGGCCTACCCACGCTGGATCCTGCCCGCCAACGCCGATCTGGTGGCAGTGGTCAGCGATGGGCTGCGGCGCACCGATGGCTCCATTCCCGAACGTACGGATGCGCAGGCGGTGGTTTTGGGGCTTCAGGAGCCTGAGGATGTGGAGGAGGCGGCGCTGCAGGCCTACCATGCGCCCACGCGGGCACTGCTGCAGCGGGCGGGCCTGGCTCCGGAGCACATGCTTCGGGCATGGGATTTTTCCACGCGCTCGGCGGAGGATCCGGGGCGGCGCTTGCTGGAGATGCAGGCGGCGATGGCCGCGGCCCAGCCGACGGTGCAGATCCGCTCGATGGTGCCGTGGCCCAGTGCCGACGTGGCGATGATCGTGGAGGGAACGCTGGAGGGATTGCCGGATTTTCTGGATCCGGAGACCGGTTGGCTGCGGGTGGACGGGGCCGGACATCCACAGCCGGTGGGCAGCCGCAGCCACCCCTTCCGGATTGTGGTGCCGGCAGGGGAGGGGGACTACCGCATCGCGATGTATGGGCATGGGACCGGCGGCGATGTTCACGATGGGACTTTTGACGACACCATCGCGGGCGGGGGCTTTGCCAAGGTGGGCATCGAATTCCAGGGTTGGACGGGCAAAGAGCTGATCGACATGATCATCGCCATGAAGGCCTGGTTCGATGGCAGCAGCCGCTCCACCTCGGGGCTGTTGCAGTCCCTCGCCGGTGGCTATGCAGTATTCTTAGCCTTGGACGGCCCTCTTGGTGATACATTGGCGGCGCCGGAGATCCGCGGGCAGGCCAATCCGGCGGCAGGGCGTCGGCCCGACCTGGAGGATCCCACCTGGGTGGGCGGCTCGCTGGGGGGCACCATGGGTGCCATTCAGGTGGCCTCCTGGCCGGAGCTGCAGATGGGGGTGCTGAACGTGCCCGGCGGGGCGTGGTCCCACATTATTCCCAGTGCGGAGCTGTATAATCAGGCAGTGCGCCCGCTGTTGACCGCCTGGTATCCCAGCGAGCTGGATGCCCGCCTGGCCATCGCCATGGGCCAGAATGCCTGGGACGATGTGGATGGTGCGGTGTGGGAGGACCCGGATGCGATGGTGCTTCTCCAGGAGAGTATGGGGGATCCGGTACAGCCAAACCTGGGAACGGCGATGTTTGCCCGCGCGATGAATGCCACGGTGGTGGGGGTGCCGCTGGACGACATGCTCCTGGATCTGCCGCAGGCGGAGCAATTGGAGGGCCAGACCGGTATCACCCAATTCCGCACCAGTGACACCGACATGTACGGGATTCATGGCTTTGCGGCAACCTCTTCCGAAGCGGGCCTTGCTGCGATGGAGCAGATCCGAAGCTACATGGAGAGTACGGCCGGGGGGAGGCCCCACATTGTGGTGCCGGCGGCCTGTGTGGAGAATGGCTCCTGCGATTTTTCGGACTGATACGTGTGGGTATGTATCACTGTAACATAGATGCTACAAGTGTTGTTCTGATGTATCGCTCTCGCTGATCAAAAAATCATAGATGGTAGCGTAGACCTCGGGCTGCACCTGGATGGCAGCGTGGGTGACTCCGCCGACGTGGTGGGTGACACGCCGCGGCGGGGCGTCGCGGGGGCCCGAGGCGCTCTGCACCCGGACCATCAGGTCGCCCACGGTGGCGCCCACCGGGTGGTCGGCTGAGTGGGAGACGGTGGCAGAGATGAAACACCAGGAGATATGCGCGGGAATACTGCTTTCCCGGCGCCGGTCTTCGGCCACGGCATCCGGGTCGGCCCCCTGCCATTCGGCGTCCTGCACATAGCCGTAGCGCAGGTCCTTGATGCCCGCGCTGCGTCCCTGGATCAGCTCGCCGATGACGGCGGTGGCGGGGTGGTCCACCGCGCCCAGCACGGCCCCGGCGAGGTTGCCGAACTTCTCCAGGGGTGCACCCTGCATCGGCGACGCCAGGGTGATCGCACGGCGGACCCGTTTCACCCAGGACAATCCCTCTTCTTCAGCAACATGGCAGGCACTTCGAAGCACCAGCCCCCCCATGCTGTGGCCCAGCAGCAGCAGCTCCTCCACCTCGACCGGCCACTGCTGCACGAGTCGCTCCAGCCGATGCGCCAGCACCCGGCCATTCTCGGAGATGTGTCGCCCGCTGTTGTAGCGCAGGTAGATCGGGGTGTAGCCGAGATCCTCCTTCAGCAGGGTGCCGAAGTTGGCCCCGGCATTACCAAGGTATTTGTCGGCATCCATACACCAAGACCACTCGGTGGTGGCCAGGCCATGGACCAACAAGACCAGACGCGGGGTGGCATCGGCGGGAATTCCGCTGCCGTCTTCCTCAATCCAGGCATCCAGGCTCCGCAGGGCCATCCCCAGATCCAGCCCGTTCTGCCGCTCGACCAGAAAGTCGCCGACCACCCCGTTCACCATGCCCAAGGCCGCGTCGCCGACCCAGGCTGCGGTGCCGATGACGTCGGCACGCAAGGGGAGCACCGTGTGTACAGGCGTCACGTCGGGCACCAGCACATCGATCCCCACATTGGTGAGGCCTTCGACCAAGTGGTTCACCCCTTTGATGGTCTGTAAAACGCCAGTTGTCAGCTCGCGGCGCAGACCATCCACCTGGCGGGCCGGCTCGGCGAGAGGGCCGGCATAGTTCATCACCCGCATCACCGCCCGCGAGGTGGCTTCGTGCCCGCTGCCGACCAGATCCACGGTGCGATCCACAGCGTTGTGAACCAGTGCTTTTACGCCACGAATGCGACTCATGGGGCGGACTATCCCGTGGCGGCCCGCGGCGCACGGTCGCCAATCACCCCCGGCCGCGCTATGACAAAAGTATGATTCTGGCATTTCTTTCTCTGTTGAGTGCCGAACCCCGCTGGACGGTCACTGTGGATCCTCTGACCACCGCGATCGGTCTGCTGCATGTACAGGTGGAACGTGAGCTTGGAAAGCATTTTTCCCTCTACCTGAGCCCCAGTGTGCGGGTGTTCGACGGGATCCTGCCCAACTTCAACGGTCCCTATGTCGGCTTGGGAGTAGAGGCGGGTCTCCGTGGATTTTTCGTCGGCACGGCGCCCGAGGGGGGCTGGGTGATGTGGAGAGGCGTGGCTGCGCGGCTCTCCACGGAGAAGGCCGTGGCTCCGGGAACCTATACCAGCGCCCTGGTGGGCTACACGGGAATCCTCGGCCCCGGCCTTGTTCTTTCGGGTGGAGCGGGGGTGTCCTACTTCGCCTATACGGTGGAGGGCTATGGGGTCCGCGGCTTTGCGCCGGCGCTGCACACCAATATTGGCTGGGCTTTCTGAGGTACGGGCGGGTGGACGGTTGCCAACATAGAGATACGTTCCCCGAATGAACGCAATGATCGGCATTGACCTGGGGACAACCAACTCTTTTGGTTGCGATTTTGGAGGGGGAAAAGCCGGTGCTGCTGCCCAATGTGCTGGGCGAACGTAGCACCCCCTCTGTGGTGGGTCTGACGCCGCAGGGGCAGCTTCTGGTGGGGCGCTCCGCCCGCAACCAGCTTGCGGTTGCGCCCGATCGAACCATCGCGGAAATGAAGCGCCAGATGGGAAGTACCGAGGGGATTGTGCTTGGGGATCGCAGCTATACGGCGACCGAGCTCTCTTCCTTTGTGTTGATGGCGCTGAAGGAGGACGCCGAACGCTACCTGGGGCAGCCGGTGACCGAGGCGGTAATCACGGTGCCCGCCTACTTCACCGATGCCCAACGCCACGCCACCCGCGAGGCCGGGGTGTTGGCGGGCTTGAAGGTGGAGCGCATCCTGAACGAGCCCACCGCGGCAGCGCTGGCCTATGGTCTGACCCACCTGGATCAGGAGGCCCATGTGCTGGTCTATGATTTGGGAGGGGGCACCTTTGATGTGTCCATCCTGGAGATGTACTCCGGGGTGCTGGATGTGCGGGCGTCCTCGGGAAATGCCCGCCAGGGTGGTTCAGATTTTGATGCACTGGTGGTGCGTTGGCTACTGGATCAAATTCAGCAGGAGCATGGTCTGGACCTTCGCGGGGATCGCGCTGCGATGGCACGCTTGAAGTTGGCCCCCGAGCAGGCGAAGATTGAGCTGTCGGCCCAGAGCAGCGCCACCATTCAGCTCCCCTTCCTCGCGATGAAGGGTGGCAGTCCGATCTCGCCACTTCTGGAGCTGGATCGTACCACCTTTGAGGCCCTGATTGGCCCGCTGGTTCGCTCCACCCTGGAGCCGGTGGCTGCGGCGCTGCGCGATGCGAAGCTGGTGCCCGCCCAGATTGGGGAGATCCTGCTGGTGGGTGGGTCTTCCCGGATTCCGTTGGTGCAGCGACTGGTGGAGGAGTATTTCCACCAAAAGCCGAGGTTTGAGGTGAATCCGGACGAGGCGGTTGCCCTGGGGGCGGCGATTCAGGCCGGACTGAAGGGCGGCGCCTTTTCGGCAGAAACGGGAATCATGATCACCGATGTGGCCCCCTTTACACTGGGGGTCGAGAGCTCCCGTCGGGTGGGCCAGAGTCTGGTGAACGGTTTTTTTCTCCCCATCATCCCTCGTAACTCCACCATTCCCATCACCCGCAGCCAGGTGGTGAACACCGTGGCCGATGGCCAGACCCGGGTGACCGTCCGCGTCTTTCAGGGCGATGATCATTTGTGTAAAAATAATGTGTTTCTGGACGAGTACCACATTCAGGATATTCCTTCCGGCCGGGCAGGCCAGGAGCGCCTGGAGATTGCCTTCACCTACGATATCAATGGCATTCTTCAGGTGAAAACAACCATTATGTCCACCGGGCGAGCCGCGACCCTTCGCATCAGCCGCGCCGCCCCCAGTCCCGACAGTCAGGCCCGGCTGAGTGCTGACTATGGTCGGGCCCCGGAAAGAAGCCTGGAAGCTCAGGTAGAACATCTGCTTTCGCAGGGCAAAGCCGAGGCGGCGGTGGAGCTGGCAGAGCGCCATGCCGCCACGTCGCCGGGCGCGGAAAGCCAATTGCTTTGGGCGCGTGCTTTGTTAGGCGCCGGGCGTGCGGTGCCGGCTGAGCGCATGCTGCGATCGCTCGTGGCGGAGGCTGGGGCGCCCGCGCGGAAGCTGCT
>JBEIQS010000432.1:0-2451 GCA_040376425.1 Alphaproteobacteria bacterium | reverse complement strand
TCCACGGCCTGGGCCGACGCCAGAAGGGTGCCGGCCGCATCGATGGCGTAGGCCCGAACCTGCGGCGGCTTGGACATCGGCGGAAGGACCAGCGCAACGCGAAGACGGCCGTTCCCGGTATCTTCAAGGCGCACCTGCACGAAAGTGGTGCGGTCACGCTGGACAAGGGTGTTCCAGGAGCCGCCGCGAAGGGCTGCCACGGGCCAGGAAGGTTCTCCATCGGGCACGTCCACCGAGCGGCTGGCGCGAACGCTCAGGCGCGATAGGTCTCCGTCGATGGCAGCCACGGTCTTCCAGATCGCCTCGGCCGCATGGCCGGGCATCGGGGCAGCCACCCGGGTCAAAAGCCCTTCGATCGAGAGCTTTGCGGGGAGGTTGGGAATGCGCAGGGTGCCTTCAGAGCGGCCCGCCATCGGCTGCTGGCCCCGCCACTCGGAAGGAATGTCCGGGCGGTCGGCCACGCGCACGGGCGGCACCCAGGTGCTCTCGTCTACCGGGGCCCACTCGAACTCCACATCGCCGCCGGGGGTCAGGCCATCGGGAATGGCGTTTCGAAGGGCCTGATCGGGCTCAATCCAGGCGATCAGGCGGATGCGGTTCTCGTCGCGCTCCGGCTCCAGGTGCAGCCAGTCCACCTTGCGGGCGTGGATCTCCTTCACCGCCGCTTCCAGGCGTTTGAAGGTGTCTTCGGGGGTGGTGGAAACCCCGGTGAACTCAATGCGCTCCCGGTCGAAGACGGCGGCCCGCTCCGGCGCTGATGGCGACGCAGTCAGCGCCGCAATCCCCTCCTCAGTTGGCCCCCCCAGCTTCCAAAGCTCGCCGTTCTTCCACAGACAGAGGTTTTCGATATGGGCGGCGCGCAGCGAAACCGACGGCTCCACCGGACAGAACTCCACCAGATCGCGCACTTCGGTCTGCCCGGCAAAAAAGCGCCAGGGAGACGGACGATCCGGGGGCAGCATCATCGTGCCGGAGTGCCCGGGCTGGGTCACCAACACGGTGAGAGAGGGGTGCGCCGGCCGAAGCTGGCCCCCCATCAAGTGGAGGAGCTGGCGAAGGGCGGCAAAGGGCCAGGCGTCCAGACGGAGGGAGAGGGTTTCGGCAATCCAGGCGGATTCTTCAAGAATCAGCCAGCCCGGATCGGTGGGATCGGGCTCCACATTGCCACCGGGGAGACGGCGACTGAGGCGCTCGCGCACCTCCTGCAGCAGAGCCGCCCGGTCCAGCTTCAAGGAAGGGGGAGGGGAGAGGCGCAAGCGGAGCTCAGGTCGGAAGGTTGAGGTCAAGGACGAGAGGACCGTCCGGTCCACGCAGCTCCAGCTCGATGTCGAGGGTACCCTGCGCAGAAAAAGGAAGGAGAGAGGCCTCCGCGATGGGGAGGTTCTGGTCGCGGGATCCGCCGGGAACCACGTGGTCCATACGAAGGCGCACATCGCAGCGGAGCACCTGCACTTCGGGCACCCAGCGACCGATGGCAGAGGTGACCAGCTCGGACGCACGTTCCACGGCCGATTCGGTCATCGGCTCGCCTGCGAGGCGATCCAGGGAGCAGCCCAGCTCCGGCAGCCAGGGCATGTGTCCGGGTGGGGTCTCCAGCACCAGACGCACCCGTGCAACCAGCTCTTCGTTGGTAGCTGGGCGACGGAGGGGCCGGGAGAGGGCAGTGGAGAGGGAGGAGGAGTAGCGCATGCTCAGGTGTTTGGGGGAAGGGAGTCGGACATCACGTCCAACGTGGTGCGCAGCTCCATACCCTTGTTCATGCTCCAGGTGACGCCAGAGATGAAGAAAGGCCCTTTAAGTGGCCAGGGCGCGTTTTTCAGGGTGACTTTGGTGGCCACGGACGCTTCGATGCCCTTGCAGACGATGTTGCCCGACAGGAAGGTCTCGGCGCGGCGTTGAAGCTCCGCTTTGGCGCGCTCGGTGGCCAGAGAGGTGCTGTGGTAGCGCCCTTGATGATCGATGATCATGTCCAGCGCACCGATAGTTTTGTTCCGGAGCGCAATCGCCGTGTCGGTTCCTGACAGTTTCTTCAGATCGGCAGCGGCCGACTTGTACTTGAAGGGCGCCTGGTCCTTCATGTAGTCGCGACCGATCACGGTGACCGAGGTGGCCACTTCGGTCAGATCGGTGCGGATGCGGGTGGTGATGACCTCCAGATCGTAGTCTACCGTACAGGCCTTGCCGGAGCCGGCCACATCGCGCGGCGCGAACTTCAGGGAGGTTCCATCCAGGAATATGGCGTAATTGGCCGCATCCGCGAGGCGTTTGATCCAGGCCAGACCGGTATCGTCCAACAGCACCGAGTCGCGCAGCGGCGCGGTGAGCGCCGTGGCCGTCAGGGTCGCGCCATGCTTGGAGCCTATGGAGCCTGCAATCTTGTCCGGTGCGGTCTTGGCGACCTCGAAGAGAGGCTGGTTGCGCAGGCGGTGCAGCTTTTCAAGGCCGTGAATG
>JBEIQS010000356.1:0-4223 GCA_040376425.1 Alphaproteobacteria bacterium | reverse complement strand
GGCGCCCCCCACCGACACGGACCTGCTGTACTACCACCTGTCTCTGCCCCGCGTGATCGCCGAGAATGGGCATTTTATCGGTGGCTTTGATCATCCGGACGGCTCACGTCCCCTGCCGGTCCACCTGATCAGCGCCTTCCTCTATGGGCTGGGGGGCGAGGTGGCACCTGGCCTGTGGCACTGGCTGCTGACGGCGTCGCTGCTGCTGGGCCTCCGGGAGGCGGGAGAGGAGCAGGGCCCGGGGCGCGGCAACCTCGCCGTGCTGGCGCTGGTTGGCTCTTGGAGTTTCCTGCGAGAAAGCGGACTTCCGTACAACAACCTGCCCGTGGCCCTCTGGCTGCTGCTGGCCACCGATGCGCTGCTGCGGGGTGCCTTTCAGCGTATGGCCTGGATGGCCGGGCTGGCGCTGTCGGCCAAATACACTGCTGCACCCGTGGTTGTGGCGCTGCTGGCCATCGGGGGTCTGCATGTGCTGCGCCGCGAGGGATTGCATGCCACCTTGCGGCAAAGTCCGGCGATTCTCGCGGGGATCCTCGTTCCGGTTCTGCCCTGGTGGCTACGAAACATCGCGGAGGGGCTGCACCCGCTCTTCCCCTATGCGGGCTGGCCACCGGGCATGGAGTTTATGTATCCCGAGAAGTATGGACTGGGGCGGGACCTGGCGGCGATGGCGATGCTTCCGCTGAACCTGCTCCTACGGGCGGATATCGACTCCTACGCCTTCCTCGGGCGAATCTCGCTGCTTTGGGGAGGGCTTTTTGTGGGCTATCTGTGGACGCTCTCCCGGCGGGAACCGGGCAAGATGAGCCAGAGTGTCACTCTGGGAGCCATTCTTCTCCTGGGATTTTTGGGCTGGGCAAACGGACCACACTGGCTACGCTACCTGCTGCCCCTGGCGGGCATCGCCGGGCTGGCCGCAAGCCGGGTGCGCCCGTCGCCCCTGCTGTGGTTGCTCTGGTTGGTCTCCCTGCCCGCCAACTACCTGCCCGTGTTGGCTTCCACCGCCGAAAAACTGCCGGTGGTCACCGGCCGCCAGAGCCGCGACGCCTTTTTGGAAGCGCAGCTCCCCGCCTGGCCGGCCCTGCGCTACCTGCGCGAGCATGTCCCCAAGGACCAGGAAGTCGCCCTGCTATTTGCCTGGCATGGCTACTACCTTCCCCAGCCCTTCCTGTTCGGCTCGGTGGAAGATCATGTTCCCAGCCGTTTTCTGCTCCGGCAGGGCGGCGAGACCACCCTGAGCGGACTCCGGGACCGAGGAGTGCAGGTGCTGTTTGTAGGAGAACGCCCCTTTCTCCGTAAGGAATTCGCCTTCCTGGCAGAAGCGACCTGGAGGGACTCCTTCGATGGCCCCCACCAACTGCTCCAGCAGCTTCTTCTCCAGGAGGCAACGCTCCTTTTCCGAGAGAAGGGCTATGCGGTCTGGCGACTCGCCGAAAAAAAGGAAGCCCTCCCTTGACGCTCTCTCCCCCCTCAGATACATGGCTGGGGTTCCCGCGGTGGTGGCGGAATTGGCAGACGCGCTAGACTCAGGATCTAGTGGGTAAAACCGTGGGGGTTCAAGTCCCCCCCTCCGCATGACGAGCCCGTTTCGGTATCCGAAACGGGCTTCGTGTTTTTCGGTCCAACAACCCAGGCTTGACACATTCTTGATAGTTATCGGCCCATCCCAGCCTAAAATCCCGCCCCGGAGGAACCATGGGGACCATTCTGGCATTCGGATTGCTTGCCTGTGACCCGGCAGGCTTTGAAGTCACTCCCGGCAAGGTCACCGACCCGTCGCCGGACGACAGCGCCACCACCGGCGACGACAGCGGGACCACCGACGACAGTGCCGCGGATAGTGGCGAAGACAGCGCCGAACCGGAGACGGACTTCTCCACCTGGACCGGCACCCGCCGCTTCACCTACTCCGACTTCGGCCTCAATTGCGACGAGACGGTCAACGAGTCCGGCAGCCAATTGCTTGCGGGTGACGACTATTTCGACGCACTGGCAGCGGATTGTACCACCTGCACCCTGTTCTTTGTGGTGCAACCCGAGGTGGACACCGTATGCTCCGTGATCGGCCTGGGCACCACCTACCGCGCGGTGTTTCTCACCGGCACGCAGGCCATCGTGAACGTGTACTCCGCCGATGGCGACAGCGACGTGGCCCAGATCGGCTCGGACACCTCTGGCAGCTTTGACGGGGAAAATCTGGCCTTCACCTATACCTTTTCCTACTACGGTGCGGACATCGGCGTCGAAGGTCTGATGACCTTCCCGCAGAACTAGTGCGAAGGGTCATTCACCAGGGAAGAGTCGGTGTTTTCGGACTGGAAACCGTCACTCTTCCCAATGGGATGGAGGTGACGCTGGAGATCCTGCGGCACCCCGGCGCCGCCGCCGTGCTCCCCCTGCACGACGACGGCACGGTCACGCTGATCCACCAGTACCGCCATGCAGGCGGCGGCATGATTTTTGAAATCCCCGCCGGCAAGCTGGACCCCGGCGAATCACCGGAGACCTGCGCGGGCCGCGAGCTGGAGGAGGAGGCGGGCCTGCACGCCGGGAAATTACTGCCCCTGATCGCGCTGAAAACCACCCCGGCCTTTACGGACGAGGTGATCCACCTCTACCTGGCCACGCAGCTCCGCAACGTCCCCGCCGCGCCAGAGGCGGACGAGGTGATCCACGTGCTGCGGATGCCGTTGTCAGAAGCGCTGGCCTGGGTTCGTTCCGGGCGTATCACCGATGGAAAAACGGTGGTCGCGCTGCTGATGGCCCCTCAGGCGGCGGCGGAGCTGGGTGCCACGGTGGCGTAGCGGGCGGCCACATCGGCCCAGTTCACCTTGGACCACCAGGCCTCCACGTACTTGGCGCGGAGGTTCTGATAGCGCAGGTAGTAGGCGTGCTCCCACACGTCACAGACCAGCAGCGGGGTGGCACCCCAGATGCCCAGGTCCTGGTGCTTCTCGGCCACCATCACCTGCAGGCGACCGGCGTGGGGATCCCAGGCCAGCACACCCCAGCCAGAGGCTTCCACGGCCACGGTCGCAGCGGTGAAGAGCTTTTTGAAGGCATCAAAGCTGCCGAAGTCCTGAACGATGCGGGCCGCGAGCTCACCGCCCGGCTCGCCACCACCATCGGCGGCGAGGTTGTCCCAGTACAGAGCATGCAGCGCTGCGCCAGCGCCGTGGAAGGCCAGCTCGCGGGTCCAGTGCTTCACGCCGCTGAAATCGCCCTTTTCGGCGGCTTCCTTCAGCTTCCCTTCGGCGGTATTGTAGCCGGTGACGTAGGCCGCATGGTGCTTGTCGTGGTGGAACTCCACGGTCGCCTTGTCAATGGCGGGTTCCAGCGCGTCGTAGGCATAGGGCAGGGCGGGCAGAGAGATAGGCATAGACACTCCTGAGGGAGCAAAATGGTAAACACCCACCCTGCATCCCGCAGAAAAATCACGCCGGCTTTGTCGCAGAGACTACAGGAGCAGGGAGCGGGTGGGGGAGGAGGAAGAGGCGCTCGGGCATCCGAGATAGCCCTTCGGACCCTGTCGGCCTGACAAAATTGTCCGGATCAGGCCGCACGACGCCCACCCGGGGCTCCCTCCCCCCTCCCCCATTTCCCACCTCCTTCGGTAGAATTTCGCGGTCCGGCCTGCCTGGACGGCCGTTGGCACGGATCGTGCATATATTGCTGGCATCCGAGGCGCGTATGCGATTGATCCTCCTGAGTTTTCTCATCACCGGCTGTCGCGGCGCATCAGAGGCGCGCAAAGACAGCGGGTGGGGCGACAGTGGTACAAACGGCGACTGGTCTGCCGACGACACCGGCTCCAACGGCGAGGACCCTAGCGATACGGCCCCGCCCGAGCAGGAGGACGACTTCCTGAAGCTGGAGCCGGCCGCCACCGACGCCTATGTTTTTGTGGCAAACACAAGCCGAAACACCGTTACCCGCATCGCGGTGCCGTCGCTGGCCGTGCTCACGACCGAGGTGGGCAAAATCCCGACCCGCGTCGTTACCACTTCCGACTACAAGAAGGCAATTACCCTGAACGAGGGCTCTGACTCGGTGAGCATCATTGATGCCGAGACCCTCGCCGTTACCGACGTCCCCATCCGCCCCAACTTCAACCGCCTCGCCCTGTCCGACGATGGCCACTGGGTGATGTGCTGGTATGACCCTACGGCCGAAAGCCAGGGTTCCTCCGGCGGTGTGCAGTCCTTCAACGAGGCCAGCCTGGT
>JBEIQS010000141.1:0-15346 GCA_040376425.1 Alphaproteobacteria bacterium | reverse complement strand
GCTGGTGATGGCGGCCTTCGGGTTGGGCACGGTCCCGGCCCTGGCCCTCGCGGCCGGTGCGCTGCGCCGACTGACCGGGGCGCGGCCCTGGGTGCGTCGGGGGGTGGCCTTTGGGGTGCTGGTGGCCGGCCTGGCCTCCCTGGCGATGCGCTGGCCCAAGGCCGCGCCTGAGCCCCAGGCATGTCCGCTGCATGCCGGAATGACGATTTCGCAATAGCTTCTTTTCCTCTCAAGCCTGGAGTCCCGATGCTCTTCCACAACATCCTCGTCCCGATTGACTTTTCCGATGCTTCCAAGGCGGCGCTCCGTCTCGCCGTCAAGATTGCCCGCGCGGGTAAAGATTCCAGGATTACCCTGCTTCATGTAGGCGTCAGCCCGGCAATGACATGGTCGGACATGACCCACTATGGTGTGGCTGTCCCCGAAAGCCTGGTGAAGCTGCACGAGCAGATGGCCCGGGAGCAGGAGCACATGCTGCGGAAGCTGGCCAACGAAGAGATCCCCGAGGATGTACTTTGGGCATGCTCGCTGCGCGAAGGCTTCCCCCCCGAAGAGGTGGTGGCCGAGGTGATTGCCGGCGGAAACGACCTGATCGTCATGGGAACCCACGGTCGTACCGGTCTTTCCCGCGTGCTCCTTGGTTCCGTCGCCGAGCGGGTCCTGCGCGACAGCAAGGTGCCGGTGCTGGTGACCCGGTAGGGTTATGTTGGAAGGGTGCTCCCCTTCCTGATCGCCTGCACCACACAAACCTCTTCGCCTTGCGATGCGGGTGCGGTTTTTTATGGGCAGGCCAACCTGGAGGGGGAGGAGGAAGTCGCGGACTTCTTCTCCCGCTATTCCTCGGTAGAAGGTGAGCTTTTTGTCCGCGACCTGCTCAGCTCGGAGCGTCTGAGGGGGCTGTGTGCGGTCCACGGCAGCCTGGACATTGCGGATGCGCCCCTTCAGGAGCTGTGGGGGCTGGAAGGGCTGGGAGAGGTGCAGAGCCTTGCGCTGCGGGATTTGGAGCGGCTGGAGAGTCTTGCGGGGTTGGCCGGCATTTCAGGAACCCATACGCTGGTTATCGAAGATGTGCCGTCCCTTCCCGGACTGATCGGGCTGGCGGAGGAGCTGCCGTTGGAGCGGCTGAGGCTGGATCTGGAGGGGGCCTGTTCGATAGAGGGCCTGGATCTGCCGGAAGAGATGGAGGAAGTCACCTTTTCCTGTAGAGGGGAGGGGAGCGCGGGGCTGGGCGGGCTACAGCGGCTACAACGCGTGGGGCAGATGGTTGTCGGCGGGAATTTTGGTCGCATCGACCTGGATCTGGAAGAGGCGGAGGAGCTGCTGATCTATGCGGAGGGGGAGGCGGTGGGCCGGGCCGGGCTGAGGCGGGTGGGAGAGCTGAGCCTGCGGGTGGACGGCCCGTCCAGGGTGGAGCTTCCCCTTTTGGAAGTGGCCACCTCCGTGTCGATCGTGGGCGACCGCCTGCAGGGAGTGGATCTGGCCGCCCTGGGGGAGGCGAACAAGGTGCAGGCCGTGTCGCCGGTGCTTCAGGAACTTCGTGGGTTGAGCAGGGTGAAAGAGCTGGAGGGAGGTCTGTACCTGGAAGGTCCCTTGACGAGTCAAGAGGCATTTCCGGGCTTGGAGCGGGCCAGTGTGGTGCAGATCGGCGGCGCCACCTGGGAGGATCTGCCGGCTTTTCCGTCACTCCGCCAGATCGAGTACTCCCTGCAACTCAGCGACATGCCCGCACTTCGCCGTATGGATGGCCTGGGAGCGGCCACGCTGGGGGGGCTTCGGCTGGCTTCCGTGGGCCTGACCGACACCAGGGATGTGGAGGGCCGCCTGCTGGACGGCGGCCGTGTAGAGCTGCTCAGCAACGACGGGCTGGTGGCGGCGGCGGTCCTGGGAGAGATCTCCTCTGCCTCCACCATCCACATTCACGAAAACCCCTTGTTGGAAGAACTGGATTTTGCAGAGCTGGTGGTACTGGATCGGCTGGAGATCGACGGAAACGAGCGCCTCTGTCGGCTGGAGCTCCCCAAGCTGGAGCAGGTGGAGACGGTGCGAATCCTTCGCAATCCCTGCCTTTCCACCTCCGAAATCCTGGCCCGACTGGAAGGCATCCAGGTGACGGGCGAGCTGACGGTAGAGGAGAACGGCCCCTGAGCCTCACATGCAGTGGGGGGTGGCGATTCCGTCGGCCTCCCATCCGCAGGTCTGGTTGCCGGGGCAGTCATCGGCGGCTTCATCGCAAGCCAGCTCGCACAGGGTGTAGCGTTCCCCGGCGATGGTATAGCCTTCCATGCAGATCAGGGGCTCCACACAGGCTTCCTGCGCGTCGCAAGGGCCATGTTGAAAGGACAGCACCGCACTGTCGAGCGCAGACTCCTTGGTCGAGTCCCCCGCACCGGTGCAGGCCCAGAAGAGTACCAGCAGCATCCATCACCTCTGTTAGGTTATAACGCCCTATGTTCACCCATCGCCTCTCCGATTCCCTGTCCCTGATCATGGCTGAGCCCGGCCTTGCAGAGGCCATCTATGCCGAGGCCGACCGCAGCCGGGCCACGCTGATGCCCTGGATGCCCTGGGCCGAACACAACAGCCTGGAGGGCACGCGGGCCTGGATCCGTGCGTCGCAGGAGCAGTGGGCGCGGAACGAGGGATTTCAGGCGGTTATCTTGGAGAATGGCGTGGTGGCTGGGGTGGTGGGCTATGTCTATGCCCGCAGCGGCCGGGCCGAGCTGGGCTACTGGCTGGGCGAGTCCTTTCGCGGACGGGGCATCATGGGGAGGGCGGTGCGTGCGGTGGCGGAGGATGCCCATCAGCGGCTGAATATTCACCGGGTGGAGGTGCTGTGCCGCGTGGACAACCGCGCCAGCCGTGCCGTGGCCGAGCGCCTGGGTTTCCCTTTGGAAGGCATCCTGCGCGGCTGGTGGCCCGACAAGGAGGGCCGCCACGACATCGCGCTTTATGCCCGCATCGCGACGGATCCCTGGGCTGAATGAAGCCTCATTCAGCAACTCCCGGCCAGATCCGCGCCACTTCCGCCTCCAAAGCCGCCCGGTCGCCGTCGTTGCGGATCACCACCGTCGCCACGCGCTCCTTCTCGGACAGCGGGAGCTGGGCGGCCAGCCAACGCTCCACGGTGGCGTCGTCGTAGCCCTCGCGGGCGGCAAGGCGGCGGCGCTGCACGTCCGGACTGGCACTGACGACGATCAGGCGGTCATAGCGCAGGTAGGAGCCGGTTTCGACCATCAGCGCGGCCTCGATGACCACGGCGGGGGCGGTCTGGGCGGCGATCCACTGCTCCATCTGCAGCCAGATGCGGGGGTGGGTGATGCTCTCCAGCTCCTTTTTGGCAGCCGGATCCTGCACGATCTTGGCTCCCAAGGCACGCCGGTCCAGGCGCCCCTCCGCCACCACCTCCGGCCAGCGGGCAGCGATCTCCGCCAGGGCGGGCTGTCCGGGCTCCACAATCTGGCGCGCCACCTGATCCAGATCCAGCACCGGCACGCCGCGATCGCGAAGGATTGCGGCCACCGTACTTTTTCCACAGGCGATGCCCCCGGTCAGACCGATGGTTTTGACCATACGCCGCCTCCTCCTCCGGTTATCCGGCCTTCTGCTTCTCTTTCAGCGTGGCCAGGGCTTCGCTGATCCGACGCTGCGGGCCCTTCCGGGTTTCGGTGGCCAGCACGCCTTCGATGGTGGGGATGGCCTCAAAAACATCGAGCATCGCCAACATCTCGGCACAGGGCGCGACCACGTTGGCATAGCTCAGCGCGTTGGTGCAGGCGCCGGGCAGCCGCTGGTCCAGCTCCACCAGGGCCGCACGGGCGTCGTCGTAGGCCAGCGTGCCGACCTTGCCGCGCGCCTCGGTGCGAAGGGCGCGCCGGAGCTGCCCCTGCAGCACCCGTGCCGCAAGCAGTCGGTCCGAAGGCTTGTCGCCGTCCAAGTCGCTCAGGTACTCGGCCGTGGTCTTGTCGGAGGAGGCCGTGGGCGTGGGGGTGCCGCCGGCGCCCATCGGGTCGTCCATTGCCATAACCATCGGAAAAAGCGACAGAAGCAGGCTAATCATCAAACTTCTCGATGTAGCGGAAGATAGTGCGTGGATCCACATCCAGATCCCGCGCGGTCTGGGCTTTATTCCACGCATTCTGATCCAGTGCCTGGCGGATGTAGTTCTTTTTGAACTCTTCCTCGGCATTGGCCAGGGTTTGAAGGGCTTTTTTGTCCTGGTGGACGATGCCCAGGTCTTCCGGGGTGAGCTGGCCCCGGTCGGTCATGATCACCGCCTTCTTGATGCGGTTTTCCAGCTCGCGCACATTTCCGGGCCAGTAGTAGCTCTTCATGGCGTTCAAGCAGCCGGCGGTGAAGTTCTTGGCTTTGCTGCCATACTGCTCGGCGTACTTGTTCAGGAGGAACTGTGCGATTTGGTAGATGTCGTCGCCCCGGTCCCGCAGCGCGGGTAGCTTCAGGGTGACTTCGTTCAGCCGATAGAAGAGGTCCTCGCGGAAGTTGCCGGCGCGGATTTCTTCGTCCAGATTTTTGTTGGTGGCCGACAGCACCCGGATGTCCAGCGGGCGCCCCTGCACCTCGCCCACCCGCTCGATGATGCGCTCCTGTAGCACCCGCAGCAGCTTCACCTGGAGCGACATGGGCATCTCGCCGATCTCGTCCAGGAAGATGGTACCGCCATTGGCCGCTTCAAACTTGCCGATCTTGTCGCTCATCGCGCCGGTGAAGGCCCCGCGCTTGTGCCCGAACAGCTCGCTCTCCAGCAGATTTTCTGGAATGGCACCACAATTCACCGCCACAAAGGGCTTTTCTTTGCGGGTGGACAGGCGGTGGACTTCCTTGGCGATCAGCTCCTTGCCGGTGCCGGTCTCGCCCAGGACCAGCACGTTGATGTCCGTCGGGGAAACCCGGCGGATCACCTTGAATACATCCTTCATGGGCGCGGAGGAGCCGATGATGCCGCCCTGGCTGACCTGGCGGAGCTGCTCCACCAGGTTGCGGTTGGCCACCTGAAGCTCGTTCATCATCAGCGCGGTGTGCACCAACATGGAGGCCTGCGCGGTGAAGACCTCCAACAGCGACAGATCCTGCTGGTCGAACAGCGACCGCACATTGTCATTACCAAGGTACAACACCCCTAACAGCTCGTTGCGATAGGTAAGGGGTACACACATGACCGAGGACAACTTCAGGTCCATCACCGAGCGGGCCGTCCCGAATTGGGCGTCGCGCAGCGCATCGGAGACAATCAGGGGGCGCTTGTCGGCGATCACCCGGTCCACGATGGAGTCGGAGATTCGGCTGAGATCCAAGGTTTCTTTGCCGACGTTGTGCGAAGCTGCAAGGCAGCGCTCCCCATCTTTGAAGGCGATCAGGAAGCCCTTTTCTGCGGATGTAATCTCGACTACAGCTTCCAAAAGCTTGCGGAAGATCCGGTCTTTATCGCCGTCGGCCATCAGATCGCGGGAGAACTCCACCAGCTTGGCCAGGCGGCTGACTTCCGAGGTGCGGATGGCGGCCAATGCGGGGGCCGAGGGGCTGGCGGCACGGGCCTCGCCCTCCATCAGGGTGACGGTGAAGCGGCCAAAACCCACTTCGTCCCCGGCCTTCAAGTCGGTGGAGCGGGCCTTCTGGCCGTTGACCATAAAGACCGTGTTCCGGTCCACCACCGAGAGCGTGAAGTGGTTGCCCTTCCGCAGCAGGTTGGCATGGGTGGGCGCCAGGGAGGGGTCGGACAGGACCACATCGTTCCCATCGGCGCGGCCGATGGTGATCAGCGGCTTTCGGAGCGGAATATCGCGGTCTTCTCCCCGCACGGGGTCTTTACAGCGCAGAAAGGCCATGATCCATCCGGATGCGCTGGCCGTTTATCCCATCCGAGCCTCTTTCTCCAGCCGAAGCCCTAAAAACGTCCCGCAACGAGGATCTGCTTCCCGTCGGTGCCGACGCTCAGCCGGGCCCGCTCGGTGCCCCAGCGCCCGCTCTCCACCAGGATCGGCACGGCCAGCGAGAGCCAACCCGCCGTGGCGATGGTCCAGTTCAGGGCCCGCAGCCCGCGTGCGCGGTTGACCTGGTCCTCGTCGGTGGGCTCCACCTCGGCCGGAAGCTCGGAGAGCTGCACAAAAAGTGCGGCGGAACCTGCCACACTGGCCACCTGCACCGTGCTCAGGGTCACCCCCACCCAGGGCTGACCGTTCACATAGTAGTAGACGCCGCCGGGCAGGAAAACCAGAAGGGGAAAGGGCCGGAGTTTTGGAGGGGGGGGAGGCGGCGGAGGTACATTTTCCACCGTTTTCCGCTCTGCCTTCATCTGCTCGAAAAAGCGGCTGAGCTCGGGGGGGTGGGCGAAGGAGTCCAGCGTGTAGTCCGGGTCCTCAGACAGCAGGGCTTCCAGCGCGTTCCGGGCCGCTTTTTCGCCCTCCTCCGAGTAGAGGATGTCCGCCAGCCACACCAGGGCCTCCTTGCGGACATTCACCTCCAGATCGGGTCCAAAACCAAGGAGGGTGGACAACATCTGCCGGGCGCGCGCGGCATCGCCATCCAGGTAGTGCTGCACGGCCGCTTGCAGCTTTTCCCGGGCCTCCGCTGCGGTGGGTGGGGCGACCGGTCCGGGCAGGGAGGGGGGCAGCTCGGCGGGGAGTGGTGCGCTCTCTTCCGGGGTTGGCGCTGGATTTTCAGGAGGCAATGGATCGGCCGCAGGGGCACTGCCCTGCTGTGCCCAGCCCAGCGCCACCCACAGGATCCATCCCATCCCGGCAGTCTAACCGATCACGGACCGGTTTTCAGGCCCCGCTGTCAGCGCCGGAATCGGCACCCGAGTCGCCGCTGTCGCTTCCGGAGTTCCCGCCCGTGTCCGAGCCGGAGTCCTGGCCGCTGTCCTCGCCGCTGTCGTCTTCGCCCGACTCAGGCAGCACCACCCGGAACTGGAAGTTGCCCTGGTCGTCGGTCACGGTGCGCGCCAGCAGGCCGCCGCCCGGTGTGGCTTTGAGCTCTACCAGAGAAAATGCCTGTCCAACTTCTTCAAAGAGGACTTGACCTGTCAACAGGTCGCCTTCTTCAAGCTGGGTGAGCGGGCGTTCTTCGGTGGTCTGGCGGCTGCGCATGGAGGCCCACTGCACCGGCGTGGCGGGGTTGATCATCAGGCTGTAGCTTCCGCCGGGCACCGCGATGGTGTAGCGGCCATCGGCATCGGTGGTGCCGCTGTAGGAGAAGCCCTGCAGGCCCACCTGCGTGGCGGTGATCTGCACGCCCGCCTCCGGACCGTCGCCCACCACCTGACCCTCCAGCAGGGCCGAGGGGCCAAGCTCCAGGCGGCCCAGGTCGATGACGCCGGGTTCCAGGGTCAGATCCTGCAGGATCGGGCTGTCCAGGCGCTCGTAGGGGGCCACCACTTCCAGCGCATAGCTGCCGGCCAGGGCTTCCAGGAAAAAGGTGCCGTCGCTGGAGGTGTTGACCTCGGTATCGAAGCGACCTTCGCTGCCGACCAGGCTGCGGCTGCGAATGCGCACTTTGGCGTCGCCGATGGGCCGGCCGTCGGCATCCACCACCTTTCCGATGACGCCGGTGGCGGCGATGTCGCCCACGGCGATGTTGAGCATGGCGCCCTGTTCGGACTCCACCGTCGCAACCGCACTGACTTCGGGAATGACGTAGGATCGACCTTCCACGGAGCCCGACTCGGTGACCAGCTCCCATTCGCCAAAGCTGGCTACGCGGGCCAGGTACCAGCCGCGGGAGTCAGTGGTGAAGGTGGCAGAGGTCACGGGAACCGGCGTTCCAACGGCACGCAGCGACAGGGGGGCATCGGCCAGCGGCCGCCCGGCGCCGTCGGTGATCTGGCCGTAAATGGGGTAGCCCACCGGAAGCTCCAGGTTCAGCTCGCTGTTTTCGAACAGGTTCAGGCTGTCCACCAGCACAGGTGCGGACTCGGCCCGGGCAGGCACCACGGCAATCGTGTAGTTGTTGGCCTGGGGCACGGAGATTCGGAATACACCTTCTTCCTCGGCTTTGGTGAGGGCCACGCCGTAGGCCAGCGACTGATCCATGGCCAGGGTCATCACCGCATCCAGCGGGGCGACCTCGGAGGGGGCGTCGGCACTCCACGGGCGGGTGTAGGCACCGGAGAGTGTACCTTCCAGGGTGACGGTGGGCGCAAGGCGGAACGAAAGGGCGTTTTCGAAGGCCTCGGGCGGGTAGATGCGGGTCTGGGGCAGCAGCCCGGAGCCGGCAGAGGGACTCACGTCCACCCGCAGATCCCGCTGCATGGCGCTCTCCGGCAACATGGAGGTATCGCTGGCGTCCAAGGCCTTGTCGCTGCCCGCGCAGCCGACCAGCATCGCAAGCAGGAACCTCATGGAACCTCCAGGGGCCAGGTGAGAATCACCGAGGCGGGGGGCACGGCCCCGTCGTAGATGGTGCAACGCAGGCTTTGGCCGTCCAGCTCAACATCCGGATCCGGAGCGATCTCGACGAAGGAGGTCTCGGCGTTGACCTGCTGGGCGTTGCCCAACAGGGTGCCATCCGACCGACTCCATTGGAAATTCACCCCGTCCTCGTCCCGCGCAATCACAAAGACCTGGACCGTCCGATCCTTGAGGATCAGCGGGGTCTGTGAAGGGGGGTTCTGGTCGATGATCACGGGGGCCTCGTTTTTTTTGACCTGCGGCAGGGGTCCGAAGTAGTAGCAGCCGCTCGACCATAGCACTATGCAAGAAGCGTGCCATGTACGCAAAACAAGCCTGAAAGCAGCAGTCTCCAAGGTCAAGAGGGAGCGGCCGGGCGGCGGGCGGGACAGGATTGTCATGGCGCCGGGCGGATCGGCAGCGAGGCCGGGATGATGATCGACTCCCCGCCGGAGGTGGGTCCGATGGTGGTGCCGAAGCGCCCTACGGGCTCGGGGCAGTCAAAGATCACCGGCATGTCCGGGGCCGGCTCAGAGAGGGTGAAGGTGCCGTTGAAGTCCTTCACGGAGGCGTAGCGGGTGGTGCCCACGGTGACCGCACAGTCGCGCGGCATCTGCGTGTTGACGGTAAAGGTCACCGGCTTCCGACGCAAATCCACCCGGAAGTTGCGCTTTTCTCCGGGCTCGACGCGGAAGGTCTCCTCGTAGGGCTCGGAGTAGTCGTTCCGCAGGCTCAGGTGGTGCTCGCCAGGGGAGAGCTGCAGGGGCCGCTGTGCGGAGGCCACCCAGTCCGAAGCCGGACCTTTGCGGGTGTAGCCCAGGCGCCGGCCGTCGATCCACACCTCGGCCCACCGGGCGGAGCTGATGGTGATCTCGGCGGGACTTTGGGGACTTTCCGGTACGGTGCCGACCGGGCGCAGGCTCCCACGCGAGGTGTTCGCGATGGGGGTGAGCAGCGTGGGCGGGTTTTTGCCGGAGCTGGGGAGTGGGGAGGGGGAGGAGGGGCCGCCCTCGGCCGCCGGCTCGGTGGCGCTGACCGGATCGCTCTGGTCCGGGGAGGCGGGCTCACCGGAGGGAGGGGGCGGCGCTTCGACCACCACTTCAGGAGCGGGAGCCTGACGGCTGGGGTACAGCCACCAGGCCAGCCCGGCCATGCCCAGGGCCAGCCCCACGGCGATAAGCGCCATGATCGGGGAGCTGCGCCCGGGCTCGGGGCTCTGGTGCAGCGACTGGATCAGCGCGATGACTTCTTTGTTGTCCTCGTCCACCGCCAGCAGGCGGTTGAAGAGCTGCAAGGCGCCGAGGTGGTCGCCGGCGGCGAGGCGGGTGCGGCCACGCTCCAGCAGCACCCGGCGCAGGTGCTCGGTGAGCTGGGTGCTGACACTCTGCGACTCCAGGATGTAGGTGCGCAGGTTGAAGACGGGGTGATCCGGCCCCAGCTCCACCTCCTCCAGGCAGCTCAGCAGGGCGACACGGGCTTCCTCGGCATTGGCGTAGCGATCGTCGGGGTTGGGGGCCAGCAGGCGATCGATCACCGCGGCCAAGGCGGGCGAGGCGTCCGGCGCCAATTCCAGCACTTCGGGGTGGTTTCCGTCTATGATATTGCGCAGGATGACCGAGGCATTGGTGCCAGAGAAGGGGACGTGGCCCGTCACGGCGTGGAAGAGCACGGTGCCCAGGCTGAACAGGTCCGAGCGGCCGTCCAGGGGCTGGTCCAGGGCCTGCTGCGGACTCATGTATGCTGGACTACCAAGCAGCGATCCTTCCAGGGTGATGCTGCCTTCGTCCAGCACCCGGGCCACGCCAAAGTCCATGAGCTTGAGCCGGCCATCGCGGCGGATCATGATGTTTTCGGGCTTCAGGTCGCGGTGAACCACGCCGTGCGTATGGGCAAAACCCAGGGCGGAGCAGAGATCCATGCCCACCAGTACCGCGATCTCAGAGGGGATGCGCCCCTGGAGCTGCAGTACGGACAGCAGGGTCTGGCCATCCACCAGCTCGGTGACGATGTAGCAGTCGTTGACGTCCGAGCCGGAGTAATCGAGGATCGACACGATGTTCTGATGAGACAGGCGGCCGACGGCGCGGGCTTCGCGGTTGAAGCGCTCGCGGTAGCGCGAGGAGGCAGTCAGGTGCGGATGTAGAACTTTGATCGCGACATCTTTACCAATGGTGGTGTGCCGTCCCCGATAGACGGTCGCGGTGGCCCCCTCGCCCAGCTTCTGGAGCACCTCGTACTTATCGAGCACCGTACCGATCAAGCCCACCCCATACAATCCGCATCCAACTATATCCCCCACATGCGTACCTGCACCCCTCTCTCTTGTAGAGACTGCGCTGCGGCAGGGATCTCTCCCTCCACCCACACCTTTTGAAGGCGATCGCCGACAAGCTGATCCAGGCGTCCCCACCGTCGGGTCAGCCCTCCCAGCGGGCCCAGGCGCGAAGAGGGGAGCTTCAGTGCCTGGATCTGGTCGGTCGAGGCCAGCCAGACCCCGGGTCGGAGGGAGGGCAGACTGTCGGGACCGGCCAGGATCAGGCTGCTGCCCTCCAGCGCCGCGGCACCGAGCGCCTGTGTCCACGCTGTGCTGGCCAGCGCCTCCTCCCCCAGTCTTCCGGCCTGCCCACGAACACGCGCAAGCAGCTCCTGCTGGTTCAGTCCGTCCCAGGCCGGATCGCGCGGGTGGAGCTGTTGGCAGAGGCGCTGCAGATAGGCGCGGGGAGCGGGGGTGGTGGGCTCCGGTGGGGGCGGACCACTGCCGGGTCGCGAGGGCAGTCCCAGGTGCAGAAGGCCGAGCTGGGTGGCGCAAAAAAGACCGGGGTCGGGGCTGCTCCAGGCCACTGGAACATCGCGGGGGTGGTCGCGCATGGCCCAGGCGACGGCCGCACCTCGATCCAGCAATTCGGACCAGGTCATGCTGGTCCAGGCGCCGTTCCAGAGAAAACGCACGGCGATGGCCGAGCCCCGGCGGCGGAGCAGGTCCTGCAGGTGGTGGGGAAGGGTAAGGGCCTCGGGCATGGTGCAGCTATGTTACTCTGGACGGGGAGGGGTTGTATGTCTGACGCGGGGCCCAGGCCGGTATTCATCATCAGCGACGGGACCGGGGATACAGCCGACAAGGTGACCAGGGCTGCGCTGCGGCAATTTGCCGGAGCTTCCGTGAACATTCAGGTTTTTTCCAACGTGGCCGACCGGAACACGCTGGAGCGGATTCTGAAGCAGGCCGGGCTTCAGGGGGCCTTTGTGGTGAGTTCGTTGGTGTCGGCGGACCAGCGGAATTTTGCAAATGAGCTGTGTAAAGCCTGGAGACTCTTGCACGTGGATGTGCTGGGGACCATGATCTCGGGGCTGTCCGGTTGGCTGGGGCAGGCGCCCCAGGGCACCCCGGGCCTGATGCACCGGGCGGATGCGGACTATTTTCGCCGCATCGAAGCTATCGAATTCTCCATCAAGATGGACGATGGCAAGGATGTACGGACGCTGCAGCAGGCCGATATCGTGCTGGTGGGGGTGTCGCGCACCTCCAAGACCCCCCTTTCAGTCTTGTTGGCCTACAAAGGCTACAAGGTGGCGAATGTGCCGCTGGTGCTGGACCGGGATCCGCCGCCGCAGCTTTGGGAGATCGACCCCAAGCGGGTGTTTGCGCTCACCATCGACCCGCAGAAGCTGCAGGAGATCCGCCAGCAACGCCTCAAGACCATGCGGGTGGTCGGCAGTGAGAGCTACTCCGACATGGACTACATTCTGGCCGAGCTTGAATATGCGGACGCCCTCTTCCGTCGAAACCGGCAGTGGCCGGTGATCAACGTCACCAACAAGGCGGTGGAGGAAACGGCTGCGTCCATCCTGAATATGCTCCAGCAGACGGGAATGCGCGGCGAGCGCTCCGAGGTGGGGCAGCTCTAGTTTGTCAGCTTGAGCCGGGCTTCGCCAGAGCTGGTGTGGATCCGGATGGGGATGCCGGCTTTTTTGGGCGCCGTGCTGGACTCTTCCGCGTCCTGCATCAGGTTGTATTCGGCATTGGGGACTTCCACCAGGATGTTTCCGACGACCACGTCGATATCCACCCGCTCGGGGATCTCCTTCAACTGCACGTAGATCTCGCCCCATCCGGCCTGCACCCGTACTTTGGGCGAGCGCAGGTCGGTCAGGCGCACGTTGGCCTTCTCCACCTCCACCTGCAGGCCTCGGGTCATGTGGGAGACATCCACGCTGCCTTCGCCGAGCTGGATGGATACCGGCAGGTTGGAGGCCAGATCCAGGCTCATGTTGCTGCTGCAGTGCAGGAGCGGCGGACAGGCAGCGGTGATGGAGAGGAGACCATCGGTCTGGCTGTGGGAGGGGCGCACCGGACCCTTCCAGTCCCAGCGCAGGGTGCCTACGCCGGACATACCGCCCGAAAGGACAACATCGCCATTCTCAATCTCCACCCGCACTTCGGTCATGGGCCCCACAGACTCGGTGGTCTTTCCAAAGTGATCCGCACAAGCCAGAAATAGCAGCAACATGCCGAAAGGCTATACACCGGCCACCACGAGAAATGCCGTCCCTCAGGTCAGGTGCTGACGCAGGGCTTGGAGCGTGGCCTCCAGCTCCTCTTCCAGATCCTCAATCTGCTGCTGGGTGACCACGCCGGCTTTTGCCGTGCTCTCCACTTCTTCCAGGTTGTCCCACAAGGTTGTGGCTCCCAGCGAGGCCGCTGCACCCTTCAGGCGGTGGGCCAACGATCGGGCCCCTTCCCAATTCCGGTTGACGGTATGGAGCACCAGCATCGGTAGACTTACCACCAGATCCGCAGTGAAGGCGTCGAACATCTCGCGGGGCAACGCCGGGTCGATCTCCCGAAGTCCGGCGAGTCGTTTCAGGTCCAGGCGGTCGCCGTCCGTTGGCATCAGGTCACCATGTCGGGGCTGTCGTCTGACCAGACGATAACCCTATTTCTACCCGCATGTTTGGCGGAGTACATGGTGCGGTCCGCCCGCTTGAGCAGGTCCGTGTAGGGTGTGTGCGCGGCCGCAGTGGCCACCCCGACGGAAACGGTGACCCGCAAGGTCTTGCCTTGCTCCAGGAACTGTAGATCTTCCACACGCTTTCGCAGCCGCTCCCCGACCCGTGCCGCCTCCCAGGTATCCACCCCGGGCAGTACCAACAGAAACTCCTCTCCCCCCAGACGCCCGACAGCATCCTCGGGGCGCAGTGCCTGGGTGAGGACGCGCCCCAGCTCCACCAGCACGCGGTCCCCCACATCGTGGCCGAGCTGGTCGTTGATCTGCTTGAAGTGATCCACATCCATCATGGCGACCGACACCGGCCCTGTGTCCAGAGCGGCTTTCAACATCTCCACGATCGCCGTTCGGTTGTACAGACCCGTCAGGCCGTCGTGGCGCGCCTGGTAGCGATAGGCCTCCCTGGCCCGGATCAACTGACGTTGCAGGTCCAACATCCGATGCCCCGGGCGCAGCCGCGCCTTCAGCTCGTTCGGGTCGACTGGCTTCCGAATAAAGGAGTCGGCCCCAGCGTCCATCGCTTCGACGATGTCAGTGAGCGAGGTGCGGCAGGTGAGGAGGATGATGTAGGTGTAGGGTTCGTCGCCGCCGGTGCGGATCCAGCGGCACACTTCCACGCCGGTGGCCCCCGGCATTTCCCAATCCAGTATCGCGAGGCGCGGCGGGTGTTCGCTGCCCAGGATAGCGAGGGCTTCCGTCCCATCCGTCGCAAGCCGAACCCGATAGCCGAGCTTCTCCAAGCTCGCCTTCATCATCAGGCGAGTGGTGGGGTCGTCGTCGGCTACCAGCACTTCCATGGTGCGGACGATAGCAGTTGCTGCCTTCGTTGTCCACTCAACCGCTACACAATCGGTAGATTGTGAAGCTCGTAAACAAATCGTGGCCGCTCAGGTTCCTTCTTTGTACAGGTGGCAGGCGACGGTGTGGTCTGGCGCGACGGTGACCGGGCGGGGCTCCTCTCGGCGGCAGTGCTCCATCGCCATCGGGCAGCGGGTGTGGAAGCGGCAGCCCCGCGGGGGATTCAGTGGGCTGGGCACGTCGCCTGCAAGCAGGATGCGCTTTTTCCGCAACCCGGGGTGCGGGGAGGGAGCAGCGGACAGCAGGGCTTCGGTGTAGGGATGCCAGGCGCGCTGAAAGAGCGAGGAGCGGGGCGCCTTCTCTACCACCTGGCCCAGGTACATGACCACCACGTCGTCGGCGATGTGCTCCACCACGCTCAGGTCGTGGGTAACAAAAACATAAGAGAGCTTGAACTCTTCCTGGAGATCCATGAGCAGGTTCAGTACTTGAGCACGGACGGAAACGTCCAGGGCGCTCACGGCCTCGTCGCACACCACAAAATCGGGTTTCAACGCGATGGCGCGGGCGATGCCAATCCGCTGCCGCTGCCCGCCCGAGAACTCGTGGGGATAGCGGGAGATATAGCGGGGCTGTAGGCCCACTTTTTCGAGAATGGCGCGCACGCGATCGTCGGCTTCGGAGGTGGAACAGAGTCCGTGCAGCACCAGGGGACGGCCGATGATCTGCCCGATGGTATGGCGGGGATTCAGGCTGGAGAAGGGATCCTGGAAAATGATCTGCATGTAGCGCCGCATGGCCTGCAGGCCGGGCGCATCCAATTGGACGAGATCCTTGTCGCGAAACCACACTTTTCCGGCATCAGGCTCGATCAGACGCAGCAGTGCGCGGGCTGCAGTGGTTTTGCCGCAGCCGGACTCCCCGACCACAGCCAGGGTTTTCTGCTTCCCAAGCACAAAACTTACGTTGTCGACCGCACGAACCACACCCACCTGCCGGCGCAGGAAGCCGCGCCGCACCGGAAAGTGCTTTTGGAGGCCCTCCACGCGCAAAAGGGGCTCAGACATGGTTTCCTCCATCAGCAGACTTGGTTGTCTGTTGATTTCTCCAGCTTTCCCGTTCCGCGTCGGTGAAGGGATGGTG
>JBEIQS010000190.1:0-11149 GCA_040376425.1 Alphaproteobacteria bacterium | reverse complement strand
GGTTGTTCGACAGACAGCCGCTATAGTTTGCCTGATCGATAATCGGGATGATGTAGCGCCCATTCAGCACGCCCGCGGGCCCGATGGTTGGCGCTGCCGCGTTTGCATCCACCGCCAACGTCGCCCCACCGTAGGTGGGCGTTCCCACGCTGCCCCAGATGTCGTAGCCATTCACCACGCCATTGAGCGTAGAACGCAGGTTGTAGTAGGTCCAGTTTCCGTCGTAGCTCAGGGTGATGTTGGAGCCCGAGCTGCCGTAGTTGAGGGTGCTTGCACCGGTGGGATCAGTGGCCGCAAGGTAGTAGACCGCAATGCTCTCCCGGGACACATAGTGCAGGAAGCCGGTATTCGCGTTTTCGACTGGCATATCCGGGTAATTCAGGTAGCGAACCCGATGGGTGGCGGGCGTCGGATCGGTGTTGGACGTGGCCTCGGCAGGGGCCTGCACAATGGTCACACCGCTCTCGGCGTCAAAATCTGCACTGAGATCCTGCCCCACCAGCGACACCGCCACTCGATCCCCTTCGGGCAGCTCCAGCTCGTCCGCAAAGGCTGAGTCCGCAGTTTCTTCCGCACAGCCGATCATCAAAAAGAGAAGCGAGAACATGACTACTCCGGGCGCATGATCTCCCCGAGGGCTGCGCCGCACCGGCCGGGGATGAGAACCACTCTCAATCCGGCATGCGCCGGCCGGCGCCGGATCGGCTCAAAAAAGAAATTGATTTTTCATGATCTGGCGGCCGCCTCGCCACGACCGGAAAAAAGGCCGAGCCGACCCCAACCGGCCCGTTGCTGCACCCATGAACGACAGGTAAGAATAGTCACCCGAGGCGCCCATGCACTCCCGCTCCCTTCGCACCGCATGCCCCGTCGCGTTGAGCCTCTTGCTGGCCGGCTGTGCCCCACTCCCGGACGCTGCGCTGGACTCCGGCGACAGCGCGCCCGCCCGTTCAGCGCTGCATCCCACCCTGGCCGCCTCCCTGGCCCTGGGACAGCCCGTGGTGGCCCTACTTCGCCTGGATGACCGCCCCATCGCCGCTGAAATCTCCCGCCTCCGCGGCCCTCAGGATCGGCCGGGGGATCGCCCCGCCCTGATCGCGACCCGGGCCGCCGCCTGGCAGATGCAGGCCGATGCCCTTCTCCGCGAGCTTCCCCCTGGAGTGACCGTCGAGCGCGTCTACACCCACATCCCGGTGGTCGCCCTGCGCCTGCCAAACACCGAGGCCGCCCTTGAGCTCCTCCAACGCCCCGATGTGCTCTCCCTGGATCCAAATGTATTCCATACTACGGATTTGACCGAAAGCCTCAACCTGATCGGACAACCTACCGCTCAGGCAGCCGGTTTTTTGGGAGCGGGGACCGCCGTGGCTGTCCTGGACACCGGCGCTGACTGGACAGTCTCCGACCTGGGGAGCTGCACGGCTGTCGGCACCCCCTCGACCTGCCGCGTCGCCTACGCCGCCGACATCGCCGCCAACGACGGCCAGCGCGACGACAGCTCCTCCCCCCACGGCACCAACGTGTCGTCCATCGTCGCAAAGGTCGCCCCCGGGGCAGACATCCTGGCCTTGGACGTATTCAGCGGCGGCACCGCATCCTCCACCGACATCATCGCCGCCATCGACTGGGTGATCGCCAACCAGGCCACCTACAATATCGCCGCCCTCAACATGAGTCTGGGGTCGGGCCTTTACACCGCTGAGTGTTCCAGCCCATTTTCCAGCGCCATTGCCAACGCGCGTGCCGCAGGCGTGGTGGTGGTGGCAGCAACAGGGAACAACGGCGCTCTCAACGCCATCGCCGCGCCCGCCTGCGACGCGAACGCCCTCTCTGTAGGTGCGGTCTATGATGCCAGCTACGGCGGGTTGGCCTTCAGCGCCTGCTTCGACAGCTCCAGCACCGCCGACAAGGTGGCCTGCTTCTCGAACACCGCCTCCTTTGTGGATATTCTCGCCCCGGGTACCTTCATTAACGCCGGCGGGGTGACCATGTCCGGCACCTCCCAGGCCGCGCCGCACGTTGCCGGCGCCGTGGCTGTCCTCCGCGCCACCGATGCCTCGGCCACCGTGGAGCAGCTTGAAGACCGCTTGACCGGCAACGGTGTCACGGTTGTGGACAGTCGAACGGGCCTGAGCTTTCCCCGCCTGGCCTTGGATGCCTCGGTCACCGACTGCATCACCTCCCTCTCTCCCGCCAGCTTCTCGGCCGATGCCGCCGGGGACAGCGACAGCATCAGTATCACCGCCGACAGCTCCTGTGCCTGGACCGTCAGCAGCGATGCCGCCTGGCTCACGACGGCCGGCAGCAGCGGCACCGGGTCGGCCAGTGTCACCTGGACCGCCGCCGCAAACACCGGCGCCGCCCGCAGCGGAAACCTCTCCCTTTCCGGACGCACCGTTCCCATCAACCAGGTCGCCAACGCCGGTCCCATCGGCACTATCAGCATTGCCTCTGGCGCGACCGGCACCCGCAGCACCGCCGTCACCCTGAGCCTCGCCGCCACCGACAGTGACGGAGTGGCCACCATGTGCATCAGCAACAGCACCACCTGCACGGCTTGGGAGGCCTACAACACCAGCAAGTCCTGGACCTTGAGCAGCTCCGGCTCTGCCACCAAGACTGTCTATGTCAGCTTCCGCGACAGCTATGGAAACACCGGATCAACCACCACCGACACCATCGTCTATGACACCACCGTCCCCACAAACGGCAGCACCACCGCCTCCGGCAGCGACAGCGCGGCTGCCGTGTCTTGGACCGGCTTTGTCGACGCCGGATCGGGGATCAGCAGCTACAAGGTTGTCTATGGCACCACCGCCCCCGCAGCATCCTGCACCAACGGCACGGTGGGCTACACCGGCTCCTCCACCAGCGCCTCCCTGACCGGCCTCACCAATGGAAGCACCTACACCGTCCGCGTCTGCGCCATCGACAACGCCGGCAACACCAGCACTGGCGCCACCACCACCGTTCGTCCTGCCCCCGAATACAATGCCCCCACCGGCAGCATCAGCCTCGCCGGCGGCGCCACCTGGACCAAAAGCCGCTCCGTTACTGCCACGATCGCCGCGACCGACGACACAGGTGTGGCCACCATGTGCCTCTCCACCAGTACCACATGCAGCACTTTTGTAGCCTATAATACCAGCGCCACTGTCACCCTGGGCAGCACCGCCGGCACGCAGACCGTCTACGCCACCTTCAAGGACGCCTACGGAACCACCGCCACCGCCGTCACTGACACCATCATCTACGACGCCACCGCGCCCACCAATGGCACCGTGACCGCCTCGGCCTCCTCTGGCCAGGTGTCATTGAGCTGGACCGGTTTTGCTGATGCCACCAGCGGAATCGCCACCTACACTTTGGTCCAGGGCACCACCACCGCCCCCACAAGCTGCAGCACCGGGACCGTGGTCTACAGTGGGAGCGCCAGCTCGGCTACCGTGACCGGCCTGAGCAACGGCAGCACCTACGGCTTCCGGGTCTGTGCGGTGGACAATGCCGGTAACACCAGCACCGGGGCCACCGTCACCAGCCGACCCGCACCGGAATACAACGCGCCCACCGGCACGATCACCTTGGCCGGTGGCGCAACATGGACCAACACCCGCGCCATCTCGGCCACGCTCTCGGCCACGGATGACACCGCTGTCAGCACGATGTGCCTGTCCACCTCCACCACTTGCAGCACCTTTATCGCATACAATACAACCGGCAGTGTCACTTTGGGCACAACGGCCGGAAGCCAGACCGTCTATGCCACCTTCAAAGACAGCTATGGAAACACCTCGTCTGCGGTCACCGACACCATCAGCTACGACGCCACTGCTCCTACCAACGGAGCGCTCGCCGCTGCGCCCGCCGCAGGCCAAGTCACGCTGAGCTGGAGTGGATTTTCGGACGCCGGCAGCGGAATCTACGCCTACAAGGTGGTTCAAGCCACCACCACCGCGCCCACAAGCTGCAGCACCGGAACGGTGGTCTACACGGGCAGCGCCACCTCCACCACGGTCAGCGGCCTCAGCAACGGCACTACCTACGGCTTCCGGGTCTGTGCGGTAGACACCGCGGGCAACACCAGCACCGGCGCAAGCGTCACCAGCAGGCCCGCGCCGGAATACAACGCTCCCACCGGCACCATCACCCTGGCCGGAGGCGCCACCTGGACCAAAAGCCGCACCGTCTCCGCGACCCTCTCGGCCACCGACGACACCAGCGTCAGCACCATGTGCTTGTCCACCACCTCCACCTGCAGCAGCTTCATCGCCTACAACACCACCGGCAGTGTCACGTTGGGAACTACGGCGGGCAGCCAGACCGTCTACGCCACCTTCAAGGACACCTACGGAAACACCTCCACCGCCGCCACCGACACCATCAGCTACGACGCAACCGCACCCACCAACGGCACCATCACCGCTACCCCGGGCAGCGGCCAGATCGCCTTGTCCTGGACGGCCTCCACGGACGCCACCAGCGGACTCGCCAGCTACAAAGTGGTCTATGGCACCAGTAGCCCGGCCTCCACCTGCAGCAGTGGCACCGTGGGCTACACCGGCACCGGCAGCTCCACCACCCTCAGCGGCCTGAGCGCCGGTGTCAAAATCTACTACCGTGTCTGCGCACTGGATGTGGTGGGTAACACCTCCACCGGCGCCACCGGCTCAGCTACACCACAATAGCTCGACAAAGAAGGGGATCAACGCGGCGGACAACGCCGATCCTGAACGCTCAGGAACGACGCCGACGCCATGCCAGCGCCAGCAAGCCCAGCAGAAGGGTGGGGGAGGAGGAGGCCGCGCCTTGGCTACAGGCAATCTCCGGGGGCTTCTCCTCGCACTCCAGGTCCTCGTCCGCGGTGCCATCACAGTTGTCGTCGTCCCCGTTGCAGCTCTCGGCCGCCCCCGGATAGGAGGAGGCTTGGCTATCGTCACAGTCGGCGTCTGAAGTGGCTTCTCCGCCGTCCACGCAGCTCAGGTTGGGGCTGGACACCAGCTCGGCCGAGCCGAAGCTGTCGCCATCGGTGTCGCTGTAGCAGAGCTCCCCCCCATCGCAGTCCTGATCCACGCCATCGGCAGGTTTCTCCTCCGCTTCCGGGTAGACCTGCGCACTGCCATCGTCACAGTCATCGTCCAGGGCGGCTACGCCGGCGCTGGTGCAGCTCAGGGTGCTGCTCGGCTTCAGATCGGAAATGCCGTGACCGTCCCCGTCGGCATCCACATAGCAGTCCTCCTCGCCATCGCAGTTCTGATCTACCCCGTTGGCGGCCACTTCTACGGCCTCCGGGTGAACGGTGGCGTCGCCATCGTCGCAGTCCGCCGAGCCGGTAGCCAGCCCGGAGGAGGCGCATGCAAAATCCGTGCCGGCTTCGGTCTGCCGTCCTCCATAGCTGTCTCCGTCCGCATCAACATAGCAGGCTTCCAAGCTGTCACAATCTTGATCCACCCCATCCGCAGGCACCTCGGTCTGGTCCGGGTTCCGAGCCGCATCCACATCGTCGCAATCCTCGGTGCGCCAGGAGAGCCCTGCCGAGTCGCAGGTGAGGGTGGTGCTCAGGGTGGTGTCGTAGCCCCCCACACCGTCCTGATCCGCATCTACATAACATTGTTCCTGACCATCGCAGTCTTCATCCGTCGCATTGCCAGGCACTTCGGTGGCGCCAGGCCAAGCCGAGGCACGAGCATCGTCGCAGTCGCCACCCAGCGCCGCCTCGCCCACGCCGCTACAGTCCAAACTGCCGGATCGCTGCTGCATCGTATCGCCAAAGCCATCGCCATCGGCATCCACATAGCAGAGGTCGCCGCCATTGCAGTCTTCGTCCACCCCATCTCCAGCGATCTCCGTTGCGCCGGGGTAGATGGTGGGCGCCAGATCATTGCAGTCGCCCGCGACGGCCGCCTCGCCGGCGTCCAGGCAGTCCAGGTCACCTCCGGCCACCATGTTGATGCTGCCATACAGGTCGCCATCGGTGTCCGAATAGCAGCCCTCCTGGCCGTCGCAGTCCTGGTCCACCCCGTCGGCCACCAGCTCGGTGGCACCGGTGTAGGTGGTGGGCACAGTATCGTTGCAGTCCCCGCCCGTGGCTGCCTCGCCCGCATCCAGGCAGTCAAGATCAGAACTTGCAATGTAGACTTCTCCGCCCTGACTATCGAGATCGGCGTCCACAAAGCAGGCGTCGCCCCCGTCGCAGTCCTGGTCCACCGCATCGCCCAAGGCCTCGGCCGCTCCGGGGTAGACCGTCGCAAGGCTGTCATCACAGTCCGTCGCAACCGGTGAAACACCAGAGGCCATACAGCTCAATGTGGTACTCAGCCCTGTACCTGTGGTTCCGTACTGATCCCCGTCCAGATCGGTATAGCAGATCTCCTGTCCGTCGCAGTCTTGGTCTAGCGCGTCGGCCGTGCCTTCCACAGTCCCCGGGTGGACCGCGGCATCCGCATCGTTGCAGTCGCTTGCATCTGCCACAAAGCCGGTGGGTAGGGAGCAAGCCGCCTGAGATTGGCTTGGGTCACCATAGCCATCACCGTCGGCATCGGCATAGTAGGGAGTGGCCACCCCGTCGTCCACCACGCCGTCGCAATCTTGATCCACCCCGTCACAAAGCTCGGTCGCACCCGGATAGATGCTGTTGTTGGTGTCGTCGCAGTCAGGGGCACCGCCGGTCAAAAAGTAGCCATCGCCGTCGTCATCGATGGTTCCATCGGTGCCAACATAAATGTAGACGGCACCATTGTGACCGGAGCCGTCCGGATGTCCTACCGCCACATCGTCAAAACCATCGCCATTGAGATCGCCCACGCCCCCCACTTCCGACGCATAACTTTCGTAGGGAGTGGTTCCGGCGTAGACGCGATCCGCATCGGCCTCCACCAGACCGGCAGCCGATCCCGGGAAAATTTTGGCTGACCCCGATGAATAGGTGCCACCGTTGGCGTAGGGAGAGCCGATGATAGCGTCGGCATACCCATCCGCATTTGTATCCCCGGCGGCCTCCAGGCTGCGGCCAAAGTTGTCGCCATAGCCGGTGCCATACAGAGTTGTGTTGGGATTTACCGGAATTCCCGAGGAAGAACCGTAGTACATGTACACGGCGCCGGAGTCTCCATAGGGGAGATCCAGCCTGCTGGCCCCCATCCCCACGTCCTCGTAGCCATCCCCGTTCACATCGCCAAAAACCGCCACGCTCAAGCCAAAGCTGATACTCTCCTCAGGGCCCACATAGGTGGCGGCCGGGGTGGATGCGAGGCCGGTGGCGGAGCCCATGTACACAAACATCTCTCCATAGTAGCGGGCACTTTCGTAGTGCCCGACCACCAGATCATCGTAGCCATCGCCGTTAACATCACCCGCATCTGCACAGTAGCCCATGTCGTGAAAGCTGCTGGACTGGTCCAGGGTGGCCAAACGCAGAGGCGTCAGGCCGTTCACTGAGCCATAGTAGACATCTGCGGCACCATAGGTATTCCGATAGATATTGGTGGAAACCAGATCGTCGTAGCCATCCCTATCGTAGTCACCCACGGCCAGGGCATAGCCGTTGCGCTCGCGTGCGGTGGAGCCGCTGATCACGTAGGCGGCCGTCGCATTCAACCCGGCGCTGCTCCCCATAAAAATATAGACGCTTCCATTGCTATATTCGGGCTCTGAGACGGCTGCGTCGGCATAGCCATCGGCATTGAAGTCGGCGGTGCGGATCTCCCACCCAAAGAAGCCATCCTGGCCGGAGGTGGCCGGATACAAGGTTGTAGCCGGGGTTGTTCCAATACCGGAGGCCGACCCAAGATAGACATACACCGCTCCCCGGGTGGAGATTCGGTAGGCGCTGACCAGGAAGTCGTCGTAGCCGTCGCCATTCACGTCGCCACCGGCCACCGCCTGACCCAGAAAGGAAGAGGAAGAACCCGCAATACTGTTGGCCGCCGTGGTCACCACGGGGTCCACCCGGATTGGCCAGCGTGCGCCCGCATCGTCCACCCGAAGGCGGATACGGCTGCCGTCCACCTCCATCCACGCCGGAAGTAGTGTTCCATCGGCATCTTCCGCCTGGATCCCCGAATAGGTCCAGCGGCTGCCGTCGGCGGCATGCACATCCACACCCTGCGAATTCTCCCAGAGTGCAAGCTCGGCTTCGGGCACTTCCACCACGATCTGGAGCGGATAGCGACCGGCCGGGCGCTCGGTCAGCGTCCAGCCCTGGCCGAGTCCCGATCCCAGCGGATACAGCCACTCTCCGCGGGAAGTGTTGGTGCCACGCTCCTTTTGAAGCACCGGCAGCTCCGAGAAGGGCTGGAGGCTCTGCCGCCCCACCCCCACCGTTCGCAGCGCCAGCGCGCCGGTCGTATCTTCAAAAACAAGGCTCTCCTCCTCCATCCTTGTCTGCATCTGGAGTGCAGGAAAGGAGGCCGTTCAGAGAGGAGGGGAGCTGGAAGTACAGGAGAGGAGAAGCAACAGGGTCATGGGCGGAAGGGTAGCACAGGAGCAGGTGAATTTCCGAGGGAGAGGAGGGCGGCGGGTTATGTTTTCTCGCATGGCCCCACCCCCGATCCTCACCGGCACCTCCGACTTCCCCAAGCTGCGGGAAGGTGGCTACCTCTATGTGGACAAAAGCCGCTTCATCTCTGAAGTTCTGGCCCGCAACGCCGAGGTACAGCTCTACCCGCGCCCCCGGCGCTTCGGCAAAACGCTCTCCATGTCCATGCTCCAGACTTTTTTGGAGATCGGGTCGGATCGGAGCGCGCTCTTCTCGGATTTGGCGGTATGGTCCGATCCCTTGGCACGTCAACACTATCAGAAGCACGCGGTGATCTCGTTGAGCTTCCGGGGCGTCAAAGGCACGGACTGGGCGGACACCCGCACCGGGCTGCGCCGGGTGCTGTGGCGAGAGCTGGAGCGTCTGGAGCCGCTCTGGTCGGGACCCGGTGTGCGCCCCGGTCTGGTCCAGAACCTCCGTTCGGTGCTGGCGGGAACCGTGGATGAGCAGGGGGTTCTGGCGGAGCTGAGCGCCGCCCTTTTTGCTGCCACCGGAGAGCGGGTGGTGATCCTGATCGATGAGTATGACGGGCCGATTCTCCAGGCCTGGAGTGCCGGCCATTTTGACCCGGTGGCAGAGTGGTTCCGCACTTTTCTGACCGAGGGGCTGAAGGACAACCCCCGCCTCTACCGGGGGGTGCTGACGGGGGTGCTTCGGGTGGCCAAGGAGTCGATGTTTTCGAGTCTGAACAATGTTCGGGTCTTCAGCCTTCTGGATCGGAAAGCTGAGCTGTTCGGCTTCACGGAAACCGAAGTGGGCAGTCTGTTAAAACAGTATGGGCGGGAAGGGGAGGCCGAGGAGATCCGCCGCTGGTACAACGGCTACCGTTTTTGCGACAGCACGGTGTACAACCCCTGGTCGATCCTGCATGTGTTGGCCGATCCGGAGGCACCGCTCCAGCCCTACTGGCTGGGTACCGCAGGCAGAAATGATCTGGTACGTGAACTTTTGTTGAAGAGCACCGATCTCCATGCCCCGATCACGACGCTGCTGGAGGGAGGCACCATCGAGCGCCCGGTAGACGAGAATGTGGCCCTTCGCGACCTGGAGGGGAACAATGTATGGAGTATGTTGCTTTTTTCGGGCTATCTCAAGGCGGTAAGCGTGCGGGACGATGGAGACCAGCTACTGGCCACGCTGGCCATCCCCAACCAAGAGGTACGCCGGATCTGGCGGAACAGCTTTTCTGAGCGCCTCTACAGTGGCGAAGGGGGTTTGGAGCCCCTGCATCAGGCGCTTTTGACGGGAGACGCCGAAAAAGTGCAGGATTTGCTTCAAAAGCTCCTGCTCCGCCATGTGTCCAGCCATGACGTGGCCCGAACGCAGGACGAGGCTTTTTATCATGCCTTTGTCCTGGGTCTGCTGGTGACCCTGGAGAAGACCCATCGGGTGCGCAGCAACCGCGAAGATGGCTTGGGTCGGGCGGATGTGTTGATGATTCCGAAAAGTCCTGGGCAGCCGGGGGTGGTGCTGGAGTTCAAAAAGCGGACGGGGAAGGGGAGCCTGGCCTGGTATGCGGCGGCGGCGCTCCGGCAGATTTCGACGAAAGGCTACGGTGTGGAGCTGGAGGCCGCCGGGGCGGCGCCGATCCGGAAGTTTGGGATTTCTTTTGCGGGGAAGGAGATCGTGGTGCGGGGGGAGAAGAGGAGAGGGTGAGTTTTTTAGGAGTGTGGATGTCCGCACAGCTCAAAGAACGGGGGTGGATGCGCTGACCTGAAGAGAAGGCGGCAGGGCGCCGAGGCGGTGATACATTGATACATGTATCATCTTTTATCAGGTAGAAGCTATCGTTTGAACCACCGCCGCGCCAGCAGGAGCAGGCCAACCACGGCCGCAGCGCCGCTATTGCGACTGGTGCAGCCGCAGGCAGAGGGGGGCTTGTTGCCGGTGTGCCTCTGCGATTCTGCGTCGGGCCGGCTGTCCGGGCTGCTCTCGGGTGGGCTGTCCGGGTTGCTGTCCGGACCGACGCCGGTGTCGCTATGGCCAGTGTCTTCAAACGGGGTACCGTTCCGGCAATTCACATCTCCCCGTTGATAGTCAAAAGAGCGATGCCCCTCGCAGCAGAAATAGTAAGAGGTGACCCATAGCCAGGAACCCTGAAGGGTTCCACCGCTATCAAAATATAAGGCAAGCCCACCACCCTCTCCATTGGAGTAGGATGCTTGGTACATAAGCGATCCTCCCGGAGGACAGACGAACAACATCACATCTGAATCTCTGCGTACCTCATCCCAGGTTGGACACTGCCCGTACCACCACTCATCGCAGTAGTCACCAAGCTCATCCGTGACACATAGGCCGTCTACAAAGGTAGCATCGACGGGATCGCTGTAGTAGCCACAATCCCCGCTGTCACCGGAGTCGGCGATCGCAGGACAAATGCCCATCAGGCAGATTGCTAACATGAGGCGCTGACCTGGGCCATGGTGGAGGTGGAGTAGGCAAAAAATTCCGATTTATCCATGTTCATACAGCAATTTCCAGAGGTTGCCAAACAAGTGTATCGCTTGCTCATGGCCCAGAGGAACATCGTTCCTGCCATACGAGCCTCATCCCAGCACGGAAAGTCGTAGGAACTATTTGTATTTGTATTCGAGTCAAAATAAGTTTCATGAT
>JBEIQS010000309.1:0-5429 GCA_040376425.1 Alphaproteobacteria bacterium | reverse complement strand
GTGTGGTCCCACATTCTCAAAAGAGCCTGATTCTTTTGATCGACGATGACCCCGACCAGCGGCGTCTGGTGGAGCGTTTTCTGGAAAGTGGAGGCTATGAAGTAGCCAGTTTTGCATCGGGTGCGGAGGGGCTCGATGGTCTGGAGGTGCTGCGTGAGGTGAAGGCCACCCATCCCGAGGTACCGGTGATCATGCTCACTGCGGATAGCAGTCCACCGATGATCATGGCGGCCACCCGCGAAGGTGCAGATGACTATCTGGTCAAAAGTACGGCGGATCGTGCCAAAATCCTGGCGACCGTGCAGCGCGCGGTCGCCTCCAATGCCCGGCAGAGCGAGCAACGTCGCCAGCGGCGGGCGGGAGATGCGACCAACCAGATTTTTGGCGAGTCAGCGGCGGTGCAGCAGCTCTGTCTCCAGATCGACCGGGTCGCTACCAGGGACGTGACGGTGCTGATCCATGGGGAGAGCGGAACCGGAAAAGAGCTTGTTGCAAGCTCAATTCACCAACAGAGTCGCCGAGCCAACCAGCCCTTTGTTGCGGTGAACTGCGGCGCGATCACCGAGAGCCTGCAAAACTCCGAGCTGTTTGGTCACGAAAAAGGTGCTTTTACGGGGGCGATTGACCGGCATATCGGAGTTTTTGAGCGGGCGGACAAAGGCACCCTCTTCTTGGACGAGGTAGCAGAGCTGAGCCATACGCAGCAGGTGGCGCTGCTTCGGGTACTGCAGGAACGGAAGATCAAGCGGTTGAATGGCCGGGAAGACATCAGCCTGGATGTGCGGATCATCGCAGCCAGCCATCGCAGCCTGTCGGAGGCGGTGGAAAAAGGAACGTTCCGAGACGATCTCTACTTCCGTCTTGCCGTTTTTGAGCTGGATGTGCCGCCGCTGCGCGAGCGCGGGGAGGACGTGATCCAGCTTGCCCGCCTCTTCCTCCAACGGGCTGCCCTCCAGCACCGGCAAGGTGCGCGTGTGCTGTCCGAGGAGGCCATGGCCTGTCTGCTCCGCTGGCACTGGCCGGGCAACGTCCGCGAGCTTCAGAACGCGATCGAGAGTGCGCTGGTCCACTGCGGGCGCGGCGAGATCCGTCCCGAGCATCTACCCGCGCGTATCCGCACGCCGGTCGCGGCGCGGCCGCCGTCGGTCGCCCCGGAGCGTCCCGGGGTGGTACCCCTCGTGATGGAACGTCCGGTGACGGTCCCCGAGCAGCCACGCAGTATGGAGGAGATCCAGCGAGAGGAGATCGAGGCGGCACTCCAGCGAAATCGCGGAAGTCGTACCCGGGCCAGCCAGGAACTGAAGATCCCGCGTACCACTTTCTACCGGCTGTTGGAACGCTACCAGCTGAAGTAGTTGTACCAATCCGGTACAGCGGTTCTGGCACGGGACTTGCATGCATCCTCGCCGTGGAGGTGCAATGCCCAGAGCCATGCGAGTCCTGATAGTCGAGGATGACCCCTCTGCGGCCAACCTCTTCCGGCACTGGTTGAAGGCTGCCAATTACGCGGCCGAAGTCGAGCACAGCGCTGAGGGAGCCCTGGCGCGGCTCCGCAATGGCTGGCACTTTGAGCTGATTCTGGGAGATATCGAGCTTCCCGGCCGATCCGGGCTGGAAATGGTGCGCCAGGTACGCCAGCTCTATCCCCATATTCCGGTGGTTCTGATCACCGGTCACCACTCTCCAGAGATCGCGGCGACGGCAATTTCCAGCGGTGCGATTGGCTTTCTGCTGAAACCCATCGGCCGCCACGTGCTCCTGGAGCGCCTGGAGATGGTGGTGCAGTGGCAGCAGCAGACCCAGCGGGTGCTGGCGATTGGGGCCCAGCTGCCCGAGCTGCTGGTCGGCTGCGGCGGCAGCCTGTTGGCCCATCGTGCCTGGGGACACTCCGTCTATCTTCTCCCCCTGGTGGAAGGAGGCAGTCGCGCGCAGGAGAATTTTGAGGAGACGGCGGAGCTTCTTGGGGCAGAAGTGTATCCTGGCTCACCACTTCCCGCCCGGCACCTCACCCATGCCCGGCTGCGGCTGGTATTGGCGGAGGTGATGCGATCCGTTCAGCCCACGTGGATCTATGTACCTTCGGCAGCGGACTACAGTCTGGAACGGCGGGCGGTTCACGATGCAGCCATGGGAGTCGCAGGAGATGTACCTACGGTCTACTGCTACCGATGCCTCTCCAGCACTGCGGCTTTTGTGCCCAACCATTTTGTAGAGGTCGAAGAGCCAGAGAAGGCGGCCCTCTTGCGCACGCTGCCAGGCACCCCGCTCCGGCCAATGGATCTGCTGGCCCGCAGCCCCTCCCCTTCGGCTGAAGCATTTCATGTGCTTCGTACAGAACGTTCTCTCAACCCAGCACCCCATGGAGGCTCCGATGTCCCTCGCCTTACAACCGAATGATCTGATCGTCGTCGTGGATGAAGACATCCTCGATATTGTACCCCTGTTCCTGGACAACCAGCGCAAAGCCCTTGAAAAGATGCAACAGGACCTCGCCGACCGCACGCAGCTGCGAAGAGCGGGCCACTCCATGAAGGGAGTGGGTGGTATGTACGGTTTCGACTGGATCTCCCGCTTTGGCGCCGAGCTGGAGGGGGCGGTAGAGCAGCACCCTGAGCAGATCCCCGAGCTGCTGGAGCAGCTGAGATGGTACCTGGGCGAGGTACGCTTCATCGTGGCGGCTGCTTGAGGGTACATTTTTGTCGGAGTCGCCGGCCTGCGGGCCGGTTTCTTTTTTTTGGAGCTCCTGTACCACGGGTCCCGGCCTGTGCCGGTCTGGTCCATTGGGGCGTACCATCCTGAAACAGCTTCGTTGGCACCAATCTTGCAGAAGAAGTTTGTGGAGGTTCTCATGATGTTTCTTCTTCTTGCATGTGCTCATCAGGTTACGGTTTTGGCTCCGCTTCAGTACGGTGCGGGTGTCCTGGAAGTCCAGGTCCGGCCCGAAGGACAGGCCCAGCTGGAAGGCAACCTGGTGGGTCCGGTGGAGCCCTACGGCGGCAACTTCGAGCTGAATATGTGCTCCAGTATCCTGAAGTACATGGTGGAGGCGGGTGGCTATCGCTACGGCTACTGTCGCCTGCTTTCCGGCGAGGAAGATCTGACCTGGTCCGAGCCGCTGTTACGACGAACGGGCAACCTGGTATGGATTGGTCCCCCCCCTCCGGCCGGGCTCACGCCGGATGTGGTGATGGTGGTCCGTCCCAGCGCCCAGATCGATCTGGTCACCCGTATGGGCCGCGGTAGCACCGGCGCCATCGAGGGAGAGGTGCTGCTGAAAGTACAGCATGAAGCTCGCTTCGAGTGGTGGAACCGTCGGGATGGCAGCGTGGCGGCCATCGGCTGGGCCGAGGATCACCGGCAGTGGGTGGTCAGCGACGACCTGTGGGATGCACTCCAGACGCCCACCCTGCCCGACGCCACCCCTCAGATGGTACAGGCAAGTGTGGATGCCCTGGTACGCAAGATGGGACACGTGGAGAATGGAAGAGCAGAAGCCGTCTCAGCACGCTGAACGACAGGTGCGCTGAACGACGGGTGTAGAGAGGAGCCGGTGGGTCTTGGGCCCACCGGCTCTTTTTTTTCGCCGCCTTCTCTTTTCGGCTGATCCGATAAGCCTTCTTGTCCAAAAAAAATCCTCGCGCGGCCGGAGCAGCGCGAGGAGGAGGTCTTGAAGGGCGGGCTACCTCAGAGTGCCGCCAGCTCCGGGCCGGGGCTGGTGGTGGGGACTGCCCGCAGCTTGCGAGGCAGGTAGGGCATGTCCCCCAGGGCCGAGCTTTCCAGACGGATAACCTGGAAAGCCTCTGCGGAGCGGCTTCGGAGTGCGTGCCCCCAGTGGGCCGGGCTCTGCCTGGAGATCTGCGGCGGCGTTCCGTGGAAACAGGAGATGGCGAGCTGTTTTTCGGAAGACTCCGCCTCGGTATCCAAAAAGAGGGTGGGGCAGAAGGCCGTCGAGGAGGTGGGGCTCTGGTAGCAGAGCAGGTTCCGCACACTCCGTGCACCATAGACGGTGGCCTCGTGGACCAGCCGGCGCGCGGTGTGCAGCTCGGCACCGGTGGGTGCCAGCACCACGTCGGGCTGGAATTCCCCAATCACTTCCTCGATGGAGCTGGCCAGGCGCGCCCGGGTGATCATCCCGGACTCCCACAGCGGGCTGCAGCTGAGCACCGCACCCAGGGCCTGCGCCGCTGCTTCTGCCTCGACCTCCGCCCGACTGTCGTGGTTGGCGGCGCGGATCAGCGGCATGATCATCACCTGGTGCCCGGCGGCGGTGTACTTGAGGATGGTGCCTCCGCAGCCCACAGAGGGATCTGAGGCAAAGGCGCCCGTCACCAGGATCTTCCGCCGCTGCTGCACCCAGCTCCGCACCTCTTCCACCCGCTCCAGCAGTCCCTGCCGGTTGAAGGGCTTCAGCAGGAAACCCAGCGCGCCGGAGCCCACCGCCGCCGAAGCGGTATCGGTGTTGCGCTCGGCGGTGATCAGCAGGAAGGGGAGAAAGGGAAAGCGCAGGTGGATCCGCTGTACCAGATCCAGACCCGACCGCAAGGGCAGGTGGATGTCGGCCACAACCATGTCCCAGCGCTGGCCGGAGTACAGGCGGTTGGTCGCCTCTTCCGCGGAGTGGTCCACTTCCACCACAAAGCCCGCGTTCTCCAACCAGAGCGAAATCAGCCCTGCCGTCGACGGGTCGTCCTCTACCACCAGAATCCGTGTTGCTCTTGGCATGATGAAACCTCCTTGCAGATATATGCATGCAAGAGCTGTGCCAATAATTCTGTTCCACTATGATACGGTGGACGGACGGTGGACGGACGGTGGCGGAATAGGTACGGAATTCAGGACACCGGACGTCCGCGGAATTGTACCGTAGCCAGATAGCACTCCATCTGCTGCAGCGCCAGCGCCAGCTCCTCTGCCGTGCCCACCTCCAGGGTAGCACCCAGCTCGCCCAGCTCCCGAAAGCCGTACATCAGCGCGCTGCCCTTCAGGCGGTGGCCGCCGCTGCGCAGGGTGGCCAGGTCACCCTGGGCCAGGGCTGCCCGCAGTGCCGGCAGGTTGTCTCGCTGATTCTGGAGGTAGGTGGGTACCAGATCCAGAAGATCTTCGTCTACTTCTACACATGGAACCTGCTCTGGGGATGGCATCCTCTTTCGGCCTCCTCCTCTCTACTATCCGGTTGAGCGACATCGCGGCACAGGTGGTCGTGTCAGGCTGGGACGAATTGGCCCGGGGCGGTACAGGTCGGGCGCAGGGACTCTGGCATGTGCCTTGCATTGGCACACTACGGAGGTTTAGGGCCTTCCCGAAAATTACTTGTCCAAACACCATCGTCACTGCGATTCCACTCGCAGTGTAGACAAGGTATAGTTCCACTCACCATGGAACGCATGGGGGCGGATGTTCAGGTTCTCCATCTCCTCGTCTGTGACCTT
>JBEIQS010000198.1:0-10683 GCA_040376425.1 Alphaproteobacteria bacterium | reverse complement strand
TCGGCAGCTTCACCCAGGTGCAGGGGATCCATCGGTTTTTTGTGAGCTACTCGGGGAAGCGGGCGGGCAATGATTTTATGGCCACCGGCTACCAGCTTTGGATGCAGCCGGTGCCGGGCAGCCCCTTCACCCGTATCGGCGACGAGATCCTGGTGAGCGACATCCCCTTCTACTACGTTCATCCCAAGGTCTATGTGCATGGCGTGGCGCGCTTCGCCAATAGCTTTTCCCACCTGCTCAACGCGCGGGCCAACGTCGGCGCGGGCGTGGGGGTGACCCCCATCCGCACCGAGACCGTCCTGTTCCGGGCCTCTGTAGGGGGCCAGTTTGAGGTGGCACACTTCGGGAGCGAGACCTTCAACCTGGACGTGGCCCACGACGGCCCCCTGCGGATGGTGCCCCGTCTGGCGTTGCTCAGCAACGGCTGGTACCGGGTGAAGGACACCCCGATCAGCCTCCGCTATGTGGGGGAACTGACCGTCAACCCCTTGGACATCAAGGACAACCGCCAATATCTGGACGGCGGCCTGGACTTCCGCCTGGGCCCCAGCGGCTGGGGGGCGCGCCTGACGGCGATGTGGACCCGCAACGCCGTAGTGCCTGAGGGCATCAAGCCTGCCGAGGTCCGGGTGGGTCTCGGCATCGGCTACACCACGCCCAAGGCCCAGGTTGCACCCTGACTACCCTGTGCGGGTCGCTGCGCCGGAGGACCCGTCGGCAGGGCCCGGCGTATGGCCGAGCGGCAGGACAGGGGAGCTCTCGGCCGGGGACCCCTCTCCTTGCCCCGCCTCCCCCCCAGCGTTAGAGTCATAGATGAACCTCGTTCGTTACCTGACGCTGCTCCCCGGGCCCCTGCTGTTGCTGGTTGCCTGGGCTTCCTTCGGCGGCCGGGTGGTGGACGATGCCTACATCTCCCTGACCTATGCCGGCCATCTGGTGGATGGGGACGGCCTGGTCTTTCATCCTGCGCTTCCGGTGAGCGAAGGCTACTCCAACCTGCTGTGGACCCTCCTGCTGGCAGGTGGGCTGGCGCTGGGCTTCAGCGGCCCCACCGTGGCGGTGGGGCTGGGACTGCTCTGCGCGGCGGCCACCCTGGTGGTGGTGGGGCACAAGGTGGGGGGCTGGCGCGGCACGGTGGTGGGGGTGGTGTCGGCCATGTCGCCCATCTTCGGATTCTGGGCGGGCCAAGGCCTGGAAGGCTCGCTGGTGGCGCTGCTGTTGGCGGTGGGTCTGCTGTACCTGGAGCGCCCGGTGGCGTGGCTGGCCTTCGGCCTTCTGGCGATCACCCGCGTGGAAGGGGTGTTTTATGGCCTTGTGCCGGTGGCGGCCGCCATTGTGGCTGCCTATCGCGGAGAGCGGAAGTTCCCCCTCTGGGGCCCGCTGCTGTGGCTGCTTCCCTTCGCGGCGCAGCTTGCCTTTCGGTTCTGGTTCTATGGTTCCCTGCTTCCCTCCACGGTGGTGGCCAAGGTGCGGACCGGTGGGGACAGCATTCGCCTGGGTCTGCACTGGCTTGGCGGGATTGTCTCGCTGGAGCCGGTGGTGGCGGTGGCCTTTGTGGGTGCTGTCGTGGCCCTGCTGCTCCAGTGGCCACGAAAACCGCGCGTTGCGGAAGGATGGGTGTTGATCACCGTGCTGGGGATCATGGCCTATGCGGTGGTGGTGGGCGGCGATTGGATGATGAACCTGCGCTGGCTGCAGCCGGCAATTCCCCTGGTCTGGTACGCCGCAGCCCGCGTCATTCTGCGGCCCCGGTGGTTCGCCGTCCTCGCCGGCCTGGGGCTGGTGCTGGCCGCCCGCGCCGGGGTGAAGGACGGGCATGATCCGGCTCGCCCCCGGCACTGGGAGGCGGTGATCCCTACCTTTTTGGGCGGGCCGGAGCCGGTGAGCCTGCATCCCGTGCACCTCTTCGTCTTGCAGGAGCTCCACCGGGAAGAGGTGGTGCTGATGCCGGACATGGGCCAGGTCTCCTGGATGACCGGAAATCCGGTGCTGGATCCCCAAGGACTGACCTGGCGCACGGTGGCCGAAGCCATACGCCATGGGCACAGCCGGAATGCGGCCTATTTTGAGTCCCTGGTGCTGATTCAGTCACAGATTCGGGAGCTTTCCCCCCGTATCATCGCCATTCCGATGGGCAGGCAGGGGCCCTCGGGGCCGGTGGGAGAGGCCCTGCTGGGCTCGGCGGATGTGAGCGCGCCGCCGTGGTTTGCGGAGGAGTGGCATGCCTGGCGTGAGCTTCCTCAGGGCGCCGGGGTCCTGCGCTACTACCTGCGCAAGAGCCTGGACCCGGCCCCCGTGGGAGAGGAGCTCCTGGCCCGCTACGCGCTGGCCCTGGCGCGGGTTCCCACCCTGGCGCCGGTTCAGACCCGGCACGCCGCGCTGCTGCGGAGCCTGGGCCGGTCGGACGACGCAGACGCCGCCCGGGTGGACGAACGCGCTTCGGATCCCGAGGAGGTGTGGACGCGCAAGCCCAACCTGGCCCCGCGTCCCCGTCGTGGGCCGCCGCCCCGCTGAGGGGCCCCCGACCCGTGCCCACACGCGCCCGCTGGCTGCCGGAGAAGGCCGGGGCTATGCTCGGGACCGGCGCCCGGACCCACACCGGGGGAGGGGAGGTTGATGTTCACGCTGCTGCTGGCCTGTTCTGGGGCACCCAAAGAGTCTGAAATCCCCGCCGATCCTGTCCAGACCGGCGTCGTGGTGCTGGCGGGGGGGGGGTCAGAGGGTGAACCGGGGGATGACGACACCTGGTCCGCACGGCTCTACACCGCCCTGTTCGAGGGGGGCGACGTGACCGGCGACGGACAGATTCGGGTGGCCGTCCTCTCCACGGCGGAGGAGGACGACTGGCTTCCCCGCTACCTGGAGGAATTGGGGGCGGACGAAGCCTTCAACCTTCAGGTGTCCACCCGCACCGATGCCGACGATCCAGCGCGCGAGAAAGAGCTTGCGGAGGTAGATGCTGCCTTTTTGAAGGGTGGGGACCAGGGCGAGTACTACGACCTGTGGAACGACAGCGCGCTGGAAGTGGGCCTGCTGGCGCTGCGGGCACGCGGCGGCGGTCTTGGAGGCACCAGCGCCGGGGCCATGTCCCAGGCGGGCTACGCCTTTGCCGGGGGGGAAGATCTGATCAGTGCCGACGTTCTGGAGGACGCCCGCACACCCTACCTGGACGATGCGAGCGACGGCGGCAGTGGCGTCCACAACGACTTTCTGGGCACGATTCCCGGGGTGGTCATCGACACCCACTTCACCGCGCGGGGCCGGCTCGGGCGCCTCGCGGGCATCCTGGCGCGGGTGGTGGAGGAGGACGCGCCCGATCGCCTGCTGGGCCTCGGCCTGGACGAGCAGACCGGCCTGGTGCTGCGCGGCAGCGTCGCCGAGGTGGTGGGCGTGGGATCGGTGACCGTTCTCGACCCTGCTGACGCACCCGCCCCCGTCCGGGAGGCCGGCCGGCCGCTGCATTGGACCCGCCTGGGTTTGAGCCGGCTTACCGAGGGTTTTCGCCTGGATCTGGACGATGGCAGCATCCAGGCCCCCGCCGAGGCCGAGACCGTGGCCTGGGACGGCCGCTCCGGCGCGACCGAGGGCGCGTGGTACGCCGATGGGGATCGACCCGCCCACGAAGAGCGTTTTGCCGTGGTGGTGGATCGCCGGCCCAAGTCCTATGCAACCCGGGCGGGCTCGGAGCTGCCGGTGTTGGCCGATAGCATCGGCCTGATGGACGCCCACAGCTCCGACCGTCGTGACGCAAACGAGGAATCGCTGTTTCGGGCACTCTACGACAATATCGGCTACAGCGGCTTTCTTGTGGGGGCCGGAGGGAGCCTGGAGCGGGTGGAAGAGGGGGCAGCGCAGGTGGCCGCCGTCCGCAATCCGGCGGGGGACGACGCCGCGATGGCGGGCCTGATCGTGGATAGCAGCGGCGTCACCCTGCGGGCGCTGGCCGCGCTACCCGCCGGGGCCGACATCGGCGACGGCAGCCTGCATGCGGCCGCGCTGGTGGGCTTGCGCCTGCATGTGCTGTTCAGCCCGGTGGGCGGGGAGCTGTACAACAGCGTCCGCCGCACGGTCGAGCCGGGGGAGCCCTAAGCCCGCTAGAGCGACATCCCATAGCGGGTATTGAGCAGGTTGATAGAGGACTTGTAGGCCGCGTCACTCCAACCCGAGCGCTGCACATTGTAGGCCTCGCCCACCAGACCCACATCCTCGCCGGGAAGCGGCTCGGCGGCCCAAGAGTACAGCTCGGCGTTGGTGGCCGAGGCTCCGGCACCCAGCCAGTGCCAGGCGGCGGGCCAGACCTGGACATGGGTGGCCAGGGGATCGGGGATGGCCACCGGCGGCGTCAGGCCATTGTTGGCGAAGAGCAGCTCCAAGCCGGCTTTCACCTCAGCATTCACGGCGGCGTCGCCATTGGCGGCCGTCGCTTCCCAGAAGTTGGAGCACTCCAGATCATCGTTGTAGACACTGCGGGTCACGTTCGCAGCGGCGGCATAGGGCTCCTGCGGAATCTCGATGAAGTTCAGGCAGTGCTCGGTGGTCCAGGCGCGCCAGACCTGGTTGTCCGACTCCACATCCGGGTTGATCACACTGTTGTACCAGGGCTCGGGCCACCACTGGGTGATCGCCACCACCTTCACGCCCACAATATCCTGGTAGATGGTCTGGGCTTTGATGTCGTCCACCACGTCGCCGGTGATCCAGTTCAGGGCGATCGGAGGCACCGCAACCACCACCTTGTCGGCGTGGACGGTCATCGTGGCGGTGACCAGCTCGTAGCCGCCCTCCGCCCGGTTGATCGAGGAGACCGGCTCAGAGGTGTAGATACGCACCCCCGCGGCTTCCGCCGAGCTTGCCATGCCGGTCACGAAGGTGGACATGCCCCCCACCGGGTAGGAGGGGGTGCAGCAGACATCCCACTCCTCGTCGAGATAGTCCAGGTAGCCGGCCGGATCCAGGGCGTAGTTGAAGTCGGCCCGGAAGCGGGACATGTCGTGCAGAAAGGCCAGACCCTCGTCGCCCACCACAGCTTTGACATAGGCTGGAAAGTCTGCGTAGTTCGCGGCATTTGCGCGCTCAGGGCTGAAGCGGATCGCGTCGTAGAGGGCGGTTTCCGTGTCCCCGCTGGCGTCCGGCGTCAGATCGTAGAGGCCCACCAGGCCCTCCTTGGAGAAGGAGTAGCCGCCGCGCGCGTTGACCAGATCCTGCTTGTTGGCGGGGGTTTCCAACTGGATGCCCAGCTCGTCCGCCAGGTCCAGCAGCACGGTCTGGCCCTCCATCACCCGCCGGGCGCCCGCCCCCACCTTGGGGCCATCGGGATCGTTCGGATTGGCCACATCCAGGATACGCCCGCCGAGAATAGCCTCTTTTTCAAAGAGGCACACCTTGTCGCCCAGCTCCGGCGCCAGCCGGAAGGCCGTATGCAGGCCGCCCACCCCACCCCCGATCACCGCGACTTCACATTCCACATGCCCATCTGAGGAGTCCGAATCGGGTTTTCCATCCGACGTACAAGCGGAAAGGAGGAGGAGATACAAGGGCGACAACATCAGCGGCTCCGGGAACGGCAAAGACTACCGCATCCGCCCGGTTCCGGCCAGAGGAGGGCCCGATATTGTTTGGCCACCCCGCCGTGGACCGGAAGTCGGTGGCTCGCGGCGCCCGCGCGCAGGCTCCCGACCGGAACCTTCATGTATTTTCAACGGAAGTGCAGTGGCACTTGACCTGTCAATAGTCATCGTTCCCGATCTGCGCTACCTTCGCGCCGCCGTCGACGCACCGGGAGGATCCGTGGATATTGACCTTCGACTCCAAGAAGCAAGGGCGGCATTGTCCGCCGATCCGGACGAGAGCTGGACCTGGTACTACCGTGGTGATACGCCGGGAAGCCTGAAGATCTATTCGGAGGCACCGCCGCTTCGCGAGCTGGCCGGCTGGCTGGATGGTGGCCTGAGCGGCCTTCTCACGGGTGAGCTGGTCTGGGATCCCGCTGGCGAGACCTTGATCTTCTACACCCAAGCCGTGCCGGGCCCGGATGTGGAGGCCCTGGAAGCCCTGGTGGGAGGCCCGGGAGTCCGGGTCGAGGCCGAAGGCGAGCCGGAGGCCCTGCCGGAGCATCCCTACCCGCTGCTGAAAGAGCTGTTCAACCTGCTGCAGGGGGCCCTGGAAGCCTGGGAATTCCTGTATGTGGCTGCCGATCCGGATCAGCCTCCCATCCTGGAGATCGCACCGGAGGGACCGGCGGCCGGCGTCGCCCTCTCCTACCAATTGGATGGTCGCCGGGTCTATACCGGGCGTAGCTCCTTTGATCTGGACGGCAGCCTGGTATTGGAAGTGGAAAAGGGGCACGCTGAGGGACTGCTGAAGATGCTCCAGGAAGACTACGGCGCCTATTTTGCCATCCTGGAGAATGCCCGGGTGGAAGAGGTGGAGGCGCCCCCCGAAGCCCCCGCACAGGCCGCCGGGCCCGATGCCGACGACATGCCCCGCCTGCGCGGCATGGTGAAGGGTCGTGTGGCCGCCCTACAGAAAGGTCAGGCCGGCCGCTTTGCCTATTTTTCCCGGGCTCTGGACGGAAAGCCTCTGCTGGCTTTCTCCCGGCCGGGCGCCGCGCTGGAGGGCGCCATCCGGCTGGCCGGCTCGCTGGTGGCCGAAGGTGACTACCTCTGTATCGTCCCCGGCGGGGTCGAATTGTCCGCTGTTTCTGCCTTTGACGTTGCGGCCGTGGCCGCCGAGCTGGACATCCGCATCCGCTTCGCCAAGACCTGAGGAGTACAAGCATGTCCAAGGAACTTCGCTCCGAATCTCAGGTGAACTTCAACAAGGCGGACAAAGACGATCGGGGGGACTGGGTTTTTCTCAAGGCTGTCTCCTCCTCCGTCCCCGCCGTCCTCTACTTCAGCCCGCCGGGCAAGAAGGTGGGCAAAACGGTGGATGATGGCCGGGACGTTCTGGCGTCCGGCCGCTTCCTGGTGCGCACACCCAAGAAGTCCGTGCTGTTGGAGGTGAAGAAGGGCCGGTTGGACAGCAGCACCGCCAAGGACGGCTTCAACCTCAGCCTGGATCTGGATGTCGGGGATCTACCGCCGGAGTCCACCTCCAAGCGCAGCTCCTCCTCCAAAGGCTCACCCACGGAGGAAGAGCGTCGGCGTGTCCGGGCGATTCGCGACGTCCTCCTCCAAAAATTGCGCCTGCCCGGCCGCATCAAGGGCGCACTGACCCGCTTGCGCGCCGTCTCCAAGGACAAGGCGTTTTTCTCCTTCCGGGTCTATTCCGAGCTTCGGGATCTGCAGCCCATGGTGCTTCTGGACCTGCCCGCAGTGGTGGCCGGCCAGGGCGAAAAGCTGCGCCGGGGCGCCCCGAAGACCTGCCGCGTGGTGAAGGGGGAGGCCTGGCTGGAGGACCGGATCCTGTACCTTCGCCCAAGCGCCGGTTCCTGGGCTCCCTTTTTGAAAACGGTGAAGCTCGCAACAAAAGGACGGGTGGAGAAGGTGCTGCTCGCGGCTGAGCTGCCCGTTGACCGTGTGGAGGCGACCAACGATCCGTCCACCGCAGCTTTCAACCTTGCTCTTTCGGAGGAGCTGGAATTCGGTCCGCTGGAAACGGACATGAGCGATCCCCCCGAAGATCCGCTGATTCAGAAGCTTCTGGAGCAGGCCGCAGAGGCGGAAAAACAGGAAGAGGAGGAGGAAAACAGAAAGCTGGAGGACATCAAACGTCGGCACCAGCAGCTCCAGGACGAGCTGGGCTACTGCTTTGCCTCCTTTCCCAAGGATGGCTCGGATAAGGAGCTTCGCCGCCTACTCTACCTTGCGACGCAGGAGGATCCCGCGCTGCCCGAGCTGATGCGCCAGGCCGTGCGTCGTCTGGAGGCCCTGGATCAGGAGCTACAGGCCCTGGGCATGCCCCGGCAGCAGCGCGCGGACGAGTTCTGGGCCTTTATCCCGGCTCCATTCCGTCGTGGAAAGTATGGAACAACCAGCCAGCGGGCCTTTGCCAAGACGGCGAAGATCCGGCAGGAGCTGATGGGAGAGCTGGACAAGGCCGGCAACCCGATGGAGATCATCGGGGACATCGGCTCGGTCATCACCATCGTCTCCTCCTCCCTCTCCATCAAGAGTGACGTGGGCAGCATCGCCAAAGACGGCATGGTCGGAAAATGGGATGGAGGAAAGGGGCTCCTGGCCGGGGGCGAGGCGGGCAAGGACTGGCGGGCTCAGGATGCTTTTCTGAAGCTGCACAGCATGATGGGTACGGTGGGCGGGGTGGTGACCGGCGCACCGGGTCTGGTGGAAGGGGGCCTGGATCTCCAGGAGGTGAACGAGGAGCAGCGTCGGGAGCAGAGCCCCGGTCGGCAGATGATGTTGCAGCGGAAACATGCCCGGACCCGCCGGGCTCTGGTGACCGGGGCGATGGAGTTTACGGCGGGGATCGGCGCCCATTTTGTGCCCGGCCTGGGGGTGATCGCCTCCGGCGCCAGCCTGTACCGCGAGGGCCACAAGGCCCACGACTACTGGATGAAGGCCCAGCAGGGCAAGATCATCCTGGAGTCTTCTGAAAATCGGGGCGAGCAGACCAAGGAGCACCTTGTCGGCTCCTTCGAGCAGTCGGTGGGTCGCTACGAAAACCGGCGCAACCTTGCGGTGATCACCACCACCCTGACCGCGGTCAGCCTGGGTGGAGATGTGGCGGTTGCCAGCATTTTGGGGGCCCCCATCGGGGGAATTATCAAGTCCAGCGCAGAGATCTCCAAGGCCCTGACCCGCTTCACCTATCGCGGCATCGACACCTTCCGGGCGCGGCTGGCCAAGCAGGCGGAAGAGGGCGCACTTCGCGAGGGATCCACCGAAGAAGAGCAGCTCAAAGCCTTTGAAAATCACCCCCACTACGCCAAAATCGCCATCGCCCTGGCGGCAAAAAGCGGGGATACCGATGCGATGGCCTTCTTCCAGGCGCTGGGCCTGAGCCGGGAGGACATCCAGGACCCGGAGATCACGCTCCAGGATCTGACCAATTTTGCCCTGGAAGAAGCCGAGGAGTCCGCAAACCCCGGCACCATGTTGGACGACGTGAAGGCGATCGGCCGGGTGGCCAAAGAGGTGTGGGAGAGTTTGACCGCCTCGCAGGCGGAGAAGTTTGCCAAGCGCCTGAGGCCAACCTTGCGGAAATGAGTGGTCTGGCCGGGGAGCTGAACCAGGCCTCGGCCCTGTACCGCGATGCCCTGCTCAGCGATCAGAGCAGTGGGGCGACCACGCCCAGCGCGACCACCCGGTCGGCGCTGAAGCGTCTGGTGAAGGCCAGAGCCTCCCTGCAAAAGTGGACCGTTCAACAGACAGAATTTGCCGACGAGTGGGATCTCAAGCGGCAGAGCTTTGTGGACCAGGGCAACGAGCCGCCGCCCCCGGTCGGAAGCGCCCAGCACCTGTTCGATGCCCACCAGAAGCGGGTGGAGGACGGAAAGGCGGTTCCCCAAGCCATCGACGCCATCCGTGGCATGATCACGCAGTTGGACACGCTGCATGCCCGCAGTCTCCCGGAGAGCCTGAAGCCCGCCAACGCCCCGCTCACCGAGGCGGAAAAGCAGCAGTTGGCGCTGCGGGCTCCCTGGCCGGTCGAGGATGATCCGGTGTTGTTGTCCTCCAAAGCTGAAGTTCAGCAGCGAGAGGGCCTGAATGTGGTGCGGTTGTCCAAGGCCACTGCCGAAGTGGAGCTGCTCCAGGAGGAGCTGCGCGACTATCTCAGCCGGGGGATTGAACCCACCGCCCAGATGAAGGACCGCCTGAAGAAGGCGTTGAAGGACCTGAAGAAGCTGGAAGAGGAGCTCACGGCGGTGCAGCAGCAACTGCCGGCGGCCCGCAAAAAGGTGAGCGAGCTGGACCCGACTGCGGTGGCGCAGGAGCGGATCGACGAGCTGACACAGGTGCTGCAGGGGGTGGACACCCTCTCCGCAGCCCTGCTGAAGGATCTCGGGCCGGTTCGGAAGCTGGCGGCGCGGGTGGAGCAGCTCACCGAGGCAAAACAGGGCAGGCTCTCCTCTCTCTTCTTCGATCCCACCCATGCCCAGCTCTGGCTTTCGGCCGGAAAGGTCACCGCCACGCTGGAACGCCACTACCTGGAGGCGAAGAAGCTTTCTTCGGAAGCGGAGTTCCTGGCCAAAGACATCGAAGATGCCCGCAAGAGCGGGGTGGAGCCCATCGCCCAGCTCAAGGAGCTGCAGGCAGTCCACAAGCAAACGAAGATCCTGGTCCAAGACATCAATGGCTTGGACAAAGACGTGGTGGGCCGGCAGAAGGAGCTTGCCCTGGCCATCCAGACCGCCACGGACCCGGATCTGGAGGACCTGCGAGGGGCGCTGGAGAGCCTGAAAAAGGCCGCACTGGTCCGGGTGGATCACCTGAACCTGCTGGCGGGCGTCCTGTACCTGTGGGAGGACAGCGCGGATCGTTGGAAGGTGGCGTCCAAAGAGGATCGGCGGCCCGCCGGGCTCTACCGCAACCCCCGCGCCTTGGAGGCCTACAAAAAGCACCTGAAGCGGCTGGAGACGGTCGAGGAGGCGGCACGAAAGAGTATGCAGACCACGGCGGACGCTGCCGCGGACAGTCCAGAGTTGCAGGCCGGAATCCGGATCCTTCGGGTCTATCGGGCTTCCTTCACCCTGGAAAAGGCGAAGCTGGCACAGGCCGACCG
>JBEIQS010000333.1:0-4833 GCA_040376425.1 Alphaproteobacteria bacterium | reverse complement strand
GCGGCAGGATCAGGTGATAGCCCCGCAAGGGGGTCGCGATCTCCCGACCTTGCCGAAGGCGCCGAAGGACACCTTGTACCGCTGCTTCCTGCCCGCCGTGAACCCGGGCGGCCTCCTCAGTAGTGAAGCTGATCCGGCCCTCGGCGGCCAGATCGTCGATCCATCGATGAAGTGAGGAGGAGTTCACTCTCAGAAGCTACGATGAAATGATATCTTTTGCAAGTGAAGTTTCCGAGGGAGAAGGAGGAGGCTCCGGGCGCCGAAGACCTCACTTTTTCAACAACCTTGGTTGTATAAAACGTGAGCTTCTGCTACAGTCCCCCCATGAACGCCGCCCTTCGCCTCAGCCCCCTGCTGGATCCGCAGCTCCAAAAACTCCTCGTGGAAGCCATCCGGGGTGGAGAGATAGAGCGGGCCTACCGCAGTATCCCAGGCTATCCCCTGCACTATCCCGGACAAGCCGCCTATGCCGAGCGCTGCCTGTGGCTGGACCGACTGCTGCTGCCCCGGGGCTGGACCCGCAGTGATCCCGACCTTCAAGTCGTCTTCACCTCGCCCTGCGGCAAATTCCGGCTGGTCACCATGGCAGGCGACCCGAACACCGGAAGAGAAGGAAGTGGACCCAAAACCCGGCGGAAAGGCCCACGCACCCGCGAAGCGGTACGCCACAACCGGAGGCTTTCTCAGGAGCGCGTCCAGCTCCGGCTTTTCGGGAAGGTGGAGGCGGAAGATCCGCTCACCCTGTTCTTGCTGGTCAGCCAGGACCGCCGCCGCGGACGCCTGCGGGCGGAGCTGTCCTTGCCCATCAAGGCCGTACAGGTCGGCAGCCAGATGCAGTACGAGTGGCTCTGGCGTGAGTTTTTGTTGGACGAGGAGAGCAACCCGCGGCGGAACCAGCGCATCCCGACGACGGTGGATTTTGATCTGGAAGAGCGCTGATGCTATCTCAGGAAAGCAGAAAAATATTCTTTGGAAGCAGACTCTCTATTGCACGGCGGCGACGGAAGCTAAGCAAGGTGGAGCTGGCCCGACGGGTGGAGCTGGCCCGCGAGACCCTGGTGCGCATCGAGGGCGGCGACGAGCAGCCCTCCACAACAACAGCCGAAAAGCTCTGCTTTGCGCTTTCTTTTCCACTCAGCTTTTTCTATGCAGGAGAGGCCGAGCTGGTAGAGGAAGAGCGGGTGAGTTTTCGGGCCTTGAGAAGCCTGCCCGCCAAAGAGCGGGACGCAGCGATAGCCACCGGAGAGCTGGCCCTGCTGCTCTCGGAATTTCTGCAGGAGCGGTACAAGCTGCCCTCCCTGGACCTGCCCGAGCTGGGCGGCCTGGCCCCGGAAGAAGCTGCCGCCCAGCTCCGAAAACTCTGGGATCTCCAGGATCGCCCGATTGGAAACATGGTGCACCTGCTGGAGGCCAAGGGCATACAGGTCTACTGGCTGCCGGAGGAGAACCGGGAGGTGGATGCCTTCACCTTTCGGAATGGAAATCGCGCAATTGTCGTCCTTTCGCGCGAAAAAGAGGGAGAGCACGGAAGAATGGACGCCGCCCACGAGCTGGGCCACCTGCTGCTGCACCGGCAGCGCCCGCTGGGGGGCCAGCAGGTGGAGACCGAAGCCGGAGATTTCGCGACAGCATTTTTGTTACCACCCGCCTTCCTCGAGGATCTGCCCCCCCTGCCCAAGCTGGATGTGCTTTTGGAGCTGAAGGAGAGCTGGGGGGTGAGCCTCCAGGCGCTGCTGCGGCGGGGCCTGCAACTGGGGCGCTACCCAGAATGGCAATACAAAGCCGCATTGGCCGAACTTTCCCGCAAAAACTGGCGACAACGGGAGCCCGCCCCCTGGCCGGTGGAGGACTCCCTCACCTTTCAAAAACTGGCGGTACTTTTGAAAAAACGTAGGATAGGCTTTGGAGACATCGCTTCGGAAATCCACATCGGGGAGCGGGAGCTGGTGGGGATGTTGGCGTGGAGGGGGGAAAGCTGAGGTGCTGATCCACCCCATCGTCTTCTGCGCCAAAGGAGACGATAGAGACTTCTGCGAAAAAGATACGCCCTGGATGAAGCCTGTGGGCTGGTTGCCTGTTGATCCCCCCCTGTTTCGATGATATCGAAACAACATGATTTCCGAAACATCCCCAAGCGACGAAGCACCGCTCCAAAAGCTGCTCCCCAGCGGCTGGTCCTGCAGCCGCGCCTCCCCCTCCACCTGGGAGCTGCGCGCACCAGACGGGCGATTTGCGCAGCTACGGATAGAGCAAAAAAAGCGCTTTACTCCTGGAGAAGTCTACTGGCTCCGTGAAAAATTGCGTTCCCAGACTGGGCTCCCGCTCCTCGTTGCCGACTGGTTGAGCCCCCTGACCCGGCGGCGGCTCCGGGAGGTGGGAATCGCCTATCTGGACCGCACCGGGAATGCCGAACTTTCCATTTCCGAACCAGGGCTCTTTATACGAAGCAGCGGCGCGCAGAAAGATCCTGACCCGCCCTCCAGCCAGCTGGGCAGTTTTAAAGGAGCAGGCAGCGGCCGGGCCATGCGAGCACTCGTGGACCACGCTCCCCCCTATGGGATCCGGGCCTTGGCCCAGCGTTCTGGCTCCTCCGCCCCGGTGCTCTCCCGTGTCGCCAACCTGCTGGCCCACGAAGGCCTGCTGCAACAGGATGAACGTGGCCACATCCTCCAATTCTCCTGGGAGGATCTGCTTCGACGCTGGGCGGACGACTATCGTTTTGGCGAAGGCGCCCGATCCTACCTGGATCCACGCGGGCTTCCTGGCCTCCTCCGTCGTCTGCCCGGCATGCAGCGGCCCTGGGCAGCCACCGGGAACCTGGGGGTGCCTCCGGGAGCGGGAGTGGCCCCGTTGAGCCTGGCCAGCCTCTATGTAGACGCCCCCGAAGAAACCGCGCAGGAGCTGGGTCTTTCCCCGGTGGAAGCGGGCGCCAACGTGCTGCTGATTCCTGTTGGCAGCAGCGGCGCCTTGCTACGCAGGGAGGTGGGAGAGGAGTGACCCATCCACCACACCAGGAAGCTCCCCCAAGGCATCCCCGGGTACAGAGCCCCCATGCCCTCCCACAGCCCCCTCTCAACCGTCCGGTCGCAGCTCCAGACTCCGCTTGTACGCCGCGGGTGTCAGCTCCGACGCGCTCAGACCGTAGCGCTCTCTCCACGTTCCCCGGCGTTCAAATACCCAACACAGGTACCTCTCCACGTCCACACCCACATTCCGCGCCGTCGCCACGATCCCAAGAAGGATCGCCGCCCGGTGCGCTCCCTCCGTCCCTCCCGCATGCAGCCACGCGTGACGCGCCTTCGCCACCTGCTGGAACTCCCGCTCCGAACGCGAATTATCCGGCGGAAGCTCTGGGTGGTCCACCCAGCGGGTCAGCGCATCCCAATGGTTCCGGTAGTAGCGGATCGCCCCCGCCAGCTCGTCCCCGGGAAGCAGACCAGGCTCCACCACCTCCATCCACGCCCGCATCGCCGTATACAGCGGCCGGATCCGCGCCTGCCTCCATTGCAGCAGCTCCGGGCCACGATGGCCGGCACGCTGCGCCTCCTCCTCTGCTGCGAAGGCCGCAGCAAGAAAACGTCCTCCCTCCAGGGCCAACAGCGGTTGGCTCTTCTCCGCCGCCTCAAACCGGCGACGCCCGTGCGCGTTACAGCCCGCCTCCACCAGCTTCCCGTCCGCAAAGACTCCGTTGAAGCGGTGCTCCGCGTCTACCACCAGAAAACCCTGGCATCCCTTCAGCTTTGCCTCAATCGTCTCCCCGCCCTTTTCGGGCTCGTACTGGAAAACCACCACCGGCCCGTTCAGGTAGACCTCCAGGTAGCCGCGATGGGTCCCGGGAACCCCTTTCACCACCACGGCGAGGTGCGTACCATCCGAGAACATCAGGCCGGACGCCTTCAATTGACGCCAGTGCTCGCCGTCGATCGCCGCAAGCAGGTCCGAGGCGTACTCCACAAAGCGGACGGCGGTCCCCATCGACAGCGGCACCCCCTGGAGACGGAGGTGCCGAAGGAGCCGGTCCAGCGGGGTGAGCAGTGCGAATTTCTGTACCACAAACCAGGACAACCACTCGCAGGTGACCTTGGAGCGCTCGTAGGGCGCCGGAGGCGCCTCGCCGGTGGTACGGGTCCCGCAGTCGCGACAGCGCGCCGTGACGCGGTGGACCACCCGACGACGCTGGTGCTCTTTGACGACCGTGAGCTTCTCCTCGTCAAAGCTGTCTACCACGTCCAGACGTGTGCCTCCGCAGCGGCCGCAGGCACAGGGCTTTGATGTGCTTTCGTCTGCGGGCAGGTGCTCCGGCAGAGGATTTCTGCCCTTCGGACGACGGGGCTTCGGGGCGGCTTTTTTCCGTTCCGGCAGCTCCGGCGGCCGGGGCCGCTCCTCAAAAGCCTTCTGTTGGTCCTCCGGAAGTATGGGAGGAGGAGGCGGAGGAGGCTGCGGTCCGGGTGGTTTCGCGCCTCGCTTGTTGCGGGCGGCCGCAGCGGAGAGCTCGGTGACCCGATCCGTGAGCCTGGCGACCTGTGCGATCAGCGCGGCGATCTGTGCGTTCCCGGCAGCGATCTGTGCGATCATCTCGGTGATCTGAGCATTCCCGGCGGCGACCTGAGCAGACAGCTCAGCATTCTGGGCAAGCAGGGCGTTGTAGAGTTCGATCGGGACCACGGAGAGAGTGAACCATCGCGTCTCCGTCCTGTCGATCCCCTTTGAAAATAAGGATCCTTCAAGCTCAAGTCAGGGCGGATGCACCCGGGACCGGTACCACCTGCGCCGTGGCGCGCACAGGTCGATGCCGTCGAGCAGGGCCATCAGCGATGCGGCATCGAGGGTGAT
>JBEIQS010000431.1:0-2463 GCA_040376425.1 Alphaproteobacteria bacterium | reverse complement strand
TTTGACGAGTGGGCTGCCGACCAGGATCCTGAGTTCCGCGAGACCTACTACCGCCGCATCCTCCCGGACCTCAAGGAGCGCGGCAAAACTGTGGTCTGCGTGACCCATGACGATCAGTATTTTCACCTCGCTGACCGCCGTCTGGTCATCGAGGCGGGTCGGGTGGTCGTATGAAGGGGGTCTGGGCCGCACTCAACGACGCGGAGCGAGGGGCGCTCCTCCGGCTGCTTGCGGTCTCGGCCTTGCAGGGCGTCGCGATGTCCGGGGTGGTCGTGGTGTCCAACCTGATCCTGCAGGGCGACTCAACCGTTGCCCGCGTGGCCGGCGGGTTGGTCAACCTGGTCATGGTCCTCGGTCTCGGGCTATTGAACCTGAGGATCTTTCCGCATTACACGGGTGTGGTCAACGATCTTCTCGCCGAGCGCCGGGTACGGATGGCCGAACGCCTGCGCGCCACCGATCTCCGGACGCACCAGATCCACCCCGAGGCCGCCGATGCGATTGCCGTCGAGTTCGATGCGTTGAACGAGCTGCCCGAGATGCTCGTCATCTCCGGGCTGATGTCCGCTTCGATTCTGTGCAGCACTTTGTTTATCGGTGTATTGTCAACGGCAGGCCTGATCATCTGGCTGGCTATCGTAGCAGCCATTGTGTTCCACCAACGCCGCACCCGCGCCGAGATGGCCAAGGTAGGGCCGGTGCTTGCAAAGGCCCGAAAACGCTTCGGGGCGGCCCTGCAGCTGCGTCTCCACGGCCATGCCCAGCTGCAGCACGATGCTGTGGGGCGGACCGAGGATCTGGAGCGGCTGCTCGGACTCGAAGGGGGTACGGCGGCGGCCCAGGCCCGGCTCAACCACACCCGTGGTCAGGCCCTGGCCTGGGGGGAAGATGTGCTGCTGGTGGGGTTGGGCGTGGTGGTCTTCCGGCTCCCGGAGCTGGCGGGTCTGTCCAGCGGCACACAGTATCAGCTCACCACCACGCTGTTGAGTATCTCAGGTATGACGCTGGTGCTGGTCGGGCTCGCGTTGCAGGGCCGCCTTCTTGTGGGCGCGGCTGAGCGCCTCCTGGAGATGGAGCGTTGGCTTGCAGCTCCCCAAGGTCCACCTCCGACCCGGCCGCCGCTTGCGATGGGCCCCGAGCTGGTCCTGGAGGTGGAGAAGCTCACCTACGCCTATGAGGCCGGCTTCACCATGGGTCCGGTGAACCTGCGGGTGCAGGGCGGAGAGCTGGTGATCATCCGTGGCGGGAACGGCAGCGGGAAGACCACGCTGATGCGCACCTTGGCCGGACTCTACCCTGCCTCCAGCGGCATTGTGAAGCTTAATGGACGGCGGATCTCCACTGCCGATCTCCCCTGGTATCAGAGCCACATCACCGCCATTTTTGTGGACCAGCACCTCTTTGATGCGCTCTACGGGCTCAATGCAGATCCGGAGGAGGTGGCGACCTTGCTGGCGCGCTTCGGCCTGCAGGAGGTGGTGGAGCTCCGGGATGGCCACTTCAGCCGCACGGCACTGTCGAGCGGCCAGCGAAAACGCCTTGCGATGGTTGTCGCCCTGCTGGAGCATCGACCGATCATCATTCTCGACGAGTGGGACTCGCACCAGGATCCCGGCCTACGGGCCTTCTACTACGACACATTGCTCCCGGAGCTTCAAGCAAGGGGCATGATCGTGCTCGCGGTGAGTCACGACCAACGGCGCTTCCACCTTGCCGACCGGCTGCTGCACCTGGAGGGGGGGCAGGTGGTGGTGGAGGAGTAGGCCCCGCCTGGTTCGGCTTTCAGCCAGAAAACCCGCCATCCAGCAGCCACCTGCTTAGCTCGGGACCGAGAGCCGCCTGCAAACGTTGCTGAAACAGCACCAGCGAGGGCTCCGAAAGCCATCGCCACCGTGATAGACCGCCGCCTCACCCCCTGAACGGAGTTTTTCCCATGGCCGAAACGTACGAAGACGACGGACGTACCTACACTGTCGTCATAAACCACGAAGAACAATACTCCATCTGGCCGGTCACCAAAGCCCTGCCCGCAGGCTGGCGGGAGGTCGGCAAAACCGGCACCAAACCCGAATGTTTGACCCACATCGACGAAGTCTGGACCGACATGCGGCCGCTCGGCCTCCGTAAGTTTATGGGCGATGCATGACCCCCCGGGGCAAGAGGATCCCTCGGTACGCCCGACGATAGCTCCCCTCAAAGCCTGTTCGAGCAGATGATCACGTCGGGCTGAGCGCCCCTTTCTCCAAAACCACCGACGTCGCGATATGTCGCTCCCCCACAAAAAAGCGCCCCGGAAAGTGCTCGCCAACCCGGAAAGGTGGAGCACTGCGCCACAAAGTGGCCCGAAAAGTCCCCTCTCCCTCAAAACGGATCGACACATCCTGAAAATCGAGGAACTGGCGCATCGTCGGAAACAGAGCCTTGTACACCGACTCTTTTGCAGAGAAGAGCAGCATCCAAAGG
>JBEIQS010000124.1:0-17851 GCA_040376425.1 Alphaproteobacteria bacterium | reverse complement strand
CAGCGGCATTCGTGGTGGTGGTGGCATCAACGGTGAATAGACACGGGCGGGCCGGCGTCCAGGGCTGAATGGACCCAACGGGCGCGCCGCTCGCCGACGGCGAGCCCGGCAATGTTCCGCACCTCGGCCCAGGGCCAGGGCGTCTCCCCGAGAATCCCCGGGAATAGCTCCTCCAACACCGCCCGCACCCCCACAGCGAGGTGCGTGTCGGTCCCCCCGTGCACCTTGATCACGAGGCCCATGCTGCGCTGCGGCAGAGCGATGGAGAACAAGCCTTCGGCGCCCACTTTTACGGTCAAAGGCTCCTTTGCGCCCTGGACCACCGCACGGTCCAGGCGTCCGGTGCCGCTCATGTACCAGGGGTGGCGGTGCATGGCCCAGCCGATACGGCCGGCGAGGCTGCCCTCCACATTCATCTCCGCCGCCAGACGCGAAAAGGCGCGGGCCATCGCCACCAACGGCAGGTGAAAGGTGGGCACCCCGCAACCGTCCACCGCCGTTCCCGGCGATTGCCCGGACCACTCGGCAATGCGGCGATAGTTGGCCTGCTGCAAGGGGTGCTCCAGCGGCAGATAGTTGAGGTCCCAGCCCTGGTGCTTGCTGGCCGCCAGCATGAAGCTGTGCTTCCCCGAGCAATTGCTGTGCAGTGTGGTGGCCGGAAGGCGCCGGTGGAGGAGGCGGTCGCGGGCCACCTCATTCAGCGGCAGGTGCGCACCACAGCGCAATTGTTGTGTTTTGAGGCGGAAATGCCGCAGCAGCCGGAGGACACGGGCCACATGCTCAGGCTCCCCCGAGTGCGAGGCTGAGCCCAGGGCCAAGTCCTCCTCCTTCAACCAGCCCAAAAGCTCCGGCGGCAAATGTTCCAACGAGGTGGTGAGCTACATCGGCTTGCACCCGCTGCGCCAAAAGCAGGGAAAATCCTCCCCCAACTGCCAGCGAAGTTGCTCGCCCTCTACCAAGACCGCGCTCACTTCCTGGCAGGTTTCGCGCTGCCCACTCCGCCACTGTTCTACAAAAAGTCGCATCAGACTACGATAGCACGGTGGCCCCCACGGCGACCAGCTATCGCAAGACCGCCAAACATCGGTTAAGGGGCGACGGTGAAAAGTGACTACGAGCGTCCCGTAAATGCCCGCTACCTCGACCCCGTTGAGGTGGTGTGGTACGCGACGGCCGCCCGCCTTGGACTGCGGGTCCGCCGCAATCCTTCGATTTTTTCGATGACCGACGGTACCGGGCTCTTGGAGCTGGGGCCCAAGGACACGCTCGATGCCGACGATTGCACCGCGCAGATGATTTTTCACGAGCTATGCCATTGGATCACCAACGGCTTGGAAACCTTTGAGCTTCGGGACTGGGGTTTTCCCCTGGAGGCCGAGCTGGACTGGCGCGAGCACTCCTGCCTGCGCCTGCAGGCCCACCTTGCCGAGAGTGTAGGTTTGCGGAAGGTTTTGGCGCCCACCTCGGGCTTCCGCCAGTACTACGACGCCCTGGGCGAGGATCTTCTTGCGCCTTTGCCGGGTTGGCCCCACGAAGATCGTGTTGTCCAACGGGCCCGCGAGGCCATTGCGCGTGCGCAGCTTGAACCCTGGGGCGCGCACCTTCGCGCGGCCCTGACGGCGACCGCGGCCCTTTCCCAGACGGTACAGCCCTTCCTGAACACCTATTGCAGTGACATCGAGGCGGACGAGCTTCCTTCTCTCTGGTCACGGCAGCAGCGCTGATGCCGGTCTACCGCCTCACCCATCGGGTGTCCTTTCCCTCGCCAGAGCTGGCAGAAGCTGGCGGTCTATTGGCAGTAGGCGGGGATCTGCGTCCTGAGCGTCTGGTGCTTGGCTATCGTATGGGGATCTTCCCCTGGTACTCGGAGGGGGAGCCGATCTGGTGGCACTCTCCCGATCCCCGCTTTGTGCTGGTGCCCGAAAAATTACATATCCCACGCAGCCTCCGTAAGATCATTCGGCGGGGCGACTTCGAAGTGCGCCTGGATACCGCCTTTCCCGAGGTGATTCGCCGTTGTGCAGGTCGATCCAGGCCCAACCAGAAGGGCACTTGGATCACGCGGGACATGGTGGCCGCCTACGAAAAGCTGTGGGAGCTGGGGCTGGTCCACTCGGCGGAGGCCTGGCAGGGCGGCAAGCTGGTGGGCGGACTCTACGGCTGCTCGCTGGGCGACATGTATTTTGGCGAGAGTATGTTTGCCGAGGTACCCGACGCTTCAAAGGTGGCTTTTGTTGTGCTTGTTCGCTGGATGCAGGCGCGCGGAATCCGCTTGATCGACTCCCAGGTGTACACCGAACATGTGGAGCGTTTCGGCGGCGAAGAGTGGCCGCGGGAGGACTACCTGGCGCACCTTGCCATGTTGGTGGACCAGCCCACACGCATCGGAAGATGGAAGATTGAGGCGGGTGATCCCGCGCTGGACGTCTAAGCCATGACCGCGATGCTGCCCTGGCTGCACCTGGACACCCTGTGGCTACAGGTCACCGGCACCCGCTGCAACATCGCCTGCCGACACTGTTTTATCAGTTGTGGCCCCAAGGTCGAACGGCACGCGGTGATGACGCGCGTCCAAGTTGAGCAGGCGCTGGACGATGCGGCGCGCGCGGGCTGCCGGGCCACCTATTTCACCGGTGGCGAGCCTTTTTTGCACCCGGAGATCCTGGAGCTGGTGGAGCTGGCGCTGCGCCAGGGACCACTCGGGATCCTCAGCAACGGCATGCTGTTGGACGAGGGCACCTGCGTGGCCCTTCGGAAGCTGGACGACGCCAGCAACTACTCGCTGGATCTGCGGATCTCGCTGGATGGATTGACGGCCGAAGAGAACGATCCCATCCGTGGGAGAGGCGTTTTTACGGCGGCCTGCGAGGGCATCCGGCGTTTGGCCGCGGTGGGCCTGGAGCCCGCACTGGCGGTGACCACCGTCCACGCCCAAAGCAGCTCGGCGACCGGACGCCTCGCCTTCCTGGAGCTGTTGAGGTCGCTGGGTGTGAAGCGCCCGCGGGTGAAGCTGATTCCGCCCTTTCTCATTGGGCGGGAGGCCAAACGTAATGCAGGCTACAATCCTTCCGACCTCCTGCAAAGTGAGGATCTTACCGAAGAATCACCCTGGGCACTCCAATGTGGCAGCAGCCGGATGGTGACGGCGGGTGGAGTCTACGCCTGCCCCATCCTGATCGACCACGCCGAAGCCCGGATGGGGGACCGCCTGCACGAGAGCCTGCGTCCCACCTCGCTGTTCCACCCCGCCTGTGTGACCTGCCACCAGGAAGGTTTTTCCTGTAAGACCTAAGCCTGCGCCGCCCGCAGACCGGGCGCCTCGCGGCCGGTCATCTGCACATACTCGTCGTAGGTGCCCGGGTAGATCCGCGGCCCTTCCGGGGTCAGCTCCACCACCCGTGTGGCCAGCGCGCGCAGGAAGGCGCGGTCGTGGGAGACAAAAATCAGCGTCCCCTCCCAGCTCTGCAGGACCTTCATCAGCGCCCGCTTTGTGGCCAGGTCCAGGTGGTTGGTGGGCTCGTCCAGAATCAGCAGGTTGGGCGCATGGTAGAGCATGGTCGCCAGCACCAGGCGGGAGCGTTCACCACCCGAGAGCACGGACACCGGCTTGTCAATGTCATCACCTGAAAAGCCAAATGCCGCCGCCAGGTTGCGGATCACCCCCAGTCCCTCGCGGGGGGCCTGTGCGATCAGCTCTTCGACCACGGTGCGGTCGGTGGAGAGCTGTTCCAGTTGATGTTGGGCAAACCAGGCTTTTTTGACCCCTGCCCCCTCCACCACCACACCGCTGTCCGGCTCGCTGGCCCCGGCCAGCATCTTCAAAAGGGTCGTCTTGCCAGCACCGTTTTCGCCCATGATGGCCCAGCGCTCCCCTCGGCTGACCAGAAAACTCACGTCCCGGTGGATCCGTCGCGAGCCATAGCTCTTGGAAAGCCCTTTGACGGTCAAGACTTCGTTGCCACTTCGGTCCGGTGTACGCCAGCTAAAGCTCTTCTCCACCAGGCGGCGCGGCGCTTCGATACGGTCAATCTTGTCCAGCTTCTTGGCCCGGCTCTGCACCTGGGACGCCTTGGAGGGCTGCGCACGAAAGCGCTCGATAAAGCGCAGGTCCTTGGCCAACATCGCCTGCTGCTTCTCGTACTCCGCCTCGCGCTGGGCCGCATCCAGTGCGCGTGCCCGCTCGTAGGCCTCGTAGTCGCCGGTGTAGGTGCGGATGGTGCCGCCATCAATCTCCACAATCTTGCGAACCACCCGCTTCAACACGTCGCGGTCGTGGCAGGTCATCAGGACCGTGCCCGGATATTCGCGCAGCCAGCCCTCCAGCCAGACGATGGACTCAATATCCAGGTAGTTGGTGGGCTCGTCCAACAGCAGCAGCTCGGGACGGGAGATCAGGATTCGCGCCAATTGTACGCGCATTCTCCAACCACCGGAGAGCGCCTTGATGGGTCCCTCCACCTCCTCCTGCGAAAAACCCAGGCCCGCCAGGATGGAGCGGGCACGGGCATCCAGCTCATAGCCGCCCAGCTCGCCGTAGCGGGCCTGCACCTCGCCATAGCGCTCCAGGATCCGGTCATAGTCCGGGTCATCCACATCTCCCAGCTTCCCCTCCAGCTCCTGCAGCTCCACCCCCAGGCGCGCCACTTCGCCCGCACCGGCCACCGTCTCTTCCAGCACCGACCCATTGCGAAAATCGGCGAAGTCCTGGCGGAAGTAGCCGATGCTCAGGCGCTTGGGCCGCTCGATGCTGCCTTCGTCCGGGCGTTCCTCGCCCAAGATCATACGGAAGATGGTGGTTTTTCCGGCACCGTTGGGGCCAATCAGCCCCACCTTCTCGCCCGGGTTCAGCTTCAACCCGGCCCCCATAAAGATGACCTGGGTGCCGTACTGGAGGGTGATATTGGAAAGCTCGATCATGGTGCGCGGGCCTAACCTGCGGCTCCTGAGCGCGCCCATTTCATGATAGAGGCCGCGCGCAACGGGGCTGGGATGTCGGATCGGGTTGTGGGCACGGGCTTTTCCTATCTTTGTCGGGTGGGCTTCCACGCGAACGAACAGGAGATCCGGCAGGAGATCCTGGTGGATTTTGATGCGGAGACCGACTGGCGGCAGGCTGCCCGGGCCGACCGTCCCGAAGGAATCGTGGACTACTTCGAAGTGGATCGCGCCCTGCGCGCGCACCTGGAAAGCCGCGACTACCAGATCATCGAGGCAATTGCCGAAGATGTAGCCCGAATCCTCTGCACCCGCTTCGCAGTGCGCAGGGCGCGTGTCAAGGTGACCAAGCACCCACTGGGCATGAAGGTCCGTGCGGTGGCCGTGGAGTGCCTACGCGGCCCCGCAGACTACGAAGGAGATCACGAATGAAAGTATTCTCCAACAATGCTGTCTCTTTGGATGGGCGCATCGCAACCGTCGCCTATGATCATGTGGAGCCGGGCTCGCGGGTGGATCGCGCCTACATGAGTGTACTGCGGGCGCGGGCGGATGCCGTTCTGGTTGGTGGGAGGACTTTTCGCAACTGGCCCCTGCCCTTGGTGCCGGACCCGGCCGACATAGCCTGGCTGAAGGAAGTCGGCTTTCCGGATACCGACGTGCCGGAATTGGAGGGCCGACGCTGGTGGAACGTGGTGGTCAGCCGAGGGCAGCGTCTGCCTGCCGACGGCCGGATTTTTCAGGACTCCCGCGTCCGTCCTCTCTTTTTCAGCGGGGATGCGGGCCTTCAGTTGCCCGCCGAGGTGCTGCCCCTGCCGGCCGATGGCCTGAGCGGCGTGATTGCAGAGCTGCAACGCCGTGGTATCCAAAACCTCCTGGTTGAAGGAGGCGGAGACCTGCTCTTCCAGCTCGTCGCGGCCAACCTGGTGGACGAGATCAACGTCACCATCTGCCCCCGCCTGATCGGGGGAAAAGGTGCACCGAGTCTGATCGACGGAGCGGGCTTCGGTGCTGGGCAAATGCGCAATCTGAGCATCGACGCGCTGATCCGCTTTGGCGACGAGCTCTATGGGCGCTACCGGGTTGAGCGCGCCGGATGAGCGGCTTGGGCCTACCGGACGGGTGGGAGCAGCAGTGGCGGCTGCTCGAGGCGACCGAAGGCCCGACACGTTGGCTGATCGGACTTCTGCTGTCCCTGTTTTTGGCGGCTCTGGGCGAGCTGTTGCTGCGGTTGGCGCTTCACCAGCTCCGCGCCCTCTCCCGACGCACCTCCAGCCTGTCCGACGACCACCTGGTCTCGCGTCTTCGTGTTCCATCGCGGGGAATGCTGGTGGCGGGCAGCCTGCACATCGGCGCGATTGCGGCCGGGCTCACCTGGCCCATCGACGGGCTGGTGCTGGCCGAGGGCCTGCTGCTGACTTTTATGTTGGTGGAGACGGCGGAGACGCTGCTGGTGGACCTGGTACTGGAGGATCGCCTGGGGATCCGGGTGCCGGGACTGCTCCGTCAGGTGGCCATCGGGGTGGTGTACACCGGCGTGATTCTGGGCGTTGCAGGTCATGTCTCGGGGATGGACATCACCCCGCTGCTGGCGACCACCTCGGTGGCCTCGCTGGTGCTGGGTCTGGCGCTCCAGCAACCGCTCTCCAACCTGTTTGCGGGGCTGATTCTGCACCTGGACCGTCCGTTCAAAGAGGATGATTGGATCCTGGTTGGGCAGCGCGAGGGCCAAATCCTGGAGCTGGGCTGGCGTTCCACCCGCTTGCGGATGCTCTCCGGGGACGTGCTGATCCTGCCCAACAACACGCTCTTGGGTGCGGAGATCCAGAACTTTTCCGCGCCGACCCCGCTGACCTCCCGGATCATCGACCTCGGCGTCAGCCCGCTGGTCCCCCCCCGCGATCTGGAGCGCTGGGTGGAGGAGGCCGCAGCCACCATCGACGGTGCACTTCTGGAGCCCGCGCCGCTGACCTGGCTGGTCCGAATGGAACCCACCATCCACCACTACCAGATCAAGCTGTGGATCAGCGACTTCCCGCAGCACGACCGCTGGGAGTCCGCCCTGCGGGTGGCGCTGTGGTACCGACTGCGCGACGAAGGCTACCCGCTGCTGCTGGAGACCCCCGTGCGCATCCTGTCCGAAAAGCCGCAAGAGAAGCCCACCCTTACTGAGTGAGCCCTCATTCAGGCGCTCGCGTGGGTCGCAGTGGTACCGCCGGAGGCCTCCCGAATCAGGTTGAGCGCGGAGCCGGCCACAAACCAACGGAACTGCTCAGGCGACAGGGTGGTGCGCAGCGGCAAACGTTCCACCGATCCATCCGCATGGTGCAGCACCAGGGTCGCCGCTTTCCCGAGCGGAATCCCCGCAACCCCCTCGATGTTCAGGACATCGTCCTCCCGCACACGGTCGTAGTCCGCTGCACTTTGGAAGGTGAAGGGTAGGACGCCCTGCTTCTTCAGGTTTGTTTCGTGGATCCGGGCAAAGGAGCGGGCGATCACCGCACGGCAGCCCATGTAGCGCGGCTCCATCGCCGCATGCTCGCGCGAGGATCCCTCGCCGTAATTCTCGTCCCCAATGATCACCCAGCTTTGTCCGGCAACTTTGTAGCGTTTGGCCAGGTCGGGGAAGGGCACCCCCTCCTCGCCCGACAGCAGGTCGCGGCCGTTGCCCAGCGCTCCGGTAAAGGCATTCTTGGCCGTATACAGCAGGTTCCCGGAGATATTGGTCAGGTGACCGCGATATTTCAGCCAGGGACCCGCCGGGGAGATGTGATCGGTGGTGCACTTGCCCCGCGCCTTGCACAGGACCCGCAGTCCCTCCAAATCCTTCCCATCCCAGGCGGCAAAGGGGCTCAGCCGTTCCAGGCGATCCGAGTCCTCCTTGATCACGACGGGCAGGTTCGCATCGGCCTTGCCAGGGATGAAGTTGGCCAGCCCGGCAGCAAAGCCACGGGCGGGCAGCTCGTCCCCCGCAGGCGGCGTAAAGCGGACCTGCACGCCATCGCGCTCCAGCATGTCGGTGAGCGGGTTGAAGCCCAGGTCCCCGGCGATGGCGATGGCAGTCACAATCTCAGGGGAGGCGATGAAGGAGAGCGTCTCGTTGTTCGCGTCGTTTCGGCCGGGAAAGTTGCGATTGAACGAATTGATGATGGAGTTTCGTTGGCCTTTCTTCACGTCATCCCGTCGCCACTGACCGATACAGGGACCACAGGCGTTGGCCAACACCATCCCGCCCACCTTCTCCAGGGCGGCCATCTGGCCATCGCGCTGGATGGTCTCAAAGATCTGGTCGGAACCCGGAGAAACCATAAACGGCATCGTGGACTTCAGGCCGACGGCCGCTGCCTGTAGGGCCACATGGGCACTGCGCGAGATGTCCTCGTAGGAGGAATTCGTGCAGGAGCCGATGAGGGCGCTGGTGAGCGGGGCATAGCCTTCGGCCTGGATCGCGGCCTTCATGGCCGAGATCGGACGGGCCAGGTCCGGCGTGTGCGGGCCGACAATGTGCGGCTCCAGCGCGTCCAGATCGATCTCCACCACGCGGTCATAGTAGCGCGCAGGGTCCTTTTCAACCTCGGGATCAGCCCGCAAAAAGCCTTGGTTCTGCTCGCAAAGCGTCGCAAGCTCAGCACGTCCGGTGGCGCGGAGGTAGCTGCCCATGCGCCCATCGTAGGGAAAGACCGAGCAGGTGGCCCCCAGCTCGGCGCCCATGTTGCAGATGGTGGCCTTGCCCGTACAGGAGATACTCTGCGTTCCCTCTCCAAAATACTCGACGATGGCGTTGGTACCGCCCTTCACGGTCAGGATGCCCGCCAGCTTCAGGATCACGTCCTTCGGGCTGGTCCAACCAGACAATTTCCCGGTCAGCCGTACCCCAATGACTGTGGGACACAGCAGCTCCCACGGCAGCCCCACCATCGCATCCACCGCATCGGCACCGCCCACACCCACGGCACACATGCCCAAGCCGCCTGCATTGGGGGTGTGGGAGTCCGTGCCGATCATCAGCCCGCCCGGAAAAGCATAGTTTTCCAGCACCACCTGGTGAATGATCCCCGCGCCCGGCTTCCAGAAGCCAATACCATAGCGTTGCGACACAGTCTGGAGGAAGGTGAAGACCTCGGCGTTCTCCCCCATCGCAACAGCCATGTCTTTGTCCGCACCCTGGTGTGCGCGGATCAGGTGGTCACAATGCACCGTTGTGGGAACGGCGGTGGTCTCCTTGCCGGCCAGCATGAACTGCAGCAGCGCCATCTGCGCCGTGGCGTCCTGCATGGCGACCCGGTCGGGCTGGAGGTTCAAAAAAGATCGCCCACGCTGAAATTCAGCAAAGACCGGATCAGACAGGTGCGACCAGAGGATTTTCTCGGCGAGGGTGATAGAGCGCCCCAGGCGTTGCCGCGCCAGCGCGTGACGGGCGGCAAAGGTGGCATAGAGCTTCTGGACCGCAGCGATGTCGAACATACACACTCCACAGGCCCCCTCATGTAGCGCGCGCATCGCCCCTCTGCTTGCGCTGGGTCTTTTTTGGACAGTAAGCTGCACTACACCGCCGGATCCTGCAGCCGATCGTCGGGCCTACCTGGCCGGGGACTGCGCGACCATCGGTGAGCTGCGCCTGCGTCAAGAGTGTTTTTTGTTTCAGGTACGCGCCGAACCCAAGAAGGCTGCGCAAATTTGTCCGACATTGGACGAGAGCTTTTTGCGCGAAGAATGCTGGTTTGTCGCGATAGACGCCCGGGGTCTTGTGGAGGAGGAGGCGAAGCAGGCCTGCACGCAGGCGGGGCGCTACGAGGGCCCCTGCCTGGCCAACGCCCTGTCGCGGGAGCTGACCATCGCCGAGGGCAAGGAGGCGGACTTCCCCCGCCTGGAACGCCACTTCCGGGAGATTCTGAGCCGCTATGGGCAGGCCGATGCCGAGCGGCGCGCCAGGGAGCTGAGCCTGAGGATTCTGCGAAGGCACATCCGCGAGCACGGCAGTTGCGAAGCCCCACCGGACTGGTGTGCGGCCGCTACTTCGCCTTGAATCCCCGGCCCATCAGTCGATCCCACAGAAAGGCTGGAAGGAGCGTCGCAAAAGCCATCGCCATGCGCGTTGGGAAGGGAAAGGTGTACACCGCCTGCCCCCCTTCGATCGCGTTGGCAATCCGACGCGCCGCATCGTCTGCCTCCAAGGCGAAGGGCATGGGCCCCTTGTTGCTCGCGGTCAGCGGGGTCCGCACAAAGCCGGGGTTGATCGTATGCAAGTGGATACCCCAGGCCGCCAGCTCGGGGCGCAGCGCATCACACAGCGCACTCACCGCAGCTTTGCTGGCGGAGTAAGCACCAAAACGGGGAAGTCCCCGCATATGGGCGATCGAGGACACCACCGCGATCGAGCCCCGTTTGAGCGCCTGCATCCGGGGCAACACCGCACCCATCGCGTAGACCACGCCGTTGTAGTTCAGGTTCATCGTCGAGACAATCGCGTCGGGATCCAGGCGTTTGCCCAGACCCGGATCGCCCCCCGCATTGGCGATCATCAGATCGCAGGTACCCAGCTCGGCTTCCAGGCTCTGCACCGCCGCCTCCAAAGCCGCGCGGTCGGTCACATCCGCTGCGGCCGCGGCCGCTTTTGCGCCCTTGCTACGCAGCTCCTGCACCAGCGCATCCAGCATCGGCTTGCGACGGGCGATCAACCCAACGGCCCAGCCTCGCCGGGCATATTCCCGGGCCAGCGCCTCGCCAATTCCACTAGAGGCACCGGTAATCAGACAAACTGGCATGACGATGGTCTCCGCAGGTAGGGACAGTTCAAAGCACATCCTCCACGGTGATCTGCACCGTGGTGTTTCCATTCCACTGGTTCAAGCCCAGGGTTCCGACCACTGCCGTGGCATTTTCCAAAAGCGGCAGGCACTCCGCCTGCCCCCACCAGATGGCATCCAGTCCCCCCACGCGGAATTTCAGGTGGGTCTCCTTCATCACCCTTGGGCGGTCGATGGGGCCATCCACCCGAAAACGGGGCTGTGGGTTGCCCTTCCCTGTCGGCTCAAAGATGCGAAGATCCTGCACAAGCTGGACATTGAGCTGCTGCGCCGGTAGCTGCACGTCCGCCTCCTCCTCCCCCACCAGGCTCCCCTCCCCCACCACCGCGTCCACAAAGGCGCACAGGCCCCGTTCGAAGTCGGGAAGTTTGTCGGTGGGAAGGGTAAATCCCGCCGCCGCAGCATGGCCGCCGTAGCGTCGCAACAACACTGACACACTATCCAGCGCGCGCACGGCGTGGATCTGGGGAATGGAGCGGATCGATCCCGTCGCCCACTCCCCCATCACCGACACCACGGCCACCGGACGAAGCGTCTTTTCGCGGACCTTCGCCGCCACGATGCCCACCACCCCCCGATGCCATCCGTCGGGTTCCGGGCCGGCGGCCACCACAAAGGACGGCGGCGGATCGGCGATGCCCGCAAGCACCTGGTCCACCAGGCGGGACTGAATACCCTGGCGCTCCCGATTGAGCGCATCCAGGGCGCGGGCCTGCACCAGCGCCGCCTCCGGGTCCCGCTCCCGCAGCAGGCGCACCACCGCGTTGGCATCCTTCAGGCGACCCGCAGCGTTGATCCGGGGGCCGATCCGAAAACCAACAGCCGCCGCATCTATCTCTTGACCTGTCAACCCTGCCACCTCTAACAGAGCCTTCAACCCCGGAGAGTGACGCCCATGACTCAGGCCATCCAAGCCAAGGGCCACGATGGCGCGGTTCTCCGGGTTGGCGATGTCCACCACATCGGCGATGGTGCCCACGGCAGCCAGCTTCAACATCGAGCCCAGCACGTCGTCCCGGCGGCTATCGCCCGCCAGCAGGGCCGTGGCCAGCTTGAGCGAGACGCCACAGGCTGCCAGCGCTTTGTTGGGGTAGGAACAGCCGACCTGCGGGGGGCAAATCACCGCGAGGGCATCCGGCGGCACATCCTCGCCCGCGGGCAGGTGGTGGTCACAGACCAGCGTGTCCAACGAAAGCTCCCGCGCGCGCCGGATCGAGGCATGATCGCGCACCCCGATATCGGCGGTGATCAGCAGACCCACCTGATCCGCCGCGGCTTTTTCCACCGCGATGGTGGACAGGCCGTAGCCCTCCACGAAGCGGTCGGGGATGTGGTAGCTGATCGTCGCACGGCTGCCCATCGCCTGGATGCGCCGATCCAGGGCCGCGTGGAGAATCAGGCAGGAGGTGGTGCCATCTACGTCGTAGTCCGTCACCAGGCGGATATGCTCGCCACGCCGTAGGGCAGCCTCGATCCGATCCACGGCGACGGGCAGATGGAGAATGCCGGCGGGATCCAGGAGGCTGTGCGCACCGGGTGCGAGAAAAGAGCGGGCAGAGCTGGCGTCGTAGCCACGAGCCGCCAGAACGCGAGCCGCCAGTGGCGAGATCCCGCAGGCCAAGGTGATGGCGTGGGCGCGCGCCGGATCTGAGGGGCGCAGCGACCAACGCCGCCCGGTGCGAGAAGTCCACATGGTCTAAAAAATCGCCCAGCCGATGCCCACTCCTGCCACAATTCCCACCGCAAGCGCAAGCACCGCCGACACGGTCGCCACCACCCAGGTGGGCGTTCCGGGTGCGACGGGGGTCGCGGGAACCAGCACCACCGTGTGGCGGGTCAGCTTGCCCTCGTTGTCCAGCACCACCTCCACACGGGCCCGCCCATCCGGCCCCACCAACGAGCCCAGCACTTCCCGCGCACGGAAGGCGGTGAGCTGCTCCACCTCCACCTTGGCCTCCATCGGCGAGCCCAGGGGATAGTCCACTTTGGGAGCGGGCGGGGCGGTGGGCACGGGTGGCGGCTGTACCACACCCATTGGCGATGGGGGCTTCACCAAACGACCTACCTCATGGGTAGACGGCGGAGCTTTTTTAGGAATATCCACCACTTTCTGCGCAGGACCGCTGCTGGGGCGCCCCGATGCCCCCTGTTCCAGGAAAGCGTCCACCTTTTCCATGTGCACGCGTCCGGCCGCCTGCATGGACTTTTCTTTCTCGATTTCCTGGGGACGTACCTTCTTGATCCGCTCAATGTGCTCGCGGATCACCTTGCGGTCATCCACGGCATTGGGGTTGTCCACGGCTTGCAGCTTCGTGCTGGTGTTCTGCCCGGAAAGCTGCTCGCGGATCCGCTGCCCGGCGATATCCGTGACCAGCTTCAGGGTTTCCAGCACCCCGGTCCCCTCGAAGGCCACGGCTTCCACGTAGGGAACCCCAAAGGGGTTCAGATCCGTGAGCATGTCTTCGGCCGAGCGGGCCCCTGGCGCGTCGCGTTTGTTGAGCTGGATCACCAGCGGAATGGAGGCCAAATCCAGGCCGTGCGAGCGGAGGTTTTCCTCCAGATCGACCAGAGAGTCCAGGTTTGCATCCGCACGATCGGGCGTGGAATCGGCGACAAAGACCACCGCGTCCGCCCCTTGAAGCACCACGCGCCGGGTCTGCTGGTAGACCACCTGCCCCGGCACGGTGAACAACTTGAAGCGCGCGGTGAAGCCCCCGATCTGACCGAGCTGAATCGGCACATAGTCAAAGAAGAGCGTACGATCCGCCTCCGTGGACAGCGCGTGAAGCTCGCCACGCTGGTTGGAAGGCATCTTTTGGTGGAGCACCTGCACGTTGGTGGTCTTGCCCGAGAAGGCGGGGCCGTAGTAGACCACTTTCGCTTCGATTTCCCGTCTTGCAAAGTTGATAATCGCCATTAGACCCGCAAACCCGGCTATAGAGACAGATAATAACCCGCTGGTCAGGATCGGGCGACATCCGCCGGAATCGTTGGAGGATGGCTGGTAGCGACCCGGCCGGCGGGATAGCCACCGACCCCATGAAGCCGCTGATCCCCTGTTTTGAGCCCTTTTCCATTCCCCTGTTTGGGGATGTGTCTATTCACATGTTCGGAATACTGGTGGCGGCCGGTTTCTTGCTGGGCGGCAACATTGCGCAGCAAAAAGCGAAGAAATTTGGGGTAGACCCCGAATTTGTAAACCAGCTCATCGGCTGGTTGGTGTTGGGCACTTTTGTTGGCGGCCACTTGGGTCACCTGCTCTTTTATGAGCCCGCCCTGTTGGCAGAGGATTTTGCCGCCATCACCTCCGGCAATTTCCGTTTGATGGACCTGCACCTGGTGCAGGTGTGGCATGGGCTGTCCTCCTTTGGCGGCTTCATGGTGTGTATTCCGCTGACCATCTGGTTTTTCCGTCGCTACCAACAGTCGTTCTGGCCGCATGCCGACGGTCTGGCCATCGGCTTCTCGCTGGGCTGGTTTTTGGGACGCCTGGGCTGCTTCTCTGCCCATGACCACCCCGGACCGGTTTCCGACTTCTTTCTTGCCGTCCCTGGCGGCTGCCACGCCCCGGACGGGGTGCTGAATTGTGCGGTGGCCTGCCACGACATGGGCCTTTACGAAGCGCTTTGGTCCGGCTTCACCTGGGTTCTGTTCGAGGTGTTGGACCGGAAGCCCCGCTTTACCGGCTTCTATGTCGGGCTGCTTCCTACCATGTACGGCCCCTATCGCTTCCTGTCCGATTTTGTACGCTCATCGCCCGTCGATGTGCGCTACCTCGGACTGACCCCCGCGCAGTACGGATCCGTTCTGCTCACGTTGGTGGGTCTGTGGATCCTCTACAACCGCGGCCGTACCAACCAGCTCTCTGGCCCCCCCTTCATAACCCGGGGAAAATAGCCACTACAGCGGCGGAACTTTGGTGAATGAGCCTTCATTCAGTGCCTAGGCGGGCTCCGAAGGATCCCGCCAGGCCCCGGCCCGGCGCAGCCGCTCCTCCGCCTCCGCAGGCGCGAGCTGCTGGGCCGCGGGGGGATAGTCATCGAAGAAGGGGACGACATCCGTGCCACGCACTTTACGGCGCATGGCCAGAAAGTGTAGGTAGTGCTCGGGGTGGTCCCACACCTTCTGCTCAAAGCGGTGGGCATAGTGCTGCAGGCTGAGCTCGGGGCTGGCGGCGGGAAGAAGCGGCTCCGTGATCTGGATGCGGTGGCGACCTTCCCCCGGATTCCGAAGGACGAAGGTGGGTAGTACCGCCGCCCCTGTCTTCTGCCAGATTCTGGCGGGCTCCACGGACACTTTCGCCCGCCGTCCGAGAAAATCCACCTCTGCCCATTTCTTTCCCCCGCCTCCGTCAAAGGCCAGGCCCAGCACCTCGTTGCGGGCCAGGCAGTCAAAGGCCGGGCGTAGAAAGCGGAAGATGTTGATATGACGCACGGGAAGCCGTTTCTCCAGCTCCCAACGCCGCGCCAGCACCCGCTCCCAGAGCGGTGTGGTGCGCGTCTCTCTCAGGATTTCTGCCCACACCGGCGGTGGCGCAGAGAGCTGGTTCATCGGGTAGCCCAGGTAGCCCAAGGCGGGCATGATCATCTGGTTGGCGCCGAAGTGCCCGATCAGGATGATCACCCCTTTTCCGAGCTTCAACGCCGCGTCCAGATGGTGCCGCCCCTCCACCTCGCAGACCTCGCCGATGCGCTCGGCGCTCAGGTAGGGATAGCGCAGCACCTCCAGCTCGTTGAACATGGTCAGGCGGAAGCAGTCGCGCAGGATGGCTTCGGGCGAGCGCGGAGGGCTACGGTGCTGGTAGATTGCGGAAAGTTCTGCTCGGGCATCACTGTCGTCCAGGCGCCGCACCAGCCCTCCCCCCACGACGGCCACCCGATCCAGACCCTCCCGCGGAAGGCGGTTGAGCAGCGCCTGTCCCGGATAGTAAAGCGCCAAGCCGCCTAAATCTTTGACCAGCAGCGTCGGCCTCATGTGCGCTCATCCCGGTGGGGATCGGGAGGCACGGCAAGCACCGCCTTTTTGTCAATCTTGCCGTTGGGCAGCTTGGGAACCTCTTTCCAGAACTCCACAATTCGCGGCACCATGTACAGGGCGAGCTGCGAGCGGCACCAACGCTGGATCTCAGCCACCCCAAGGGTGGACCCGGGCACGGTGGATACCACGGCGCGGGCTACCTCTCCACGCAGGCGCTCCTCCGCCCGCACGACCACCGTGTCCCGCACCTCTGGGTGGAGCTTGATCGCCTCTTCGATCTGCAGCGGAAATACACGAATTCCGCCGATCTTCAGCATCTCAGAGCGACGACCGATGAAGTAGTAGTAGCCATCCGCATCCCGACGCATCAGATCGCGGGTGGCATACCAGCCATCCACAAAGCAGGCAGCGGTCTCCTCCGGCTGGCCCTCGTAGCCCCCGGTCGCCACGGCTTCCCCGCGTACAAACAGCTCTCCCACCTCGCCGACCGCCACCTCCTCCCCCGCCTCGTTGCGCAGCGACACGGAATAGCTGTCGATGGGGCGCCCCGTCGATCCCGGGCGGGCAGGCTGATCTATCCGCATCCCCAGGGCCACCCCGGTCGTCTCGGTGCTGCCCCAAACCGGCAGAAAACGCGCGGCAAAGGCAGACTCCATACGCGCCAGGGTCTCCGGCGACACATAGGCTCCCCCACTCTCCAACACCCTCAGCGAGCCCAGCTCGGCGCGCCCCTCCCGCAGCATCTCGTAGAAGGAGGGCACCGCCATCATCCAGCTCACCCGATACCGCTGCACCACCTCTGCGATCACCCGGGGGCTGAGGGAGTCCACCACCACAAAGGTGCCTGCGAGCAGCAACGACCGATGAAAAAGCTCGTGTGGATGGGCAAAAACGGAGAACATCCCCAGGTAGACGTCCTCCGCGGTGAAGCCCAAGCCGTCGATGGTGGCGGCGGCATTCACCAGGATGTTGCGATGGGTGGTGCGGGCCCCTTTGGGCCGCCCGGTGGAGCCCGAGGTGTAGTTCAGGTAGCAGACATCGTCGGGAGTGGCAATGTGAGAGGATCTGCATCCTTTGTAGTCCATACTACGACTGATGGATAGTGGACCGTCGCCCTCCACCGTGAAGGTGGGGCCCGGCACCAGAATGTCCGCAGCCAGCGCCGCATGGGCCTGATCGACAAAAAGTGCGGCCACTTTGGCGGTCGCCACCAGATCCTGCACCTGCGGCATTGGCAGCTTGAAGTTGATGGGGGTCTGCATCGCGCCGATTCGGGCACAGGCCAGAAAGCCGATCACCACCTCCGGCCGCTTTGCCATGAGGAAGGCCACCGCCTGGCCCGGGCGCAGCCCCGCAGCCTCCCATTGGCAGGCCAGCGCATCTACCGCCTCGTCCAGCTCGGACCATGTCCATTGGCGGTCAAAGCCAATCATCGCTACGCGGTGCGGGTGTTCCTGCGCTACTTTTCGCAGTACCTCGCCCAGCGTCCAGCCTACCCGCTCCCAGTGCATCCCCACTCCGTGCCGCCTATGGCTACCCGCGGAGAGGGGGAGCCGTCAACCGACCTGCTGCTCCAGCTCCCGCAGAATCTGAGCGGCCGGCCCGGTGCGGTTGGCGGAGAGGCAGCGCTTGTAGGAGCGCCACAGCTCGCCCACATAGGGGTCTTCGGAGAGCCGATGTTCGTCAGGGGCTCCGTCCGCCACGGGAAGGTCCGGCGCGCCCAAGGCCCGGCGGCGGTGCAGCGCCTTGACCGATTGAATAAATGTAGCGCCGACCGAGTTCTCGCCTCTCCGGCGTAGCTCGATATAAACCTGCCACTGATAGCTCTCTGGCATCGCGTTGTTTCCGGACGGGGGGACGCGCAAGATGCGCAGCAATTCCCGCGTTGGCAGCGATGAGTCGAGGTTCAGCATCGTGGTCATTCAAAGCTCCCTTTGGCCATGATTCGAAGGTGCGCGCTAGGAATGATACCACGACCTTCACTGCATTGCAGCAATCCCGGTCAAAACCGCAGACCATGACGAATTCTTGATGAAATTTTCTATGCCGTCGGCCGGTCACGAAATATCTGGCTGCTGAAGAAGGGCCGTTGCCATCCGTACGGAAGAACAGGCCTCCCAAGGAGTTTCGAT
>JBEIQS010000089.1:0-23006 GCA_040376425.1 Alphaproteobacteria bacterium | reverse complement strand
GAAGCTACACAGCCTACTGCGTTCCCTATCGGATTTGTCCATAGACCGCCGAAGCAATCTGTGAACGTCTATCCTATCTTAGGCATTGAACGTCTACTGCTACCAATTTTTCAAAGACCAGAGTTTCCTTCGGATTCGTTACCGCTCCGAAGCCCCACCCTCTTATCCGCGCGGGTTTCGTCCGTCAACTTCTTTTCGATTTTTTCTTCGATGCCGAAGTTTCTATCGAATGAAGGGACAGCGAGCAGCGTACCACCAAGTTTTGTGGTTCGCCGCCAGCCCCAACCAATTACCCTCAAGCCCCCCAGGCGTCAACCAACCCGCTGAAGATTTTCTCAGAGACAGGAATCTTCTGGGTTGGTCCATGGGAAAATTCCCACGTCGCCTGTCACGTAGGAGAAGACCAGATCGCCTCCCAGGCCGCCGTTCTTACCGCCCCCGTCGAATTTCTCCGGCGAGTAGATGGCGTAGTCGGTCACACGCAGCGCGGAGACAAACATGTAGCCATAGGCAATCTCGGGGTTGAGTGCGCTGATGGACATCCCGCCAGGCGGCGCGGCCACGGTGGGGAGCTGCCGGATGATCTCCTTGGGCACCTCCACCACGGAACCATCCCGGGTGCCGTTGAAGTCGTCTGGAACGGTGATGATCGCCCGCTTCACAGGAGAGTTGATGCCGAACCATCCGTAGGGCACCACTTCAAAGGTGATCTGCACGTAGGTTTGAACGGCACGGATAGTGCCAGGCGCGCATGCTCCCGCACCTGCACCCTCCACACAGGTGCTGTCCACCGGGGCATAGGTCACGTCGCTGGGGGTCCAGCGAAACACGAAGCTGTTGGCCCCTTCCGCACAGTCCGTGAAGCTGGACGAGGCCCAGCTCTCCCCGTCGAGAAAGCCAAGATCTGCCGTGAATACCACCGGTTCCGGCAGGGTGACCAGCGTTCCCGGGATTCCAATCTCCGGTGCTTCTACGCGAATCTCCGAGGATGCCCCGCGAACCGAGAAGAAGTCCTTGGTGATGGGCCAATCCGCTTCGTAGGTGTAGGTCGGCACCCCAACGGAGTCGTTGTAGGTACAGAAATCCATCACCGCCGCGTCATAGGTGTAGGTCTCGGCAGCACAGATCCCGTCGTCGGCCACTGTGGTCCGAGGGGTGTCCCGGCTGAAATCTACGCAGTAGGCAAAACTCTCCTCCTCGAAGGTAGGGTTTACCAGACTCAGGGGCCCAATCTCTTCGTGAAGGTCGTCCACGCCAAAGGCGAACTTGGACATGGCGGGCTGCTCTATCTTCCACTCCTGCGCACCGTAGTCCACAACTCCCCAAAATCCGGACGAGGGAGTGTGGTACCGACCAATCCCAAAGCCGAAGGCCTCGGCATCACCGTTGGTGCCCGCGCTCCCAAAGTAGGGAGCGGCGCCCGCGTTCGCGAAATTGTTGACCTGCACATACGCCCGCTGGTTCACATAGGTGGAACCTACATCGTAGGAATAGCCGTCGTCTACGCGCTGGTAGCCCTTGGGAGTCGCCACAGTAACGGTCACCGGCCCAGCACTCATGGTCCCCTGCGGTACCTCAACCGTGATCGCGCCATCGGTAACGCTGAGGATCTTGGCATTTGTGCTACCAAATTGTACCATCACCTGCGAGAGGTCTTCGCCGAAGCCGGACCCAACGATGGTGGCGGTCCCTCCACCCACGTTCCCCACCTCGGACGGTGGGCTGATGGCGGTGACGTTCGGGCCGCCCTTGCCGCTATAGTAGGGCTCCACGGTGCTGAAAGGGGGACACCCGGCCAGTACCAGAAACGCCAAAATGGATGCGCGCGACATTACTGTCCCTCCTCGTACCAGAAGCGACCGATATCGATCACCCGGCTGGTGAGCTTGATGGGGCTGACGTCCAGCTTCTGCTCGTAAGCATTCATGACCGGAGGAATCTCCACGTCAGCTTCGGTAGAACGTGCGAGGTAGAACACCGAGCCTTCGGCTCCGTAGCGCTGGGCATAGGTGAATGCCTCCTGCACCGTGTTCATCGACAGGGTGTACTCGCCGTCGTCCTTGAGTCGGCAGGTTACCTCGGCCAGGTTGTGGGCAGGGTCGCCGCGAAGTGCCGCGTTCAGAGGCGCACTTTCGGAAAGATCCTCGGGATCCTCCTGGAGGCTGCGGTCGAAGACCCACTCGCCATCCTCGCAGGGGGTTTTCGCGTCCCGCACAAGCACCCCGGAGTCCTTGCGGTCCACCGGGCCCAGGAAGCGAACGGCCAACGACACAATTTCGTTGGGATTCTGCGTTCCTGGCGTCCACCGGAAGGTGACCGTACCTCCGTCTGCATCCCAAGGCCCGGTATACATCTGAGGGTCTCCCGCTCCCAGTCCTTCGCCGGAACCCTCGCAGGCCTCCGCGGTCTCGGGTACCTGTGCGGGCCCCGCGTAGGACAGGCAGGTGCGCTGAGTTCCTGCGGGGAAGGCAGGATCTTCCTGACCCTTTGCATCGATGCGCACTCCTTCCCATTCCAACATCACTGGCCCCAGGTCATGAGGTAGAGTGAACACGGTGTTGCCCACCGCACTGGAAGGCTGGGGCAGGGAAGATACCGGCGCATACTTCGGCGCCATACCCCCGGGGAATCCGAATTCCACGGCCTGACCCAAGGGGAAGTTGGCAGGGCGCAACGCCTTATAGTCCTCAGACCCGTCGTCCACCGGATACGGCGCAGACTGCCACCAGTCGAAGCCGAAGTAGTAGATGAACGCATCCTGTGCGTTCGCGGGGTAGTCCCCGGGCAGGCGCCCCACCTGAAACAACCCGTTCCCGTCCGAGGTGCGGAACTGAAGGTAGCTGCCGACATCCACGGTGGTGAAGGAGCCGATCGGGCCGGTGGCTTCAAAGGTGGTGTAGCAGGTCTCTTCCACGTCCGGAGGAACCGAGGTGACGCCCCCGAGGCTGTCTGCAGCTGTGAGCTGCGAGTCAAACATATAGGAGAAGCCGTACACCGCCCGGTAGGGGGCTTTGCTCCCAAAGTTTGCCTCACTGATTTCACCCAGCGAACCCAACTGCATCATGGCCAGGGAGAGTCCAGCCCCGGAAAAGTTGATCAGGCTGTACTCCACCACGCCCCCATACGGGGTGGGAGAGGGGCCGATCTCGTCGGGGTTGTAGCCCACACCGACCAACTTCACGTCGGCATCTTTGTAGTCTGGAATACAGGCTGCAAGCAGCAGGAGGATCAAGGTAGGTTTACGCATATTCACCTCACCACCCCGTTCCGAGGCCGATGTAGAAGCGGAAGCCGGGTGCCTCCGTCTCATTGGAGAGTTCGTCCCCAATCGCATTGTCCGTGGTGTCCTGGATGTCGTCGCCGTTCACGTCGCCGTAGCCACGAATCCGGTTGAAGCCATAGGCCACGCGGAAGAAGCTGTCCCAGGAGAAGTTGTTGAAGATCGCCGCGCCGACCCGAAGCTCGGCCCCGGCATCGTACAGCATGGAGTTGCCGTTCTTATAGGCATAGTCCATAAAGGGAATCTCGCGGCGCACGTCCTGCTCGCGGTAGGCGACCCGGTCTCCGAAGGCGTTCCGGTAGTAGTCCGACTCGTCCTCGGGAGCCCGGTAGGACCAGAAGTTTCCAGCCGTTCCCATGACCTGCGCGGTGAGGTCGTAGAAGAAGAACGGACCGATCTTCCGGTTCAACTGACGCCGGATGGGGAAGCGGTAGGCAACGCTGAGGATGCCCATCGTTTCGCCGGAGAGGCTGTAGAAGGGGTAGCCGGCGAACAGCGTGTTCGGACGCAACGAGTCGGACCCTTGGTAGTAGGGATGCTGGCCACCACCACGAAATTCGTCGTTGGAGTCCACGTTCCGGTCCACCGCACCGCCGTAGAAGTCCAACTGGATGGTGTGGCGGCGATCCCCGGCAGCCTTGAGAAACTGGGGCAGCCAGTCCCATTGGGGCATCGGGATCTGTTCGGTCCACCGGGCTTCGATCTTGTTGTAGTGGTAGTTGTCCAGCAGCTGCCCATCGTCCACCGAGTGACCGCCGTAGGGCTCGTACACAATGTCTGTGAAGCCGTGGGCCAAGGCCAGATCGACGTTGCGACCACCACGCGGGTTGGAAGAACGGGAGGCAAAGGCGATGTTGGTGAAGTTCACCCGCAGCCCCGCCTCGGTGTTGACCATATAGCGCTGGTAGCGCGAGTCCGACCCGCCCTTGAACCCATACTCCAAACCGGACCAGTAAATACTGGTATTGAAGCGGTCGTTCCAAGGATAGCTGACATCCAGAGAGCCGACGTTCACGTATTGCTGGTTGCGAATCTGGAAGTTGGCCTGATCCGCGGTGGTGTCAGGGTTGCCGTCGTCATCCAGCAGATAGCCGCCGTTGATCTTGTTCTCTCCGTGGTACCCGAAGATATTGAAGGTGGGATACCAGCCCGCGTAGGTGTAGCCACCCGCGAAGAGCATATCCGAACCCGCCATTCCGTAGAAGAAGACGGAGTGATCCTCGGTATAGTCAGAGACGAAGACCTGTGCACCGGCCTGTACCGACACGTCATCCAGCGAGTCATTGCTCATCCGGATGATGGGAATGCCGTTGGGGGAGAAGATGTCGCCCTTGTATTTCTCCGGCTTGAAGGCCGAGAGATCCTCGCGGAACTCCCAGGACTGCTTCACCACGGCCGGGTCGACCGTCATGTTGAAGGCGGAGGTGACGTCCTTGAGGAGGAAGTCGCCGCGGGATACGCCGTAGTTCTTCCAGCCGAAGGCCGTGTAGTTGTTGAACAGCAGGTTCCCTTCGGGGGTCACCGAGGGGGCGTGTGCGCCGCCGATCACGTTGGTGATCTGCTCGATTTTCTTGTTTTCCAGGTCGTAGCGATACACATTGAAGATGCCGCTACGGTCAGAGGAAAAGTAGATCTTTCCGTCCTTGGCCCAGTGCGGATCCATGTCCTCCCAGGCGTCCCACATGAGCGCCTGAACCTCGCCGGTGCTGGCATCCATCAGGTAGAGATCCTGCTGGAAGTTACGGAAGATAGCAACAACCAGCTTGCTACCGTCCGGAGACCAGTCCAAACGCTGCATCCAGGTGCCGTCGTCGAAGTTGGTGAGGTGCTTCTTTTCTGTGCCGTCCAGATTGATGGTCACCACATTCAATGTTCCGTCACCATACTCCAAATACGCTACCTTCTTTCCGTCCGGACTGACCGAAGGCTCGGAGGCACGCTTGGTATTCGGGATTGGGCGGGCACCGTGATATGCTTCACGAGGTTTGTGTTTGACACCTCGGAATTTCAGGTTCTTATCCTTCTCTTCTTCCTGTGGGATGGGAACGACCCACAGCTCGTTCCAGTCGTAACCGTCGGCCTCAAAGCCGATCCCGGTATGACGGGTGAACGCCCCCTTTTCAGTAAGGGCGGTAGCGTAGCTCTCGGAACCCACGATCACCACGGCATCCTGCTGAGGCACAAAGTCCCAAGCGGCCATAAAGATGTTGGGAACCCCGAACGCGTTGTAGGCGTCCTGAACCGTGTTTCCGAGATCCCCTTGGTTTGTCCCAGAGAAAGCAGGCCACGCTTCTTCAGGTACCTGCCTCAAACTCACAACGCCGCGCATGTTTGAGCCATACCAACGGCCGTCGTCCGAATAGCGACTCCCCATAGACCAGGTACCGGTGCGATCCTGCGCCCGCTCCCGGTCCATGCGCGCCATGTCGTCGCCCGTGATGCCCTTGCGGGTACGCCGAGGGTCCAACCACTTGTCGCGACCGGCAGGGTCAGCGTACTCCCAATCTGGGCGTGACATCAGCATTTCACGCCCGTTGACTTCACCCTCTGCCTTCACCGCTTCATACTGCTTGTTGTACTTATCGGTGACGTATGCCACCCAGTCGTTGTACAGATCTTCGGCCTTGACGCCGGTGACTTCCTCTACACCGTGCAACCAATTGAATTGCCAGGCCTTGGCCTGCCGCAACCCGAACTTGGCGTAGGTGTCCGCTCCAAAACGCTGCCGCAGATAGAGCCCGAAGCTGTAGCCTTCTTGATACCACCGCTCGCCGTCGCCCCAGTCGGTCTGCTGAACCTGGGTCTGCCATTCCGTATAATTCAGAATGCGGTTGGAAAGCACCGTGGTGCGGATGTGCATGTCACGACTGGGGGTCCACCAGTTGTAGCCCGCGTTGTCGGACCAGTACTCGGCGCCACCTTCCACCCAGAACTGCGGATCGGTCTCCCCAATAAGGAGCTCTGCGCCCGTAGCGGTATTGGAGATGCCGTCCTGGTACAAGCCACCAATCAAGGTTCCGAAGGACCCTTCAGCGTTGCTGGCCTGGGCCTTGAGCGAAACGACGTGGGCATACTCATGCACGAGCACGTCCGGCGGCCAGTCCATGCGCCCGCGCTGACGATAGAAGTCCACGCCGGGGTTGGCCGAGATCTCGATCCAATCCCACTGCGGCACGGTGAAGCCCGTGAGCTCATCACCCTGGTCCACAATGACGATGTGGATCTTCTCTTTGATGTAATAGTTGAACTCGGCGGACATACGCGGATACATTTCTTCCGCAATTTTCGCCGATTTCTTCGCAGTCCACTCCGCACTCACATAGTGCGGGCTGTCCGCCTTCCGACTTTGGGGATAGTGAACAACAAAGTGCTCGGTTTCAATCGAGTACCAGTCCAGATCCGGGTGGTTGTAGAGGAAGACGTTCTTGGCCTCAGCAGCACCCGACCAGAGAGCTCCGGTCAGGGCGAGTGTGGCAACAACGGAACGGGAACGCAGCATCTTGGCGCTCTCCATGATCAGTACCGAAGCTCGAGGGTGGCGGAGCCGGTGATGCCGCGGGTGGGAGAAATTTCCTCCAGCGGCCAGAAGGCGAGGTCTTCGCCGCGAATGGGGATACTTGCCCCCAACTCCACGTCAAAGCCGCGCGTGATGTGTGCGACGACTCCCGGGTTGACATCCAGATACCAGCCGTTGGTGCCGACGATGGGATCCAGGTTGGCGTCGGGAATGATGCCTTTGGATGTGGTTCCCATCGCCGCATTCAGGCGGTAGCCGAACACGCCCTCGGCGCCGATAGCAACCGGACCGAGCTGCACCATGGGTTCCAAGTTCACCCGCACCTCGTCGCCGGGGCGGAAGCGACCGGCAAACTGGTACTCCTCCACTTCGACGGTGAATTGGGTGACCGCCGAGAAGCGGTGGATGTAGGTGGCGCCGCCGCTGATCGCAACCGGACCGATCTGCTGTTTGGCCTTCAGGCCGATGTAGAGATCGGGCTGACCGGTGGACAGCACGATGGATTCCACCGTATTCGGTCCGCCGATGTAGGAGGCGGGAGCTTCCGACCCCGAAGGGACTTTGAACTCCACTTCTGTGACCACCGAGGTGAGCGGCGCATCCTTTCGGAACCACTCAAACCGATAGCCGAAGTGCATATCGCCTAATCCGAAGTCACTGGTGTTGGTTCCCAGTTTTTCGTTGGTCAATTGCACGTAGTGGAACGGGATCTGCCAGTAAAACTCGGACCGGCGGGTGATGCCGTAACGAATACCGATGCGCTCAGTGGTGTACAACCACCGGGCACCCTCAAATTCCCGGGCTTTTCCGTTCTCGTCCCAGTAGCCATTGGCAAACTTGACGTCGGCACCGAGGCCGAACTCAAGCCAGCCACGGCCAATAATCAGCGAGCGCTCCACCTCCGAGGCAGAGAGGGGCGCGCGCATGGTCTTGACTTCAAACCCCGCAGCTTCTGCGGGAGCGAAGCTGCTGATCAGTGCGGGGAGGAGCAACACCTGAAACCTCGGGGGTGGAAAAGGGGTTCCATCAGATACCGGAACGGGGCCGATGTCAAGGTGGCCCCGGTCGCCGCCTTGTTTACCCCGCCGTGCCCAAGCCCGCACCACCCCTCCGTCAATTCCCTTCGAATCGGTTGCCATGCCACATCCGCGACGGATTCGGCCACCGGGCTTGCCGCCATCGCGTCCGTCGTATAGGGGCCGCCCGGGCCAAGGAGTCGCTTTTGATGTCCACCTCAGGTCTGCGTGTACTCCTTCTCCTCCTTCCGCTGGCGGCATGCGTGCCTGTGGCCGTGGACGGAAATGCTCCGGACATCGCCGGACATGCTGTACAGCTTTCGCTGCTGCACACGGCGGACATCCACTCGCGGCTTTTCCCCTACAACTTCGCCCCTTCCTTCACAGACAATCAGCTCGGACTGGAGGACGACTACGGGCCCTATGGAGGGATCGCCCAGATTGCGACCATTCTGAAAGAACAACGGGCGACCGCCGGTCGAATTGTCCATGTAGACACCGGTGATTCCTTCCAGGGCGCCGTGGTGTTCAACGAGTTTGATGGCGAAGCGGAGTTTCGTGCGCTCTCGGAGGCCGGTCTGGATGTGGCGGTGCTGGCCAACCACGAGTTCGACAAGGGCGCCTGGAATTTGGCGCAGCAGATCGACACGTGGGCATCTTTTTCGGTGTTGGCAGCCAACTATGACTTTGAGGACGCGGACCTGCCCTACGTCTCGGAGCTGGAGCGGGTGGTCTTCCCCACCGCGATGTTCGACCTGGATGGCCTTCGTGTAGGTTTTATCGGGCTCGGGAACCTGTCCTCGTTGAACTCCATCTACGATGAGTCCAACTCCATGGGCGTCAAGGTGATGGAAATTGGCGAGGTGATTCCTCGGGAAGCCTCAATCCTGAAAGCGCACGGTGCTGACCTGGTGGTCGTGATCTCCCACATGGGGCTGGACGACGATATCGAAATGGCCCGTCAATTCTCCGAGATTGACCTGATCATGGGGGGGCACCACCACGTCGCCATCGATCCGCCGTTGGTGGTCACCAACGAAGAGACTGGCAAGCGGGTGGTGGTCTGCCATTCCGGCGCCTTTGCCAAGTTCGTGGGACGGCTGGATCTGGTGGTGCAGGATGGCCAAATCCTCTCCCATGACTACACGCTCTTCCCCGTAGACCGGACGGTGCCAGCCGACCCGGGCGTGTTCGAGATCATGCGGGAGTACCAGGAACAACTGGACTACGACTACAACCTGGACCAGGTTCTGGGCTACGCCGAGACCGCGCTGACCCGCTACGGGTTGGCCGGAGGCGACTCGATGTTGGGCAATTTTACTGCCGAAGCAATGCGGGCATATCCAGGTGTGGAGACCGAGATCGCCCTGACAAATACCCTGGGTATCCGGTCAGACATCCCCGTGGGCAACATCACCCTGGACGCATTGTACAACGCAATGCCCTTCGACAATACCATCACCACCATGTTCCTTTCCGGACGGGAGGTGCAGGAATTGCTTGACTATGTGGCCTACCGTTCGTCCGAGCGTGGCTGCAGCAGCCAGGCTCAGGTGGCGGGGATCGCCTTCACGATGGACTGCCGCAACCAGGTGGCCAAGGACATCGTAATCAACGGAACGCCGCTCGACTTGGACGGCACATATGAGCTGGCCACCAACAACTACATCGCCCATGGCGGCTCCGGCTTCGAAGTGCTGGAGCGCAATACAACCCAGGTGGATACTGGTGTATCCATCCGTGATGTCGTCAAAGAAGCGATTACCCGCTACCGCAGCCTCCCCCAGGCCGATGCCGGCATCTGCGTGGAAGATGGCCGCATCAACCCGGTGTTCTGATGCTCCTCCTCCTCGCGTGTACCGGTGCGTTGACCCCAGAGCGGGTAGAGCCCTCCTTTCTGAAGGTGGAGCTGGGTGCCGGGGTTGCCACCGGCTCGGCTGAAGCCCCCCTGCCCTTCACGGCTTCGGGCACCACCGTGGATGTGACCGTACAAGCCCTGGATGTCAACGGCCAACCCTATCCCATGAATGGCGATCTCTCGCTGAAGGTGCGCCCGGGAAAACTGGACCAAGACGCAGTGGTTTCGGTAAAGGATGGTGTTTGGAGCGGCAGTATCCGCATCAAGAGCGCCTTCGGTCCCACCCGGATCTGGCTGGCCGACGCGGGGGACGAGGATGTGACCAGCGGGCGGACCGCCAGCCATGCGGTGGGCCTGACCCCCACCCTCTGGTTCAACCTGCCGACCCTGGCAGAGATGCAGCGCACAACCGATACCGAGACGAACAACCTGGACAAAGAGTTCGCCGAGCTGCGTGTTGCCGACCGACGGGTGATCGTGGTGGCGCGCGAGACGGCGGGCTTTTGGGCCACCGATATCGACGACGCCCCGGGCAGCTATAACAACCTTTATATCTATACCTTTGGCCGTCCAGATGAAGCACTTCAGCCGGGCGCCCGGCTCACACTGCTGACCGGCAATAACCAGGAATATCTTGCCACCACCCAGCTCTCTTTCCCCACAATCACCGTGGCGGAAGGAGAAAGCTACACGGTGCCGGATCCGGTGGAGATCACCGAGCAAGGCGGCTGTGCCCCCGAAACGGTCGAGTCCCTGGAGTCCGCCCGGGTCAAGGTGCAGGGCACCATCCCCGCCGACTTCACCAGCGACCCCGACTTGGCCGACAAGTACTACAATTACGATGAGTGGCCCGTGCAGGTCGGAAGCTGCACGTTGCTGATCATCTCCAAGACCTCTGCACCTGACTTCGATCCGGTGGCCAACGCCGGAAAAGCCATCACTCTCTACGGAATGATGAAAGAGATCTACGGAGATCCCGTGGTAGTGATCGTCAATTCGGCCGACCTCTCCCTCTAGCCCGGTGACCGATGATTTTTCTCCTTGCCCTTCCCGCATTTGCCGGGGACTTCCTCGATACCTGGGTGACCACCTCTCTGGAGGAGGACAACATCCTCGCCGGTCCCGAGGCCTACAGCCCCTCCCCCAATTTTGTAATGCGGGGAAACAATACCTTCTTCGAGAACTATGAGAATCGTTTTACGGACGACATCTCGAGCACACACCTGGTGGTCTACCGCCGGGATGAGGGTTTTGACCCACGCTGGCTGACCGAGGCCGCCTTCGTTCTTAGGATGCAACCATATTTGAACCCGGACAATACTGAACCGGGTGTCAAAGTGGCTGACGATGGCAGCTACGTTCGTGTTGCCCGCAAATTCGGCGGCCGCAACGATCATACCTTGTCGCTCACCGGCTACGCAGTTGACGCCAACCGCTTCCGACTGGGCTATTCCTACGACCTGACCTGGGGCGGTCGCGACATCTACGCATTCGACCCCTCCGCAGCCCCCGGAGCGCGCATCCAGTACCAGAACGGTCCGCACTCCGCTTTTGTGGGTGTGAAGACCGCCGTGGGCGACTACACCGACCCGACCACTGGGATTACCCGCAATCAGGCCTACTGGGCAGCGCTGGCCGGCGGCGGTGTTGAAGTCGCGAAGCTTTTCCGTGTGGATGCCGGAGCAGGCTGGTTCCAACAGGGACAGTTGACAAATGTAGCGGACACTACATCCGTTCTGTACAACGCACCCATCATCGCAACCGGGGGCTGTGCGCAGGTCTCCTTCCGGACCACGGACAAAATCGACTTTGTAAGCAGCAGCGAGCTGAAACTGTATCGAAACGCCCCGGAATTTGTGCGCGAATCGTACATCTCCCATCGTAAGGTAGAAGGTTTTGGGCTGCTGATCCAGGGAGAAGTCAACGTCCTTGCCCACAACCTGATCGACCCTGAGAATATTGACTCCACCCTTGTTGAGACTGCGGTGGCGGGTGACGTGCAGGCCCTGGCGATCTTTGGGACCACCGAGATCGGCCTCGATCTGGTCTTTAAGGACCTTCCCTACATCCTCTTCAACGTGCCCGGCATCACCTCCGGGTATGGCATCAGCCCGAAGATCGAGACCACGCCGCAGCAGTATGTCCGTGCCTCTGCGTCGCATTGGTTTGAAAAGGCCCACCTCACGCCATCGGTGGGCGTCGGCTACATGATTCCGGCCACCTACAAAACCTCTACCGGTACCTTCGTGCAGTACAGCGAGCGCGACAAGTCCAACGTGCCCGATGGCTTTCCCGCGGCGGCGCTACTCTCGGGAGTTGTGGGCCTTCAGTGGGATATCTCCAAGAGCATGGTCGGCATCGGAGAGGTACTCTACACGCTGGACAACAACAAGTCCACCTTCGTTCAGGAAGACGGGTCCGTAGGCAAGAACATTCAGGCTCCCGCAAACTGGCGGAATGAGCTTGGTTTCAACATCATGCTTCGCGCACGATTCTAAGGCGCCACCTTCCACAGCCACGCACATTCCTGGTCACCACAGCGAAGGCTGTCCACCCGCTCCACCGTAACTCCGGCGGAGCGGGCCTCTTTTTCCATGACCGCCGGCGAAGGATTCCAGTTGTAGATCATCGGCGCACTGGCCCGTAGAACCAGCATGTGCGCTCCGCGGGCCTGCTGCAGGATCGCCTGCCCACGCCGGCCACCGGCCACCGCCGGCCAGAGCTGGGTGATGGGCAGGCCCGGAAGCAAAAGCTCCAGCGCTCCATAGCTTTCGTAGTCGGCAACGTAGAGCCGTCGGATGCTTGCACGCTCCAACATCTCGCGCAGCTTCTCCTGACCACTCTGCGTAAAGGTGGGCACGGGGATGGTCGCCAGCACCGCGTCGCTGCGCCATAGTTGCCCCACTCCAGCGACCATTGCCGGTAAAAGTAGGAATATCGCCAAGATACGCCGCACCAAACCCCGCGGCACAAAGTATGCGGCCAGGCGGTCAGCCCCCAGCCCTCCCAGCAGTGCCAGGCCCACGCTCATTTGACCCAGATGGTGCATATCCCGATTCAGAAGCAGCAAAATGCCTAGCTGAATTGGAAGGAACATGACGAGAAACCGCAACAGCGCGTCTGCCGGGCTCTGCTGCGGCCGTAGCCATGCCAAGCACCCTCCGACCAGAACGGCGACGAAGCTGCAGAGCCGCAGCACCGACAGTGGCGGCTGAGCCTCCGCCCCATAGGCAGCACCAAAAAATGCAAGTGGATTACCGAAAAAATAGACAACGTTGTTCAGGCTTTCGCGATCCTGAGTAGCACCGGAGAGCCCCGACCACAGGCGCTGTACCTGAAGCCCCGCCGAATCATGTGAGCGCAGCGGGGGCACATCCAGAAAAAGATGGTGAACAAAGGAGATTAAGAGTGGAGCAACGCAGAGGAGCGGCAGGAGAAACAGCCACACCCGATGGATGGGCTCTGGCGGGCGCAGCGCCTGCCGATCCCAGCGGCTCAACAGCACGCCGGCCCCCAAAGCCAACAAGGTCGCCACGAAGGTCAACTTTGCCTGTAGCCCCAAGCCGACCCCCAGCGCGATGGCCACGGTTCCATGACGTCCCCCCTTCCAGCGGCGACTCCAAAGCGCCCACAGGACCAACAAAAATGACGCTTGAAGCAACACTTCTGTCCCACCCAGCGCCTTACGGTAGTAGAGAAAAGCCCAGTCCGTCGCCAGCAGAGCCGCAGCTCCGGTGGGCGCAGCATCACTCCCATGAAAGCGGAGAAACCGGTGCGCTAGGACCATCAGCAGCGCTCCCAAGCCCACCGTGGTGGGCACGGCCGCCGCTCCCCCAAACAGCGCCACCGCGGCCCGCACCGGCCAGTCCGAGAGCCCACCGGTGTAGGAGTTCACGCTGAGTGGGAGGGAAAATCCTCCGACTTCCAAGCTTTCGGTCGGACGGGTACGCCGCGCTACCAGAGGGCCCCAAGTCCGCTCGCCGCTGTCCGCAGGCTCCAGCTCCACCCGGGGCGGCTCGGTCAGCCGGCCTGCGATCGCTACCTCCCCCACAATACCCACCTCTTTCAGTGTGGAGACCGCCAATCCCAGGTAGATCGCCAGGGACAGCAGCAGGCCGATAGGGGGACGACGGGGCATGGGCAGGATGTAACCGACGCTGAGAAAAGATATTGCTTCAGGCACCCCTCGCCGTTGCCGTTTTCGCGGCTATAGTGATCTCACGGTACCTTGACGGAGGTCGGATGAGCGAAAAGGCACCAGAGCGCAAAGCGCCCCCCCCTTCTGAAGACTTTCGGCAGCGCCTCGCTGCCCTGCTGGACGTGTTGCTGAACCCACCCGTGCCGGTCCCTGTACCGGTGAGAGTCCGCAGCCGACGCTGATATTTTTCAGCTCTGTTGCTGGTTTCCGCTCTCCTTCTTTGAAGGGTGAGCGGTGGTACATGCACCACGCATTGGCCGCGGAACTGCCGGACGCTACTACACGGAAAAAAGAAAAACCCCCAGAAGAATCCGGGGGTTTTTTGTTTCCCTTCCGAGGAAGGGACCGAGATCACTCGGCTGCAGAATCCTTGGCGCCGGTGCAAGCGACAACCTGGGTGGAAACGGCAACGGCAGCGATGATGAGGGCGAGAGAACGGATGAAAGACATTGGCGACTCCTCTTTATACCTTCCGAAGAAGGCCTTGCGGTGACCCCGGAGGTTGCCCCCCGGCTGCCGGCTGCGACCTCGCAGCAATATCGGCGAATGGTATTGTCACCGATCTTGCCGCCGCTGTCAAGAGCGGAGCCCCTTCTCTTGAGCTTGTACGCGGCTACGCGGCATTTCTTCCCCCGCCACCACGCCACAGCGCTTGCCTTTCAACGCACCCTTCTGACCTTTGAAGGCCGAGGCGCTTCGTCCAGCCGAAGGTCCTGTTGGTGTTCCAGCCCTCTGCTGCGGGGCATTTCTCGGGTTATTCTATGGTTTCTCATCGCGATCAGGGCGCATGGTCTCGTACACAGCCCCCGGCCAAACGCTCGATGACACGCCCCGGACCTGAACGAAACCCGGTACCCCGAACTACTGTATGGGCGGCTATACCGTCACCAGGAAGGGTGCATTTGACCCGCAGGAGCTCACCACGGTGAAGCAACCATGTGTGGCCACCTGAACACCAGCTCAGCCACGCGTTCCTGCGACGAAGATCCGTCAGAGGCGCAAAAGAAGCCGCTCAAGATCGGGAGACTCTTCCCCACTTTGAATGCGCGTTACCACCCGATGCTGGGCGTCCAAAACGTAGGTGGTGGGAATGGTGGAGATGCCGAGACGCTGCATCGCCCCCACGCCCGCCCACCCCAACGTGAAGGCGGGAGTGGGCCGCGTGGAGAAAAAATGGAGGAGAGTCGCCTCCTGTTCGTCCACCGACAGTGCCAAAACGGTCACATGAGGAAAGGCGCGGGCCAGCTCCTCCAAGCGCGGGAGGCCCACGATGCAGGGCCGGCACCAGGAGGCCCAAACATCCACCACCATCGGACCCGGATAGTCGGAAATTCGCCGTTCGACGCCCGCAATGCGAAAGCTCAGATCGGGGAAGCTCGCGGCCTCTTCCCCCTTCGACGGTGGGGAGGGTTGGGCCTGCAGCCGAGCCAGCCCCTCCACCAATGCGGGCATTCCCTGCGGATCCCACCAGCGTCCCCGCTTCCAAAGCTCCAGCGCAGTGGCCTTTTCCCGGGTCCAAGCGCCCGGCGCAGCAAAGGCCAGCCCGCGGAGCAGCTCAGCCAGCGCCTCCTCCTCCTGCCCCGGTTGCTTGGACAGCAGCATGCCCAGCTTCAAATGAGTGCTGCTGTCTTCCCGCATCAATAAGGATAAACGCCAGGAGTCAGCGGCCTCCAGCGGCAACGCCAGACGAAGGTAGAGCTCCCCCTGCAGCCGATACAGCGCTGCCCGCGCTGCCAGACCCAGCTCCCGCTGATCGTCGCCGAGAACCAGGGGAAGATCGGGTGGCTGGTCCAGAAGCCGGCCCAGATACCGGAGCGCCTTCCGAGGCTGGTAGCCCGCTTGTGCCGCCACCTGTAGCCACAGTGTTCCATAGACCTTCGGCGCGAGCTCGAAAGCGCGTGAATAGCTGCGCCACGCCTCCTCCATTCGCCCCAGCGAAGCAAGGCTGTTTCCGCGCATGGCGTGCCAGCGTGCGGCTTGAACCCCCGTCGCCGGGACTGTTGCCCGCAGCGACTCCAGCAGCAAAAGCTGCCGGTTTCCCTGCGGAACCTGCTCGATGCTGTCCAGCTTTTCCCGGAAGGGCCCCCACTGGGGCTCGGGACCGGTGGGGTCAAGGAGGAGGAGGTGCCGGCCCAGGCGCTCCGCCAGCCCCTCCTCTCCCGCTGCCACAGCCGCGATCCGTGCCGCGTCGACGTCGGCACGTCGGGAGCTCAGCACCGCCCGCTCTGCCGCATCCAATGCCTCTTTCCGGGCCTGCTCCAGCGCATCACCCCGGGCGGTGCTGGCCCACAGAGGCCCCGCACTCTCCAAGCGCCAAGGCTGCTGCCGCCAGGTCTGTGCAAGGGAGGATGCAAGCTCAGAATCCACGGGCTCGCGCTGCACGCGCAGCAGCGCCGCATAGGGCGCCGCTTCCGCCCATTGCGGCGCAAGACTCAGAATCTCAGCCAGCTCTGTACTGGCATCTCCCGGGCAACCCGCCAGGATCGCTTCGCGACGCACGCGCAGGTTCCAGTAGCGCAGCGCCGGCTCCGCGGGCATCGGCAGGCTCAGACGCGCCAGCTCCGGGCACCAGTCCTCGGTGCCCATCCCCACGGGCCGATCGGTGGCCACCACAAAAGCCAGACTCAAGCGGCGTAGCGGCTCCTCCGGAGCCTCGGCCAGCCACGCGCGGTAGCTCTGAAGCAACAGCCCGCGCTCGAGCAGCGCGACATGCACCGTCACAAAGAGACGGTGGCGGGCGGGATCCTCTGGCGCTTCGGCCAGCAGAGGGCCCGCGATCATCGCCGCCTGTTCCGCACGGTCCGTACGGAGCAGGTAGTAGGCATCGGCGATCAGCGCTGCAACCTCGGCCGGCATCGGCTCTCCCCGAAGAGGGCTAACCGATGCCGGCGCGGCTGCCCCTCACAGGTTCAGGCCGCCGTCCACATCCACGCAGCGACCGGTGAAGTAGTCACATTCAATGATGAACTTCACGGCGAGGTAGATCTCCTCGGGCAAGCCGGTGCGACCCAGCGGCACCCCCTTGACCATCATCGCCAAGGCTTCGGGCTTCATACCGTCCAGAATGGGAGTCTGGATGAAGCCGGGGGCCACGGCGCCGGTACGGATACCGTAGCGGGCCAGCTCCATGGACCACAGCTTCGTGTCGGCAATCAAACCCGCCTTGGCAGCCGAATAGTTGCTCTGCCCGGGGTTCCCGTGGCGGGACACCGACGAGATGGCGATCACCACCGCCGAGCGGGTGTTGGTGGCGATGCAGTGGGCCGCAAACTCGCGGGTACAAAGAAAGGGACCCGTCAGATCCACGTCGATGACCTTCTGCCAGTTTGCCAAGGACATCTTCTTGATTTCGCCGCTGTCCTTGTCTTTTTTGACCAGCAAGCCATCGCGGAACAGACCGGCGTTGTTCACCAGCGCGTTCAGGCCACCCAGCGCCGCCGCGGCATCGCCAATCAGCTTGGTGACCTGATCTTCCTTCGAAACATCCGCCACAAAGCCTACCACCTTGCCGGGAAGCCCTGCGGCTTCCGCCTCAACCTCGGCGATCTTCGCGGCGTCCAGGTCGCAAAAGGCCACATGGGCCCCGTCGCGCGCCAGACTCAGCGTAAATGCCTTTCCCATCCCACTTGCGCCACCGGTGACCAGCGCCTTCGTCTCGTTGAGCTTCATCTTGTCCTCCTGAGGGTGCAGAGGACTAACCGATGGGCATGGCTTCGGGGAGGCTCAGATTGCTGCATAGCAAAATATTTTTGCTGCCATGCAGCAACAGGCCGACGGAATCAGGGATTGACCGCCACCTGCTGGCCCAATTGCCGATCCAACTGCACCACGCGCTCCGAGAAGCCGGGCATGGCCGTCGGCTGGAGCTGCCGGCGCAGGGTTCCGTGGTACTTGATGGGATCCACCACCCGTCCGCCCTGCTCCAACTGGTAGTGCAGGTGGGGGCCGGTGGAGTGGCCGGTGTTGCCCGACTTGCCAATGACTGTGCCCGCGGTGACCCGTTGGCCGGCCTGTACAAGATTTTCGTTCAGGTGCAGGAATTTGGCCAGCGTGCCATCCTGATACTGTACCTCCACACAATTTCCATTGGCGGCGTGGTTCCAGTTGGTGCGGGTGACCGCGCCGGCGCGCGGCGTCACCACCGGCGTGCCGATATTGGTCTTGAAGTCCATCCCAGCGTGGGTGGGGCGATCCTTCAGAAGGCTGGTGATCTGCTCGTAATTCTCCATCGGACCGTCGATCAAACGGCGCGGAACTTCCTGCCCTTCGGCGGCCCAATAGGAGGGATAAGCATCCCCCGGGGCCTGATAGCGGTAGGCGGTGAAGATCCGCTCGCCGGAGGAGCCGGGCTGAAGGTGCAGCTTGGCAGCCAATACCACGGGCTCGCCGGTAGCGGGTTGCTCAAAGAGCACCTCCACAATGTCGCCCTTGTGCAGGTCACGACGCATGTCCACATCCCAGGCGAAAAGCCGGGTGAACACGGCGGAAAGAGCGGCCGGGCTGCTGGTGGGCGCGCCGACAAAGGTGTCCGAGAGGCTGCGGGTGATCGCACCGGTGAAGTGCAGGCTACCCGGCGCAGTAACGGAGCCCTGAGCCGTAGGAAGTGGGGGGAGAAGCTCGGGAGGAACCGGGGCATTGGAGACCTCGGTGGCTTCACCGATGGCCTGCACGGGTGCGGGCGCAGCGACGCCGGGCACTTCCGGGGTGCTGGACCCATAGCGACTTAAGACCCCGATGTTGAATGCCACACTGCCCGCCAGGACCAGGTAGAGCAGCCAGGGTTTTCCACCGGGAGGATGCCGCAGAGCTTCAGGAACCATAGACGCCTCAGTGACCCTTTTCTGACCCGTTAGTCTGGACGCGTCAAGGGTTTTTCTCAAGGATTTCGACGCTACACGCTTCTTTGACCGAGAGCCTGACCCTCAGCGCCTTTTCTGGCTTTTCTTGATAGAAGGACCCCATGCATCGATTTCTTCCCGCAGTCCTGGCGATGGTGGTGGGCATTCTGCTGGGGGCGTGGCAACCCCGGGGCGAGCTGTTGCGGCTCCGCTCCGAGCTGGACGCCAGTCGTGGGAAGGACTGCCGCTCCGATGCTGCGGCCTCTGTCCGGGATCTTTTGGGAGCAGGCGGAATGCACAGTCCCGACGTTCCGCCCTCCCGCAAAACCGGGGCCGCTCCCCAGTCGGCGAGTCCGGACCAGACCGGGGATGCGCCCGAAAAGGCTCCCCCCGGCGAAGTGGAGCCCGAGGCGCCCGAAAACCGGCTCCCGCCCGAAGAGGAGCTGAAGGAGATGGCAGCGGTTTTGGATGCACGTCGGGCCCAGGCCATTGCAGCCCTGTCCGAGCAGGGCGACCTGGATGAAGCCGAGATCGCCACGGTGGAAGCAGTCTATGACAAAATGAATGCGTCGCTGAAGGCCTCGGTAGACGAATTTGTGGCCCGAGCTGAGTCCACCGGAACGGTGGAGCGCCGCGACATGATGGCGCTGGGCGCGGACGTGTTGGATGCAGCCGTGGTCGCAGAAGACGGCGTTCGCAGTGTACTTCCTCCAGATGTGGCCGCAGACCTGCCCGAGGAGTACACCGACCCCCTCTCCTTCATCTCCTCCGATGTGGTGATGTCCCTGAGTCGCATTCGGGATCTGGAGCTTCCACGCCCATGATCCGCTTTTGGCGCGAGACCTTCTGGGTGGCAGCCTACGAGACGGGAGAGGCGGCCCGCACCCGCCTTCTGCAGATGGCAACCCTGGCCTATCTGGGCGCCTTGGGGGCCTTCAACGTGCTTTTGGTGCTGATTCTTCGGGAGATGGAGCGTGGAGCGGCCGAGGCCCTGGGCGTGCAGGCCACAGAGCGGCCCGGGGCCATGCTGGCCCAGCTCCAGGCCGATGGAAAACTGGACGAAGTGGCACGTTTTTTTGTGGGTCGGGACAGCGACGAGCAGGTGCAGACCCTGCTGCGAGAGCCGCTGCTGGCCCTGTGGGCGACTGCGGGTGCCATGGTGCTCCTCCCCGTACTTTCCCTGCTTTCTTCTTCGGGAACGGTTGCGACCGAGCTGCGGTCCCGCTCCATTCGCTACCTCGCCTGCCGCACCGGAAGGCTCCAGATCGCGCTCGGCAAGCTGATCGGGCAGCTCGGCTTTGCGACGCTGGCGTTGGTGGGGGGCCTGATCCTGACCTGGGCCATGGGGATGATCCTGATGGTGCAGGTGCCTCCGGTGGCGTTGGCCTCCTCCCTCCTGCTTCGGGCTCCTCGTATTCTGGCATACACTTTTCCCATGGTGGCGATGGGGCTGGCCGCCTCACAGGTGACCGCGTCCCCTAACGGTGCCCGCTTCCTCGCCTTGATCCTGATGCTTGCCATGCCCATTGGCCTGGGGACGCTGATGGACTATGTGGGACCGGACACGGTGGGTCGCCTCGCGGATCTGGGGGTGATGATGATCTCGCTGTCCTCCTGGGGGGCCTTGTGGAGCCTGGACGCCGGGGAAGTCATCGCGGCAGCCGGCCGCTGCATCGTGCTGGCCCTGGGCTACTTTTCCATCGGCTTCCTGTTTTTCCGGCGGAGAGACCTGTGAAAGCAGCGCTCAGCATGCACAAGGTCCAGAAGCGCTACGGCAAGGTCTTTGCGCTGGACGGCATGAGCATCGAGGTGCCTGCGGGGGCGATCTGCGCTTTCGTGGGTCCGAACGGTGCCGGAAAGACCACCACCATGGCGGTGCTATCGGGCTTTATCCAACCGGATGTGGGCGAGGTGGACATTCTGGGCTTGGGCCCCTTCGATCCAGAGCGCCACCAGGGCCGGGTCGGCGTTCTGCCACAGGATGCGGAGCTGCCGCTGGCCTCCAGCCCCCGCCAGCTCCTGCGGGCCTGGGGCGCCCTTCAGGGCCTGAGCCGGGTCGACGCCGCCGAGGCCACCGACCGGGCCTTGCGCGATGTCCTGCTCTTTGATCGTGCTGATATTCCGATACGTGCTCTTTCACACGGGATGCGCCGCCGGGTGACCGTGGCCTCCGCGCTGCTGGGAAACCCGGAGTTGATCCTCCTGGATGAGCCCACCTCGGGCCTGGACCCGGTGCAGGCGCAGCACCTGCGCGAGGTGATCGGCGCCCTGCGCGGGCGCAAAACCGTGCTGATCTCCTCCCACAATCTCCTGGAGCTGGAAACGCTCTGTGATCACGTGGTCTTTGTGGACCACGGCCGCTGTGTGCGCGCGGGCCCGATGACCACGATCACTGGCGCGGACCGCGAGGTGAGAGTCCAGCTCAGCCCTCCCTTTCCGCACGAACGCGGCGAGTGGGTGGAGCTGCGCCTGGAGCGCGACGACCCGCGCAGTCTGGAGCAGGCCACCACCACCCTGTTGCAGAAGTTGATCGCCGAGGGCGCCCTGATTCGCGAGGTGCGCCGCGGAGAGTCATTGGAGCGGAAGTATCTTTCGGAGACGGCGAACCCATGATTGCGCTGCTGCTGCTGTTGGGCCTGGGACCCGCAGATCTCGCGCCGGGAGCCCCGGAGCTGCTCCAGGCTGCCTCCCGCCTGGAAACGCTCCTGGGCACGGCAGCCGCGATCGAGCAGGCCACCCTGCGCCTCCAGGGCGCCTGGGCGGGGCATCCACAGCCCAAGGAGCCCTGCGCAGACCACCAGCGGCTGGAGCTGGGCTGGCGCATCGAACACTTCGGTGCCGCCTGGCGGGAAAGCGCCCAGGCCAGCATGGCGGAGGCAGAGCGCCTACGCCGCTTGAGGGCGGCCCCGACCGTAGCGCCACTCATCGATGTACGCTGGGCTACAGAACTGGACGAACGATTGAAGCGTGCGGAAAGCCAGCGCGCAGTATTTCTGGAGGCCAGCCGCTGGCAGGCGGCCTTTGTGCGCCCGGCGCTCGCGCTATGTCCGGTCCAGGAGCCAATACCATCGGCAGGCATCGACGTTTTGGAGGCCGCTGTGCGTGGGGATCCTGCCCTACCCGTGGCGGTGCTCGCCCTGGGCGACGGCTATGTCTGTCCCGGCAACCAACGCGCGGAGGGTGCTGTGGTGCTGCTGCGGAATGGGCGTGGATGTTGGTCGGAGGCAGATGACTGTGCCTGCGACATCGTCGTGGTGCGGCCGGGCGCGGTGCTGGGACCGGTGGAGGAGGGGGAGGCGGCCACCATCGAGGCCACGCCGCCGGTACCTCCTCCCCTCCTCTCCACACCCGACCTCCCCGATCCCGAAGTGCAGACCGATCCCAACCTCCAGATCCTCCCTCCCGCCGAGGAAGGCCCGCTGCGTTAGCGGAAGAAAGCCCCGATCGCCAAGGCCAGCGCGATCACCCAGGCCGGGTGCACGTGCAACAGCAGCAGGATCAGCGCCCCCGCCGCCACCAACCCTCCCCGCAGGTCGCGTACGCCATCCGGGAACAGCTCCCACACCGTCCAGATCAACATCCCCACAACCGCCGCCCGCGCCCCCTTCAGCATCCCCCCCACCGACGGGTGCTCGCGAAAGCGGGCAAAGAGCGCTGCCAGGCCCACCATCAGCGCCACGCCCGGCAAGCACAGGCCCAGAAGTGCCACCACCGCACCCGGCCAGCCTGCCGCATGGTTTCCAATGGCCACCGCCATCTTCACCGCAATTGGCCCCGGAAGTGCATTTCCCAACGCCAGGGCATCCAAAAACTTCGCGTCGGTCATCCATGCGCGGCCCACACACTCCGCCCGCATCAGCGGAATCACCGAAGGCCCGCCTCCAAAGCCGAAGAGCCCGATCCGCAGCCAGCCGACCCAGAGACTCAGGATCACCTAGGCCAACAACGCGGCCGGCGTCGGCAGGGGCAGGTGCCGCTCCCGGTCCGAAGACAATACACGGCGTCCCAACAAACGATTCACCGCAGTGCCCGCCATCATCAGACCGAAGATGGAGGGAATCCACGGCACAGTACCCTGGATCTGGTTGCGATGTTCACAGGAGTGGTGGTCGTTTTCGCCCGACGGGCAGATGCAGCGGAAGGCGTCTTCCACCTCCTCGTCCACTTCGTTGGGCTCCTCGTCCGTCCACACACACTCGATGCCGCTGACAATCCCGCGCTGCCGAAGGGTGGTACGAATCACCTTTGCAAGCGGATCTTTTTGGGTACGCGCGATGTCTGTCACCCGGATGCGCGTGG
>JBEIQS010000364.1:0-3813 GCA_040376425.1 Alphaproteobacteria bacterium | reverse complement strand
GGCCTCGCGGATGGTGGAGAGCCGATGGGCCACGACAAAGGTGGTGCGCCCCACCATGAGGCGATCCAGGGCCTCGTTCACCAGCGCCTCACTCTCCGCATCCAGGTTGGAAGTGGCTTCGTCCAAGAGCAGCACCGGTGCCCCCCGCAGCACCGCACGTGCGATGCACAGCCGCTGCCGCTGTCCGCCGGACAGTCGCATCCCCAGCTCATTTACAAAAGTCTGGTAGCCATCCGGCAGCGCCTGTACAAAATCATGTGCATTGGCCACGCGCGCCGCCGCTTCTACCTCGGCCTGGGAGGCATTCGGACTGCCGAAGCGAATATTGTCCGCAACAGACTCATCGAAGAGAAATGGCTCCTGGGTGACCATCGCAAGCCGACTCCGAAAGGAGGCCAATGCCAACTGCCGCTGCTCCACCCCGTCCCAGTAGATTCCGCCCGCCGTGGGATCGCGCAGGCGCGCCAGCAGGCTGAGTAGCGTGGTCTTGCCGGAGCCGCTGGCCCCCACAATGGCCACCCGCTCCCCGGCCAAAACCCGAAAGGAGATGCCCTTCAATACTTCTGTATCTCCGTAGGAAAATCGTAGCTGCTGTACATGAATTTCCGCAGGCGCTGTCGCGACAAGTTTTCCTTCGTGACTCAATCCAGAGTCACGGTCCAGCAGCCCCAGGATCAGCTCCGCCGAGGCGGCCGAGCGCTGCAGCAGGCTGCTGACCTGGCCCAGACCTTTGAGGGGATCGTTCATCAGACCCAGGGCCACCAGGAAGGCGATCAGCTCCCCCGGCCGAAGAGTTCCAACAAAAACATCCTGCCCACCCACCCACAGGGCCGCGCCTACGCCCAGCGCGGCGATCAGCTCGATGGTGGGACCCGGCAGGAGCTGCGCGGTGGTGGCCCGGAGCTGGTCGGCCTCGTGCTGCCGGTTTCGCTGGACAAAGCGCAGCCCCCGCTGTGCTTGGGCCCCGAACACCTGCACCACCCGAATCCCTGCAAAACTCTCCTGGGCTGAGCCGGATACTTTGGCAGCGCTGTCCAGCGAGGCGCGGGCCTGCACACGGAGGCGGGCCCCAAAGCGCTGGATCGGCACCCCCACCAACGGCAACAGCACCAGTGCGATCGCGGCGAGCTTGGCATTCATGTAGAATGCGCTCACGATCAACACAAGGAGTGTCAGCGGCTTCTGCACCGCGGTCACGACGCCAGAGGTGGCGTACTGAAGGTTGTTCACATCCGCCATGAGCCGACTGACTTTTTCGCCCGATGCGGTACTCTGCTGCCAATCCAGGTCCAGCTCCAACATCTTCACATACAGACGCTCCCGCAGATCGGTGACGATCCGCCAGGAGATGGAGCGGGTGATCATCGCCCGCGTGAAATTCACGCCCCCGTTCAGCGCATAGAGGCCCACCACCGCGGCCGGCATCAGCGCCAGCCGACCGGCATCGCGTGCAATCAGCACGTCGTCCAGAACCGACTGGATCAGGAAGACCAGCACCCCCGGGAGAGCCGACGCCACCGCCATCAGGAGGAACGAAAACAATAACAGCCATTTGTACGGCCTAAACAAGCCCAGCATGCGCCACAGGACGGCGCGGCGGCTACGGGGCATCCGCTCTCCCCGGCCGCCCGCAATCCCACACCTCGTAGACCTGCCAGCGTGAAAACACCGATCCATCTTCATTTCGCTGGGTCACCACGTTCGGAGGACCGCGCCGTTGGCAGAATTTCTCCGCGATGATGGTGGGCGACCCGCGCCAGGGACGCACAAAAAGGGCATGCTCCGACCAACGCACCGGCCAGAGGTCGAACTGATCTGCCCGGTCCACCCCAGGAAGGGCATAGGCCTCGATCCCACGGTAGTAGCGCAACAGCGCCGCCTCCTGATAGCGGTTGGTGTACACCGGCCCGATCAGATTTTCGCCGCTTCCATCCAGCTTCGCGCTGCCCCAGGCCGCCACCGAGTCCGCAAGATCCTGTCCCACCCCCAGCCTCGCCGTGGGATCACGCTCCAGATCCACCAGCGGCACATAGAGGTGCACCACCACCGCCAGGGAAAGGATGGCGGCAAAAGCGCCCCCCAGCCATGCAGCGCGAAAGATGCGTCCCGACGTGCGGCTGAGGAGCAGTGCCGCCCCGATCCAGGCGGGCGCCGCCCAATTGGGCTCGCCATGCGCCCGGCTGCCCGCCCAGGTGAAGAAGAGAAAAACCGGGAGCGAGGTCCATAGTCCCAGCCGCTCCACGCGCCCCGCCCCCGCCCGGAGTGCCGTGCCCCAGCCGGCCACCACTGCCCCGAAGAGCACCGGCGTCACCAGCAGTAGCTGTGCCCCCGCAAAGGTGGCCGCCCCCCACAGCCCTGGCGCCTCCTTCTGAACCAGACCGTGATCGAACTGAAAGCGGATAGAAACCCAGTGATGCTGTGCATTCCAGATCAGGTTGGGCGCGATCAGCAGACCGGTCAACAGCATCCCCGCCAGCATACCCCAAACAGGAATTTCATACCGACGCCCCTCCCGCCGCGCCAGCCACCATTCGTGCAGCTCCGCCAACACAAACAGCGGCCAGATACCCCAGCCCGTGTACTTCGACAGCCCGGCGATCCCCGCTCCCAAGCCCGCCAATCCCCAGGCCCCCCTACAGGCCCCGGCGAGCGCCAGGGTCCAGCCGAAGAGCAGCGGCACATCCGGCGTCGCCAGCACCCCTCCCAGGGTGTACAACGGCATCCCGCCTAAAAGCAGCAGGAGCAACCTTCGATCTTTGGCCCACGGCGCCAACAACAGCGGCAGCACCGAGCCGAGGAGCACCGCCGCGCCGCGGACGCCCAGCGGACTGGCCCCAAAAACCGCATCGGAGGCGGCAATGACGGCCGCTATCGCCGGCGGATGATCGTAGTAGCCCCAGGCAAGTTCACGCGCCCACGTCCAGTAGTAGGCTTCATCCTCCACAATGCCGGTGGTCGCCGCGAGCACCAAGCGCCCCGCCGCCAGACCCAACACCCCCACCCACAGCCAGCGGTGCGCCTTCACTGCTGCCCCCAGCGCAGACGAGGGATCGCCACAGCCGCTTCCAGTGCGATCGCCGTCGACATTTTCGATTTCCCCTCCCGACGCTCCGTGAAGAGGATCGGCACCTCCCGCACGCTCGCCCCGATCTGGATCGCCCGGAAAGTTGTTTCCACCTGAAAAACATAGCCGTCCGACCGCACGGACGCCACATCAATGCCCCGCAGTGTGGCCGCACGCCAGCACTTGAAGCCGCCCGTCGGATCGGCCACTGGCAAGCCCAGCAGACCCGAGGCATAGAGCGACCCGAAACGCGAGATCATCCTCCGATGTAGCGCCCAATTCCGCGTGCCGCCGCCCGCCACATAGCGCGAGCCCAGGCTCAGATCGGCCCCGGTGTTCAACCGCAGAAGATCGGCGGGATCATGAGAAAAGTCCGCATCCATCTGGTAGATGGGGTCCAGCCCCTCTGCCAGCGCCCACTCCATCCCCTCCCGGTAGGCCGGCCCCAGCCCCCGCGGCCCCGTCCGTCGCAGCAGCTCCGCCCCAGCCGCCTCGGCTCGCGCTGCGGTCCCATCCGGCGAGGCATCATCGATCACCAGAATCCGCGCCGCAGGTAGAATATCCCGCACCGCGCGTACCATCGCTGCGATGTTGTCAGCTTCCTGGTAGGTGGGGAGGAGCACGGCGGGCATGGGGGCCGCCCTCTAACGGATTTTGGGATGGGAGGGGGGAGCAGTGGCCGAAGCCCATGCCCCCCCGCGACGGACACCCCGGGCGCCCCACCCCCCAACCCCAAAAACGAAGAAGGC
>JBEIQS010000187.1:0-11298 GCA_040376425.1 Alphaproteobacteria bacterium | reverse complement strand
CGTTGCGGAAGAGCAGGGTCAGCGGGGTTCCCGTACTTTTCCCCTCGAAAAATCCGGAGAGGATCTCGAAGCGGTCGCCCTCTTTGCGCTGGGTGGTCAGGGAGGACTGGCCGGGACGCCGCCGATCCAGCTCGGCCTGGAGGGCAGCTAGATCCAGAGACAGGCCGGGGGGAATCCCGTCGATCACCACACCCAAGGCGCCGCCGTGCGACTCGCCGAAGGTGGTGATTCGGAAGGAAGTCCCAAAACTATTCCCTGGCATCCTCCACCCTCCGGTAGTCGATCCGCACCTCGGCACCCTCCTGATCGGGCCACAGCACCTCCTGCCGCAGTCCTGCCCCTTGAAGGGTCCACTCCACCGCGGGCTCGGCGGGCGGAGTCACCCAGAACAGTCCCTCTAACGTCGTCTCCACCGGATACTCGCGCACCGAGCCCGCCATCAGGTGTAGCACCAAAAAGCGGTCTTCATCCGGCTCATAGCGGTAGTAGCAGCGGTCCTGGTGCTCCCCGCTCCGCTCCTCCAGCTCCAACATGGTGGCGTCGAAGCTGGCCCGCACGGTGAGCACCGAGCGGATGGGCTCTCCGTGCGCCTGCCCCTCGCCTTCCCAGCGTCCTTCCAGTTGCAGAAAGGGGGCCAGACTGGCACGCATCAGCGAAAGACGGCGTTCCCAGGGGTTCATGCGCGTATCCTGCCGCGGTACCAATCCATGGTAGCCCGCAGCGCTTCCTCGATCGGGGTCTGCTGAAGGCCAGGGAGCATCTGGCGGGTGGGCCGATCATCCACCTGATAGCTCCCTTTCCACACGGGGAGAGCCGCGGCCCGGTGCCGACCATCGGCGGAGAACAGCGCCTCCACCCACAGGCGCAGGCTGCCCAGGCTCTGCGCCCGCAGGGTGCCCTTTCCAGCAGCTTCTCCAAGGCTTTTGGACCACTCGTGGCCGTTGACCAGATGCCCGGACACGTTCACCACCTCAAAGGCGGGGCGTCCCTTCAGGCCCAGCAGCTCCACCGCGAGCTTCGCCACGTCGTCCACATAGTGAAAGAGGTGGGCGATGTCGGGATTCAGCAGCCAGGGAACGGCTTTTCCTTCCAGCGCGGCATGGAACATGGGGCCCACGATGGGGTTCACCACCCCCGGTCCGAAAAAGTCGCCGCTGCGTAAAATGATACTTCGTACCTCGCGAAGCTCGCTGTTTTGCTGTAGCTCTGCTTCCATGTCCTGCCGGATCTTCCCCAGCTCGGAGACAAAGTCCAGCGGCATCGGCTCCCAGGTCTGAGGGGGCAGGGGCACATCAAAAATCGGACGCGCGGGAAAGAAGGTTCCAGGAAGAACCAGGGTTGCACCGGTAAGCCCGGCGGCTTCGATGGCGGACTCGTGCAGCAGCACCAATTCCGGGCGCCAGTTTGAAAAAGGTGTATTCAGGCCTTGAAAAATGCTCTCGCAGTCCTTGGCGGCATCGATCACTGCCCCCCGGTGCAGGGCATTTCCCTGGATGACCTCCACCCCCTCCATTGGCGGTAGTTTTTCTGGATTCCGCAGGAGAATCCGCACAGATTCCCCGCGACGGCGCAGCTCGCGGAGCACTGCTCCTCCAAAAGCGCCGGTGGCTCCAAGCACAAGGTGTGGCATGGCCGCAGGTTATCCCCGCCGTCCGCTCCCGGCGAGGGGCGGCGCGCCCGCCTGCCGGATAGGGGTGGGCGGCGGAGGCAACATGATCGTGGATCTGCGCTCGGATACCGTGACCCTACCCACCCCGGCGATGCGTCGGGCGATGGCAGATGCAGAGGTGGGAGACGACGTGTTGGAGGAGGACCCCACCGTTATCCGCCTGGAAGCCGAGGCCGCGGAGGTGTTGGGTCAGGAGGCCGCACTGTTTGTGCCCTCCGGGACCATGGCCAACCAGATCTCCATCCGCTGCCTGACCGAGCCGGGGGATGAGCTGGTGTTGGAGGCGGGTGCACATCCTTTCCACTATGAAGCGGGCGGAGCAGGCGTAATTTCTGGGGTGACTTTGCGTCTGGTGGAAGGTGTGGCGGGGCATTTGACGCCCGAGCGCCTGCGCGCGGCCATTCGGCCCTACAACGTCCACCATGCGCCGCCAACCCTGCTTTCCATCGAGAACACCGCCAACCGGGGCGGCGGGCGGGTGCTTGGGGTGGCGGGCACAGCGGCCCTGATTCAGACGGCGCGGAGTTTTGGGATGTATGTCCACCTGGACGGGGCGCGGGTGTGGAATGCGGCGGCGGCCCTGGGCTGCGCCGAGGCCGAGCTGGCGGGGGCCTTTGATCTGGTCAGTGCGTGCTTTTCCAAGGGCTTGGGGGCGCCGGTGGGCTCGGTGGTGGCGGGAAGCAAGGCGCGCATCCACAAGGCCCGGCGGGTGCGCAAGTACCTGGGTGGTGGGATGCGTCAGGTGGGAATCATCGCTGCGGGGGCGCTTTTTGCCCTGCGGCACCACCGGGCGCGACTGGTAGAGGATCACCAGCGGGCGCTGTCCCTGTGGGAGGGGCTCCAGGCAGCAGGTTGGCAGGCAGAGCGGCCAGAGACGAATATGGTTTATGTAGAAACTGAAAATGCGCCGGGGCTCGCGGAGAAGCTGGCGGCGGCGGGCATCCGCTGCTTCGCGCTCTCGCCCGAGCGGATCCGCTTGGTGACGCACCTGGGCGTGGATGACGCGGGGATCGGGCGTGCGGTCGAGGTCTTTCGGGCGCTGCGCGACTGAATGAGGCCTCATTCATCGGACAATGAAGACGGTTGGAGGCAGGTTCTGCTCGCGGGTCTGCTGTCCTTGGTGGCGGCGGTCGCGGCGCTCTGGCCTGCGGCTTCTTCGCCGACCGATACCCTGGTCTGCAATTTTATCCATCCGGATTGCCTGTCCAACCACTGGCTGTTGGTGTGGGTGGCGGAACGTTTTGCGGGGGGCGGCTCGATCCTGCACAATGGCGACTACTACTGGCCCATCGGCGACGCGCCCTGGCTGGCGGGGAATGGCAGTGAGGGGTTCTTCTACCTTCCTTTTCACCTGATCTGGGGCTGGCCGCTGGGCAGCAATTTCTACCTGGTCGCGGTGCTGACCCTGAATGGTTTGGGGGCCTGGGCGCTTGCGGGGGCGTTGGGGGCGCGTGGGGCCAGTCGGCTGCCCGCTGCGGTGGGTGGCGCGCTGCTTCTGTATGCCATCCATGAGGCGGGGGCGGGGCGTTTTTCGCAGGTCAGTGTGTTCTGGCTTGCGTTCTTTTTGGCTGCCTGGCTGCGTTTTTTGGAGCGGCCCAGCCCGGGGAGGGCGGTGGGTGCGGGGCTGCTGCTGGCGGCGACCTCTCTATTCTATTGGTACTACGGACTTTTTGGAGTGATGGCGGGAGCACTGTGTCTGGTCGCGGCACCCGGGTCGGGGTGGCGGGGGCGTCTGGAGCCGCTGTGGCGTCCGTTGCTGGTGTTTTCGGCGACCTATCTGGCCTTGGTGGGGCCGCTGTTGTACCTTTTCATCTCCTATTGGGCGCAGATCCCGGGGACGTCGGAGGAGGTGTTTCCGCATCCGGAGGCGGTGGGCGACAGCTCCTGGCCGCAGGTGCCCTTTCTGGTGGCGGGGGGGCGCCATTCGGGGCGGGCACTGCCCCTGACGGTCTGTCTGCTGGCCGGGGTGGCACTGTGGAAGGGGGAGGGGAGGAGGAAGCTGGCGGCCCTGGCGATTCTGCTGCTTTTTTCGGCCTTGATGGCCGGACCACTGATTCCGCATGGGCCCTACGAGCTGCTGTACGGGCTGGCCCGCCCGCTGCAGCGCTTCTGGTGGCCCTACCGGCATGTGGTGGTGATCAACCTGCTCCTTTTGGGGATGGGTAGCTGGGGGCTCCACCTGCTGGTGCAGAGGTGGGCGCCGTTGCGCAGGGGAGCGGTAGGGTTGCTGCTGGGGCTCTCCGTGCCGCTGCAGTTGGAGCTACAGCACGCCCCCTGGCATGCGCAGTTTTCGACGGTAAAGCTACCACATCCCTTCTACAGCAAGCTGGCAGCGCTGCCGGGAGAGATCCTGGTGGAGCTGCCCCTGGCACCGGAGGTGGCCTCGGCGCAGACCCTCCTGATCTATCAGCTCTTTCATAAAAAAATACTGTTGAATGGTCATGCGCTCTGGGTGGAGCGGGTGCGGCCCGACGCCTGGGACGTGCAGGTGGCGGAGAACAGCTTTCTGAGCGCGCTGCAGCGGCTGGAGCGGGCGGAGCTTCCGGGGATCTTTACCTTTCGCGGCGAGGATCTTCGGAGGTTGACGGATCAGGGCGTGCGGCTGTACACCCTGAACCAGGAGTACTACCCGGTGGTGTTGCGCGAGGCGGTGAACGTAGAGAAAGATATTTTGACCAGACTTTTTGGGGACCCGGTGCTGAAGGAGGGTGGTGTGGCGGCCTGGGATGCGACCCGTTGGACGGGTGAGGAACGACTGGAGTTTCCCGCCTTTGGATGGCCGAAGAACCTTCGGAAGGGTGGCCCCACGCTCGCGTTGCAGGCCCCCCGGCCCGGAAGTCCGGTGTTCTCAGTGCCTGAGGGACCGAAGAAGTAGCCCTACACAAATTGGAGGCGCCACACCCGCTCACGTCCGCCGATCCACAGGCTGTCCGCGGTGGCGCAGAGACTCCAGGGGCGCTCGATGGGCAGGTTCACGGGGCGTAGCCAGCCGGTCTCCATCTGAAGCAGGCGCCCATCGCCCAAGCCCCACAGCTTCCCGACCTGATCTGTCAACAAAAAGGTGGGCTCCGGACGGGCGCTGCTCCAGTGTTCGCCATCCCACCGGTGGAGCTGCTCCTGAGCGGCCACCCAGAGCGCCCCCTGCGCCCACGCGAGGTGCCGGATGGGGCGCCCCTTCTTCTTGCCATCGTAGCGGGGGTCGGCGAAGTGGCGAAAGGGTGCCTTCTCTCCCAATTTCCATAGCTCACCATCCCGCGTTCCCAGCCAGGTCACTCCCTGCGGGTCGGTGGTCATGCACAGCACGTCCGGGGGGCCCTCGGCGCCGTAGAAGCGGGTGCGAAAGCCCTGGTACAGGATGCCGTGGGCAGAGTGGAGGGAGCAGATGTCGTCCCAGCCGTCCTCCTCGTCCCGACCGTGGCGGGTCCAGCGCACCGGATTTTTGAAGTCCCACATAAAGATGTTTTGGGAGGTGCCCACGTAGAGCTGGCCTTCATGCAGGGTCATCGCTTCGACCCGGCGTGCCTCGCGTCGGGCGCCTGCAGGCCAGGGAAAACGTTCAAAGCGGCCTTCCCTCCACAGGCTCAGGCCGTAGTCAGAGCCCAGCGCCACCCCCCCGGGGATGGCCACGATGCAGCGTACGGTGGCAATCGCCTCGTCGCCCAGCTCAGCCGTGGACCAGCTCTGCAGCAGGCCCGGGGGAGGGGGGAGGAGCGCCGGGGCTTCCGCCTTGACGCTACGCGGTCGCAGTAGGCCAAAAAATGGCATTAACCACCACTATCTCCGCCACTGTCCGATCCGCCGCTGTCTTCCGGTGGCACATAGCCCACCGGCCAGGCGTGGATAAGGATGCGCAGATCCCGGTTCTCCGCGTCGTTGGAGGTCACGCGGAGCTGGGCTTCGGCGGGCTCGTTGGTGGTCAGGGTAGCGGCCACGGCGTAGCTGTCCGCAACGCCGGGAGCAAACTCCAGGTCTTCGCGCTTTTCGAAGTAAAAAATGTCGTCATTGCCGATCAGCTCGATGGCATAGATGGACAGCGCTGCATCGCCGGTGTTGGACAGCTCCAACGAGCCGGAGCGGGCCTCATTCAGGGGGCAGTCCTGGATGATCAGCTCCTCCGGGGTCCAGGAAAGTACGGGATCTCCGTCCACACCCTCCGACACTTTGGAAATGGTCCCCAGGCCGGTGCTGGTCGGGGTGCAGGCCATCCAGGCCATCAGCAGCATCATGCGTACCTCCGCCGGGATTCTATCACCCTGTGTGGTCCCTCGCGCGCGAAAGGCGCGGCAGCGTGGTCCGGCTTGCGGTCGGTGGGTTAGGGCGAAGGGATGGTTCAGGTGCGTATTGAGGTTCCGCGCGGCAGTTTTTTGAAGCGCGAGGGGGATCGGGTGGAGTACATCTCGCCGGTCCCCTGCCCGTTCAACTACGGCTGCATCGAGGGGGAGCTGGCGGAGGACGGCGATCCACCCGACGTCATCCTGTTGGGGCCGGCCTGTGCACGGGGCAGCCTGCAGGAGGCACCCGTGGTGGGACGGGTACTTTTCCGAGATGCCGGCTGCGCAGACCCCAAATTGGTGGCTGGGAATCGACCGCCAACATCTGCCGAACGTCAGGCGGTGGAGGCCTTTTTTCGGCTCTACGCGCCGCTGCGTCGTGTGCTGAATCTGCTACAAAGAAAGCCGGGAGAAACACGCTATTTAGGCGTGGAGTGGTACTAGGGGTCAATCCCGAGCGCCCGAAGGCGGGCTTCCAAAGCGGCGGCCTTGGCCTCGGCGGCCTCCGCCCGATCCCGCTGGGCTTCGGCCTGCCGGCTGAGCGCTTCGGCCCGCTGGCTGAGCTCGGTGAAGCTCAAGAACGGACTGCCATCCTTGTGGAAGAGGAGAAGTTTGTCCTGTCCTTTCTGGAAGCGAATCCCCAATGTCGGACTGCACCAGCCATCCATCTCCTTGATCTCTTCCAGCCTCCCGCCCTGCTGCTGGTAGCCAAGGACCTGGTTGCTATCCGGATTGTAGATATAGTATTCATTTACACCATAGAACTGGTAGAATGAAAACTTTTTCAGCATTTCCGGCAGGTTATTGCCGGGCGACAGGATCTCAAACACCACCTGCGGCGGCACCCCACCTTCCACCCACTGCCGATACGAGCCCCGATCCCCCTTCGGGCGCCCCATCGCCACCAGCACGTCAGGAGCCACGCGGATTTCCGGGTGTCCCTCTACCGGGTACCAGAGCAGATCTCCGGCTACAAAGTCAGGAAGTGTGGCGTCCAAACCACCCTTGATGGTTACGATCTATTCGTACTGGACAGTATTCTCTGCCATCGGCATTCCATCGCTATCCGGATAGACCACCGACTGGGCAGGCTGCGTCTCACTCATTCGCGTAGACCTCGGTATTGTCCACACAGGCCCACAAGCCCTTTAGTAGCTCCTTACGAATAAAGTCTTCGTCGGTGATGATACTCTCCACCTGGGTCCAGGAGGACATGAACCAGCGGATCCCGCCATCTTCAGCCACCATGATCTCCACCTGGAAGGCTGCAATAGCCGTGGTTCCAGCGCCACCCTCGCCCTCTTTGTACAGCCACCCGCGCGAGATCAGGGCCGGATTGCCGTCCAGATCCAGCCACCGGTAGTCCTCCCGCTGGGGATAGGGAACTTCGACCACCGCTTTTTTGACGATATCGTTTTCCGTGCGCAACCAGCCGCCCGCGAGAAAATCGGCCTCATTCCCTTCGATCAGGGTACGGGTCCATGTTGGGTAGGTGGCCGGATCGTTCCAGCGCTGGTCGGCCTCTGGCACCACCGCCGCGTATGCATCCAGTGTGCCGTCCACCACCGTGGTCAGCGCCGCCCCCACCAGCTTTTCGGGATCGGCATTGTCCGAGAATTCCATATCGTCAAGCTGGGTGATGTCCGGCCCGGGAATGGACATGCCTTCGTTCAGGGCCGCTTCCTCGCCAACGCGCGCCAGCAGCTCGATCACCGGGGCTTCCAGTTCGTCGCCCTCAAAGTCCCGCAGGATCTGAAAGTTCAGATCCTCCAGGCTTTGGGGAAGTTCCTCCGTCTGCTTTTCACCGGTGCAGGCGGCAGACACCAAAAGTAGGAATGCGGAGCCATTCTTCATTTTTCCAATGTAGCCTATCCCTTGGTGACCGGCTCCACATTTGCATGTGGCATTCTTTATTTGCTTGTAACCTGCATTTTTCATCCAATGCTTCGCTGACCAAGTGGTAAATCAATGTTTGTTGACCGACTGGTAAGTTGGATGATGTGTCGCGGGCCGACGCCCCGAAAAGAGCCGGGCCGCATCCCTCGCTGCGGTGATAGGCAGCCTCATGGCCTCCTCCCTCCCCCGGTCCGTCCTCTACATCATCGGCAACGAAGGTTGCGAGCGCTTCTCCTTCTATGGAATGAGGAACATCCTCGTCTCTTTCCTCTCGACCTACCTGCTTTTGGAGCTTCCTGCAGAGAGCCGCGGCCCGATGGCAAAAGAGGTATTCCATACCTTTGTGATTGGGGTCTACTTTTTCCCCCTGCTGGGCGGCTGGTTGGCAGACCGCTACTGGGGACGCTACAACACGATCTTCTGGTTGTCCCTGCTCTATACGCTTGGGCATGCCTGTCTGGCCCTCTTTGAGGGGCAGCGAGAGGGCTTCTATCTGGGCCTGTTTTTGATCGCGCTGGGTAGCGGCGGGATCAAGCCCTGTGTTTCCGCCTTTGTCGGCGATCAATTCAGTAGCGAGAACCGTGCTCAAGCGCGCGTGGTCTTCGATGCCTTCTACTGGATCATCAACTTCGGCTCCTTCTTTGCCACTCTTTTGATTCCTCTCACCCTTTCGCGGCTGGGGCCGAGCTGGGCCTTCGGAATTCCCGGCGTTCTGATGGGGTTGGCTACCGTGGTCCTTTGGTTGGGGCGCCACCAGTATGTCCGGGTTCCACCGGCGCCCCCCGACCCCAATGGCTTTTCCGGGGTAGCCCGCTCGGCTTTTTCTGGTGGTGGGCCGGGCACAATTTTGGCGGGCATCGGGCTGCTGGCCGCAGTGGCCTCTCTGGCGACCATCCCCAGCCTGGGGGTGGTGGTCTCACTCTGCCTGGGTCTGGTTGGTCTGCTGGGCTTGGGGGGGCTCGGCCTTTGGCTTCAGCTGGAGCCGCTTCGGGAAAAGCATGGGGAGGAGGCGGTGGAAGGGGTGCGCTCGGTGCTCCGACTCTTGCTCCTCTTCGCCTTGATCACTCCCTTCTGGTCCCTCTTCGATCAAAAGGCCTCTACCTGGGTGCTTCAGGCCGACGCGATGACCAAGCCCGCCTGGTTCCATGCCGCCCAGATGCAGGCCCTCAATCCCGCTCTGGTGATGATACTTATTCCGTTCAACAATATTGTCCTCTATCCCTTGCTTCAGCGTGCAGGGGTGGAGGTGACCGCCCTTCGGAAGATGACGGTCGGAATCGCCCTTTCGGGGGTGGCCTGGCTGGTCGTGGGAACGATGCAGCTCAGTCTGGACGCGGGAGCAGCCCTCCCCATCACGACGCAGGTCCTTCCCTACCTGATCCTGACCCTGGCGGAAGTCCTGGTGAGTGCGACCGGTTTGGAGTTTGCTTATTCGCAAGCGCCTTTACGGATGAAGAGTGCCTTGATGAGCTTCTGGAGTTTGTCGGTCACCGTGGGCAACCTCTGGGTGCTCCTGGTGAACCTGGGGGTGCGACGTCCAGAAGTGGCTGAGCTTGCCGCGTCGGTGGGGATGGGAGTAACCAGCTTTCAGATGTACTTTTTTGCGATGTTTGCGCTGGTTGCCGCGACCTTTTTCGGACTCTATGCCCGTTCCTTCCCCGTGGTGGACCGCTACCGTCCGGTCTAAGCCACAATCTGTACGCTTGAGCCCGCAGTCCAAAGGCGCTATAGTCAAAAAGCACCGGCGGGAAAGCTGTTGCATGAGGATCTGATGTCTCTGAATGCCGTTGAATTTTCCGAGCGCCTCCAGTCTCTGTACCGACTTCCCGGTGGGGAGGTGGTGGGTCTTCAGGAGTGGAATGCCGTTGTGGCCCTTCTTTCGGGGCTCGCGGAGCGCTTTTTCCAGGCGCATGACGCGGCACAGGCCGTCCCAGAGCTGCTTTCCCGCATCAATGCCCTGGAGCGTCGGGTGCCCGCACGCCTGGAGGAGCGTCTTTCCACCCTCCAGACAGCCTTGGACCGGCGGGCCGAGCTGGCCGCAGCAGGCTCCAGCGCCGAGGCCCTGACAGAAGTATTGGTGAAACGCCTGGAATCGGTTGAGCGGGCTCAGGAAGAGGGCGGGGGGCGCCGGGTTCAGCAGGCCGAACAGCGCTTGGCGCGGATGGAGCAGGCCCTGGTCGATGGCGGGGGACGCCGGGTGGAACAGGCGGAACAACGCCTGGAAGCGATGGAGCGCGCGCAGTCGGAAGGGGGCGGCCGTCGCGTAGAGCTGGTCGAACAACGTCTGGCCGCGGTCGAGCGCGGTCAGGGTGACGGTGCCGGAAGTCAGCGTTTGGAGCGCGCGGAAAAGCGCCTGGAAGCGGTGGAGCGTGCGCAGGCTGAGGGGGGCGGAGCGCGGGTGGAGCGTGCCGAACGACGGTTGGAGGCGGTGGAGCGCGCACAGGCCGACGAGACCACCGGGCGTCGCGATTTGGAGAGTCGCTTGGTGGAGCGGGTGCGGGAGGAGGGCGGTCACCGGGGCCGCTTGGAAGACCGGGTGAAGGCGCTGGAGGAGGGTGCGAAGGCGGGCCAGGCGGGTCCGGCGGGCACTCCGGAAGGGGCCTCTGGGCCGGGTGGGTCTCCGGGGCGTTTTGCCGAGTGGCTGGACCGCGACTTTGCCCCCTGGCGTGACCGCATGGATCTTCTTCCCGACCGGTTTACCGCTGATCTTCAGGACCGGGAACGGACATTGCGCGAGCACTTCGGCAAGGGTATTTCGGACAAAGACAAGGAGCTGCGCGAGCACTTCGGGAAGGGCCTTGCGGACAAGGACACGGAGCTGCGTGGGTTCTTTGGGAAGGGGATTTCGGACAAAGACAAGGAGCTGCGCGAGCACTTCGGGAAGGGCCTTGCGGACAAGGACACGGAGCTGCGTGGGTTCTTTGGGAAGAGTCTGGACGACAAGGACAAGGACATTACCGGGAAGATTCGGGATCTGGATACCCGCCTGGGTGGCGTAGCGACTGCGGCGGCTGCCGGCGTTTCGCCGGACGCGGCCCGCAAGATGTTGGGGGATCTGGTGACTCCCTTCCAGCGGCGCGTGGAAGAGTTGGAAGGTCGCGGATTTGCGACCGCTGCGGATGTGGACACCGCGATCACGGGCAAGGGCTTCGCGACGCGAGGCGATGTGGATACGATTGTGGGTGGAAAAGGATTCGCGACGAAGGGCGATGTGGACACGATCGTGGGCAAGAAGGGCTTTGCGACTACGGCCGACGTGGACACCGCGATCACGGGCAAGGGCTTTGCCACCAAGGGCGACGTCGATACGATCGTGGGCCGGAAGGGCTTTGCGACGGCGGCCGACGTGGACACCGCCATCGGTGGCAAAGGCTTCGCGACGAAGGGCGATGTGGATACGATTGTGGGTGGAAAAGGATTCGCGACGAAGGGCGATGTGGACACGATCGTGGGCAAGAAGGG
>JBEIQS010000334.1:0-4818 GCA_040376425.1 Alphaproteobacteria bacterium | reverse complement strand
GGTGGCCAGCACCTCCGCACCGAAGGCGAGACCACCGGCCCACACCGGAAGCTCGGCCGGCATGGCCCGCATGAGCAGCGCGATGTCGCCCACCAGCGCACCCGGACTCCGGTTCTGCCAGAAATAGGACAAGGAATCCCAGCCCACCGTCGCAACCTGTTCTTCCTTCAGGGCCGTGGCGATGGCTTTTTCCTCTTCGGACCACCCGCCCGCATCGGAGAGCATCACCATCACGGCACGCGGGCTCTCCGGCCAGGTTACCCGCAAGGGAAGCTTGAGATCGGCCAGTGCGCGCGGACCGGCGTCCCCGTCCGGAAAGGTCTCCGCCGTGGGGTTCAGCCAGCCGCGCACGGTGGCCACCAGCTCGCCGGGCGGCAGTGCGGCGGCGGCGGGCATGGCCGCCAGGAAGGAGGTCAGGTCCACCCCCGAAGCCGCCCCCAACCGGACGCGGGGCCCCCCGTCTTCCCGCGGCGCCAGCTCGACCCGGGGCTGCAGGTTGATGGTGCCACGCGCATCGGGCGCGGCCTCCCAAGTGCCATTTCCGCAGAAGGGAGAGACAAAGTCCAGCTTTGTGCGGAAGTCCGTAGCCGCCAGACCGGCAAAAGTTTCAGAGGGCGCCTGAGCCACTGCAAGGTAGGCGATTGCGGCTGCACTGCCATCGGCAACAAGAATCGGGCGTTGATAGCTGGCGAAGCCCAAAATCTTCTGAGCAGACTGCGCCAGCATTTCCAGGTCGTTGGCCGGGTACCAGCAGCGGTCCCGCGCCACTTCCCCGCGCCGGCGCAGCATGCGTGTGGAAAGCTCCAGGACCACCGCCTCAGACGACAGCTTCTCCACCAGATCGGTGGGCGTGTCCGTAAGGACCATCACCAGACCCTTGGCGTTGCTCACCGGTACCGGATGGTAGACGGGGGTGTTCCCATAGTAGGGCAGAAAAAGTGTCTTAGCAACGACTTTTTCGGGCAGCACATGCTGCTTCGGGTCCCGCGGAGGCGGCTTGGGCGCCTCTGCCGGCCGCTGCCGACAGGCCCAGAGGATGGTCAACTGCAGAATCATTGGCCGATGAGTCCCATGCCTGACCAAAGGTGATTATCCTATTCCCTCGTACGCGGCCCGCTGCTGCGGTACAATGATGATGTTCCTTCTTCTGTGGAGTCCCGGATTCTAGACGAGCTGCTCACGATTCTCGCATTAACCCTGCTTAATGGTGTATTTTCAGGGGCCGAGATCGCGATTCTTTCCATACGGAAGACCCGCCTTACCGAGATGGTAGAGGATGGAAATTCCAGTGCGCGCGCCGTTCTCAGCTTGCGGGAGCAGCCGGAGCGATTTCTTGCAACGGTGCAGATCGGAATCACCGTCGTCAGCGCTACTGCGGCGGCCTACGGTGGATCCTCGGTGGCTGCGGCGCTCGCGCCGGTGATTGCGATGGTTCCAGGGTTGGAGAAGGTTGCACAAGAGGTTTCTTTCGGTATTGTGATCGCGCTGGTCTCCACGTTGTCGCTGGTGCTGGGGGAGCTGATCCCGAAATCCCTGGCCTTACGACGGGCGGAAACCTACGCCATGTTGATCGGCCGTCCCCTGCAGCTCCTCACCACCGTGGCCGCTCCGGCGGTGTGGTTTTTGACCGGTGCCTCCAACCTGGTGTTGCGCTTCTTCAACGATCGGACCAATTTCACCGAGGGCCGACTTTCGCGGGAGGAGCTTCAGCAGTTGGTGGACGAAGCGGCCACTGCGGGATCGGTGGGGGAGCAGGTCAGCGAGATCGCCTCCCGCGCCTTGGACTTTGACAACCTGGACGCCTCGGATGTGATGGTGCCGCGAACGGATGTGTCTTGCGTCGCCATCACCGCACAGCTTCCTGAGCTGGTGGAGCTGGCCCGCGCCAAGGGCCACGCGCGGGTACCCGTCTACGAAGGCAATGTGGACAACGTGATTGGCCTGCTGAACCTGCGGGAAGTGATGGCCCGGGGGAGCACCGAGTCCAACTTTGACCTGCGGCGCTACGTCCACCCGGTGCCCTTTGTGCACGAGTCCATGGCCGCACCGGCCGTACTTCGCGAACTTCAAACCCGCCGCAGCCACATGGCGCTGGTGGTGGACGAGCAGGGTTCGCTGCGCGGTCTGGTGACCATCGAGGATCTGGTCGAGGAGCTGGTGGGCGAGATTTTCTCGGAAAATGACGCGCCCACGCCGGTGATCCAGAAAGAACCCGACGGCAGCATCATCGTACCGGCTTCCACAGCCGTGCATGAAATCAACCGCGAGCTAGGGATGGAATTGCCGGAGGGAGAGACCTTTTCCACCATCGCCGGGCTGTGTCTGCATGTGGCCGAGCGCATCCCCACGCAGGGGGATGTGCTGGATGTGGAGGGCTACCGCCTGCATATCGTCGATGCCAGTCCGCGACGGGTGCGGCTGGTGCGGGTGGTGCGTATCCTGCCCAGCGAGCAGCAACAGGAGGGCTGAGGCCACCTGAATGAAGCTTCATTCAGTGAGAAGTGGGGTACAAGGCCTTGACTTCGTTTCCCTTGATCTCAAGCGCGGAGTGGTGGCGGCCGTAGTGGGCCGAGATTCCCGTGTCGATCACCCACAGCGCGCCGTCGCAGCGGGACTCGATCTTGCCATCGTCCCGGGTGGTGTGGCCGACGACCATGCGGGTCGCCGATAGTTTTGTGAGCGCCTCCTTCAAGCGGGGGCACTCCACGGGTGGATCTCCCAGCACATAGGCTCGATTCCATACGGGCCCGTCGGTGCCAAGGATGGGGGCGCTCTTGGGGGTGGCTGACAATAGAGCGCTGCGAACGCCCGCGTTGATGCCGTCGATGCCCAGCTCCGCCCAGTGGGGATCGATGCCGCCGTGGACAAAAACGGAGTCGCCCACCTTTGCGGTGACGCCCAGCCCGAAAAGCCAACGTCCGTCTTCTCCTTCCACCGAAAAAGCCTGCTTTCGAGGTTCCTCTCCGCCGTAGCCGGCCATATCCTCCGGGCTGACGTAGCGCCAATCCCCGATCATATTCATCACCTCGTGGTTCCCCATCAACGGCACCACCCTTCCGCCCGCGGCCAACGCTTCCGCCTGCAGCCGGCGTAAGAGCGCCATCACGCCGCGCGAGTCGGGGCCACGGTCCGTGGTGTCGCCGGTCTGGACCAACCAGGTCTTTCCACCGGTCCAGGCGGATTTTTCATCCACCAGTCCCGCCATGCGCAGCACACCGATGGCGTCTTCCAGGTTGCCATGCAGGTCACCCACAGCGATCAGGCGCTCGGGGGCGGGGTGGATGTTGGAGGGCAGGGCGTCAGCAGCCGGTCCGCCTGAGCCGGGCACAGCGGCCGGCGCGGCGGGGGCGGCGGGGGCGGCGGCCGTTGGAGTAGGTGCGGCCACCGGCGTCAGGGGAGGGGAGGAGGAGGCACAGGCGAGGAAGACGAGGAGCATGGGCGACCACCCTTGACAGGTCAAGAGAAAAAATCAGCGTTCGCGAAGGAATTCGAGGGCCAATTCGGGGCTGGTGCCGTGGACGGGAAAGCCGGTGGCCGTTTGCAGGAGGCTGTCGTTGGCCGGCGTGGGCAGGATCTCCAGCCGCCAAGGCTCTCCCTCCTCCACCACCAGATCCAGCGGCACCTGCCCTGCTGCCCGCTGGATCCGGGGTAACAATTGGCTGAATAGTCCGGCAATTGGAGCAGAGTCATCCTTTTCAAAGGAGCTTCTCCCGCGGTCCGGCATCAACCACAGCTCAAAGGGTACCCGCGGTGCCCAGGCCATCAGGGCGACGGCGCCTGCGGTGTGGGCGACCACCTGCTTGCCGACGGCCACCTGCAGATCCCGCCAGCCTGCCGGGGCGGAGGGACGCAGCTCGAAGGGAAAGGCCCAAAGTTGCCACAGGGGGTGGTGACCGGGAATCAACCGGCAGGCCAGACGGAAGCCGCGCAATCGGCTGTCGCGGCGGAGATCGTGGATGCGCTGCCGTCCAAGTCGCAGGGCGGCGGCGTGGTCCAGGCCGTGGTGGTCCCCGAAGATCAGCTCATGTGCACCGACCGCCTCCATTCGCACTGCGCCGTGCTCGGTAAGGGGTTTTGGATTCCCCTCGATACCCAAAGCGGGGTTTGGATGCGGAAGTACTCGCAGCCCGTCGGCGTGGGCGATGGGCGGGTGCGTGAAGGAGCAGACCGGACAGGGACTGGGGGGAGGAGGCAGCGGCGCGGGTGCGGCCCACCAGCCCTCGTTGATCAGAACCGTTCTGCCAGTCACCGGGCAGGTGCGCAGCTCGCGCATCGGCTAGCGACCCAGCCCGAAGTACAGGCCCAGTCCGATGAGCGCCGCGCCGATGGGGCCGGCGGCATAGGTGAAGATGGCTTGTCCGACGCCCATCAAGCTCTCGCCGGCGATCCACCCGGAGCTCACCGGCACAATCAGCTTTTCGGAGAGCTTCGGCGATTGCTTCGCCATCACCAGTGCGATGCAGGCCCCGATAAACATGGAGATGGTGTTGTAGCCGGGGGTGGTGAAGGCCAGTCCCAGGCCGGCGGGAGAGGGGATGAAGCTCTTGAATTGGGGCAGGGCCTTCTCCAACAGGACCAGCACGATGCCGATGATGCCGCCGATCACCAGCGCCGCCTGGGCGGTGGGGTGCATGGAGTCCAGTCCCTTCGCCAACATTTCCGCAACCCCTTTCCAGGTCTGCGCGCCAGGGGCAGGCCACTTGTCGCCTCCCAGCTCGTCGGCGTTGGGCACCAGGATGTTGAAGGCCCCCACCACCGAGACCGATCCGGCGAGAACGCCGAAGAACTGGGCCCAGAACTGCTGGCGGGGGTCGGCTT
>JBEIQS010000469.1:0-1877 GCA_040376425.1 Alphaproteobacteria bacterium | reverse complement strand
TCGCTCCACCGGCACGGGGGCAGCTTGGATGATGCTGGGGCCCATCCAGGCGGATCAGCTCCCGTCGGCGACCGGAAGTTTGCGGATCACCGCATCCTCCCATACCTATTTTGGAACCTTCCTGACCGGCCCTGCCGACTTCAACGGGGACGGGGTTCTGGACTTTGCAGTTTCCGCCGAGGAAGACGACTCTTCCGGCAGTGTCCACCTGATCTCCACCGATCAGCGGGGGGAAAGGGATGTCTCCGAGGTGGCCTTCACAAACCTCAGCCACGACCCCGGCTATCAAATTTTTATGTATATGGCAGTAGTTCCCGATGCCGACAACGACGGGGCTGATGACCTGTTGGTGGGGGCTCCGGGGGTGGCCGCAGCCGACTTCGATGAGGGGGCCGCCTACCTCTTCACCAGCCTTCAATCTGGAAGTTTCGACTACCAGGACGCCACCGCTACCTTCTCCGGTGAGCTCATCGGCGGGCAGGTTGGCTTCGGAGTCTTCAACCTGGACCTCAACCAGGATGGCAGTGCCGACTATGTGATCGGTGCACCCACCGACGGCCGGGCGGGCGGCGGTGCTGGCATCCTGCACGTCTTCTATTCGCCCACCGTCGGGAGTTTTTCGGTGGAGGACGCAGATCTTCAGGTCACCGGGGTTGCGGGTGATCGCCTGGGAATCTCCTCTGTTTCTACCGAGGATGTGGATGGGGACGGCAGCGACGATTTCTGGATGAGCGCAAGCGGCAGTACGTTGGGCGGAGCCTACGCCGGTGCCGCATATCTGATGCCCGGTGCCCTGGCCGCCGGAGACGCCCGGGGACAGGCGCTAGCCATCTTGGTGGGCGAGGCGGAGAATGACTACTTCGGCATCGCCCTGGACACTGGCGACATGAACGCCGATGGTCACGTCGACTTGGCCGTCTCTGCCGAAGGGCAGGACCAGGCGGGGGCGCAAGCCGGAAAAAGCTACCTTTTCTATGGACCTTTTGCCGGAACTGTGGATGCTTCCGATGCCTCCGCCTCCTACACCGGCTCCGCACCTGGTGCCTACTCCGGAGTCTGCCTGGTTTTTGGAGGCGATCTCAACGCGGATGGCAACCAGGATCTTCTGGTTTGCGAGCCCAACGCGGCGCCTTCGCGGATCAGTGTGCTCTTTGGGTACTCGTATTAGATAGATTCTGTTATCTGCGCGGAAGTCTATCCATTGGCGTGCGTGTCCCCCAAAAGGCGCTTGCGGCGCTTGGGCCGCACGCGCCTTGCGTGGTGTTGAGAGAACTCCTCTTATCACCCAATCTTCTTCTGAATGAAGCCTCATTCAGTGATGCCTCTCGACCAAACCGTCGCAACTGCTGACGAAACCGTCGACGAAGGGTGTCGAAATCTCGACAGTCCTTTCGACACCCCAACGGGCAAAGCTCCATTATTCGTTGGCACGGGCCTTGCATAGGACCTCTGCGTAACCCTGGAGCTCATCATGCAGACCGAATCCCTCCTCCGCGCCCTTCTCCCTCTCACCCTCATCCTGGCTGCCTGCGGCGGCGAGCCCTCCGGCCCCGTCGGAAAAGACGCGGTAGACGCCGATCAAGACGGCTACAGCTTCGCCGGTGGCGACTGCGACGACAATGATGCCACCGTCAATCCTGCGGCCACCGAGACCCCCGACGACGGGGTGGATCAGGACTGCAACCCCGGCAATGATCTCAGTGGTCTGTTGGATGCCGATGGCGATGGTAGCACCGCCGACCTGGACTGCAATGATGCCGATGCTTCCGTCTTTCCGGGCGCACGACGTTGCGATGCATCGTCGAGAGTTCGGCATTGCATCGAAGATTCTGAAGGGAAGCACAAGGCGACAGGGCCGCCGTAAGGGGGACGTGTGC
>JBEIQS010000324.1:0-4985 GCA_040376425.1 Alphaproteobacteria bacterium | reverse complement strand
CCCGGTGATAGGGTCCAAGGATGCGGGTCTGCGCTTCCAATGCCTGCTCCCCGAACTGTCGAGCACCCGACAGATCGCCCAACGCCAGTAGAACGACGGCGAGATGCTGGATAGTGTCCAAGGTGCGGGGGTGCTCAGGTCCGAGGACACGGGTGTAGGCATTCAGAGCGCGCTCGCACCCGGCGCGTGCGGCCTTGTAGTCGCCCCGACTGTACCACAAAATCGCCGCCCGGAGCATCAGCTTCGCCTCCGGCTCCCCCTCACACTCCCCCACCACCGCCACCACATGCGGCAACAACTCCAAAACCGGCCCATGTGTCCGCACATCCTCTGGATCCACCGCCTTCAAATCCCTTATCAACAGCCCCACCAACCGCTTCCTACCCTCCTCCCGCTGCTCCTTCCGCTTCCCATCCCGCAACAAAACCCGCCGCAACAGCGCATGGATACGCAGCCCGTGCTCCGACAGCAACGAGTGACGACGCAGCTCGGATACGCCAGCCCGATAGGCTCGTTCGTCCTCCATGGCCTCTTTGGCGAAGTCCGGTGGCACCGGTGCATCGGCCAGCACCGCCAGAAACAGCAGGAGCCGCCAGCTTCCCTCTTTTAACCTCCGCAGACTCTGCCACATCACTTCGGCGATGCTCCGGCTACAGCCGGTGGGCAGCTCAATCTCCAGGTCGGCGGCCCACTCCAGGACATCCTCCTGCGGGTTGTCCATCCGGTAGACCCACTTGCTCTCGTCAAGCGCGTAGTCCCGCTGCATCGCCCCCAACAGATCCAAGGCCAGGGGCAGAAAGCCTACCTTTTTGCAAAGCTCCTTCGCAGCCGCCTCGCTCTCCACCGGCTTGCCATTCCGATGGTGCAGCAGCAGATGTAGGGCATCTTCCTCCGAAAGTACATCCAACGGCAGCGATATTCCCAGGCTGTCCCAGGCCCGGGAGCGGGTGGTGATCAGGGTGGAGCCGGTAGGGGTGGGCGCCCGGTGCCGACCGAGATCGTCCGCAGTCATCCCCACAGGCAGGTTGTCCAGGATCCAGAGGTAGGGAAGAGGAGGTTTACGCCCGGGGGTTGCCCACAACTCAGGAGGTTGACCGAGCTTTGCCCGAAACAAGGCACGCCGCTCAGGGAGGGTAGGCGCGTGGCAGCCCGCCTGGATGGCCATCACATCCTCCTGCTGCTCCAAGTCTGTTGCTCCGTCGAACCAGAAGATACCACCCGGCCAGGCAGCCTCGAACAAGGTTGCATAATTCACCGCCAACGCGGTCTTCCCCACACCACCCAAGCCACAGAGCTGTGCCAGGGACTTCCGGTCGTTGCCGGTGACTGCCACCAGCCGATCCTGAAGAAGTGCACCATGAAGGCTCCACAGATCCTCAGCTCGGCCTACAAAACGGTTGCTGGGCTCCCGCCGGTAGGGCAGCCAGTGGCTCTCCCCCTGGATCGCGCGGAAGTGGCCCAGGGGAAGGGTGGTCGTCGGAAGTTTTGCCTTCAGTGTTCTGGCCAGGTTCTCAATAGCGGCTGGGTCGCGGGAGAGGGGAAACCAGACCAGGTCGGCTTCGGGACGGAGTTTCGGGAAGCTGGCGGGTTGAGTGCTTTCGGGAAGGACGACACAAACGCGATCCGCGGGATCACCGGCGGCCTGGGCCGCAATCCAGGCGGCACGCAGCTCGATCTGGCAGATGCTGCTGTGGTAGTAGTCGTCGCTGCCCCAGACGATCAGCGCCCGGGCTTTGGAAATTCCCTGGCGTACTCCCTCGGAAATACTGTTCCCTTCGTCGATTCGATCTTCGTCCCGCCAGACCGTACAACCCACCGCTGACAGCGCCTCCACCAGCGGCAAAACCTCCGCCCGGCGATGGGTACGGTACGAAAGGAAAAAGTCGGTAGGGCCACGTGCGCGAGCACGTGCCCAGCGACCCTGGACCCTTGGAATAACCTCCTCTATTGCCTCCAGCCCCGGATCTGGCGGAAGCGAGGGCGCTAGCAGCAGTGGGCGGAGATCGGCCGGTACCTCCACCCAGCCATCGGCCACCCGCAACACGGCCGATGCCTCCTCCAACACCTGCACAAAGCTCAGAGCTTGCCCATCCTCCCTCTGCGCAACAAACTGACCTTGCCCGGCTTCTTCCCAGGCTTCACGCAGCAGATCCACCTGCACGCGGTCCCGGCGGGCACAAGAGCGGGCCAGACGCAGGGCCGCATCGGAGAGCGGAGGTAAGGTCGGGGGGGGCTCCACCACCGGAGTCCAGCCCGGGCGGGGCATCACCCGCACCCAGCGACTGTCGGGAAGGCTCAGGGAGCTGCGGGTGGTGGCCACGAGCACCGATGGTCCTTCTGGGCGTAGCGCCGCCAGAAATGCGGCGTCCTCTACATCGTCGGCCAGGATCAGCAGGCGCTGGGAACGGGTGACCGAGGCATAGAGCCCGGCCGCGGCCTCGGGTGACACCGGGGCTGCCGGGTAGACCGCCTGGAATACCCGGCGCCAGGCCGGGAAAGGGTCGTGCTGTCCGCCCAGACTCAGGAAGACAACGGTTGGAAACTCGGACTTCGCCGGCTCCGTAAGAGCACGAAGAAGGGTGGTCTTGCCCACACCCGCCGGTCCATAGAGCACCACAACCGAGGAAGTTCGGATCGCCTCCTTCAAAAGACGCAGTTCTTCCTCTCGTTCCGGGAGAGGTGGCAGCGGATCCCACTGCGGCTGCGGCTCCGGAGGCTGCACTTCCGCCCGGGGAAGTGCTTCGACCTGCCAAAGCGGGGCTGGTAGCTGCAGCTCGGACAGGGGCTGTACCGCCGGAGGCATGGGATCAAAGCGGAACATCACCTGGTGGATGCTGTAGAGATCCGGCGCACGATTCCGGAGTTTTGTCCAGCCTGAAGGGTGCATCACCAGGAGCACCGGCCCCAACGCCCGGCGGCCCAGCTCGTCCCGTTTCTGGTTCAGAAGGATAAAAAAACGGTCCAGATCATCGGAAAAGAGAGCGGCTTGGGTGACCGTAAGCACCAGGATCTCCCCTTCTTTGGGGGCGGCCCGCAGTACCACTTGCAGTGCGGCGGGCGCGTCGCTGGGCTCTATCTCCAGCGTACGAAGGATCCGCTCCGGCAGCCGTGCCGGTAGTCCCGCTATCAACGCCCGCTCGGCCTCCACATTTCCAGCCTGAACCCCCAGGAATGCAAAGTCCTCGGTGAGGTCCAGGGCGTCGATCAGGCGCTCCCAGTCGGGGCCGCCCGGGGGAATCAAGTGCTTGCCGCCAGGACTTCCGGCCAGCCCGGCTCCGGAAAGCCCAGGTTCCCCCAAAGGAGCGGATGGGCATCGTACCAGGAGAGGGGCGAGCCGTTCTGGTAGTGCAGCAGCATATGCGACTGGAGGAGGCGGTCATAGCGGGGGCCGTTGTTCTCGTCGCGGGTGAAGGCGCGGAGCTGGTGTACCTCCTTTAAGAGGGTTTTCTGCTCCAGCTCCAGCCCATACAGGTAGCTCTGGCGCACCTGGGCCACCGCGTTCTGGGCCAGGGTCCGGCTGATCTGGGAGGCATCGCGGCACTCCCGGACACAGTCGATGGCCATCCGCAGCAGGTCGCGAAGGTAGCCCCCACTGAAGGCCACCAGATAGGAGGCCACCTCGGGTGACTCCCAATACTGCTGGGGAATCCGCAGAAAAAGGGCTTCCCGCATCGCGCGGACCGCTGCCGGGTTCAGGCGGAAAGCCTGTCCTTCCTGATAGTCGTACAGGCGAACCATGGGGAGAAAACGAAGCTCCTCCCCAAATTGACTGGCGACTTGAGACGCGCTTCTCAGCATAAAGGGGGGGACCGTATAGACCACATGGATAGGCGGGGAAAGCTCCTGCGCATTCACCAAGAAGGCCTGCACCCAGTGGTTGCGAAACTTGCCCTGCTCCTCCCCTTCATACAGATCGCCGGTGGCGCGCTTTTCGATACCATCCAGAAGGATTACCAGATCGGTGCCCTTCTCCTTCCATCGGCGCTCCCGCTCTTCCTTTAAAAGTTGGTGTACATCCTCTACAAACTGCTCGGTGCCCTCGATACGCGCCGCCAACTCCTGAAAGAGGGTGTCGCGAACGGAGAAGGTCGCTCGTAGGCCCACATTCTGCACCGTCGCATCCGCCTCGATCTCTCTGCTTTTTGCTCCCAGCAGGTTCCAGAAGCGTTGGACATATTCATTGGCCTTTGCGGACAACTCGTTCGGACGGCCTTCCGGGTAGAGGGCCAGGGCGAGGGCCAGCAGCAGATCCCGCGCCTCAATGGGATTCCGTTCTCCCACCCACCGGCCCGCATCCGCCAGGACTGGGTCAAAGCCATGGCTGGCCAACTCCTTGCAGAGCTGCAGCAGCTCGGTGGACTTACCGCTGCCGGGCAGACCGGCCACCACCTGGCGGGTGGGCTTGCCACCCCGATCAGCCAGAAGCAGCGTTTCCCGGATGTTCTCGCGCCAGGGGCGCCCGCGCAGGCCACTCTGGTCGAAGTCATAGTACCGATCGTCCCCCAGCGGAACGGGCTCGTTCAGATCACAGGCGCGGAGCAGTTTTTTGCGAAGGGCGAGATCCATAGCTCTTTTTAACCCGCCCGCCCCCCTGCTGCCACCTGCGCCATCATGCGGACGAAGGCAGCCATCTCACCCCTACACCCCCCTCCGATACAGGGTCAATCCCCCCAGAAAATTGCGCAGAAGCTGGTCCCCACAGGGCCGGTAGTGGCGGTGGCTTCGCGCGCGAAAAAGGGCCGCGAGCTCGGAAGAGGACAGCTCCATCCCCCCCAACTTCAGAATGGCCAGCATGTCCGCATCCTTCAGATCCAGGGCAATTTTCAGTTTTCGGAGGATCAGGTTGTTGCTCATCGGGCCTTCGGGCGCCGCAGAGCTCCCCGGGTCGCGAGGACCACGACGTACCAGGATCAAGCCGTCTAAAAAGGCCCGGAGGGTCTCGTCCGGGCAGAGGACCATGTCCGGGGCGTCTTCGCGCGCGAGGT
>JBEIQS010000445.1:0-2214 GCA_040376425.1 Alphaproteobacteria bacterium | reverse complement strand
CCTCTTCCTCCACCGTCCGCCCCGTGGACTAGTCCACCGGCAGCGCCGCGATCAGCTCCTCCCAGTAGCTCGGCAGGCTGTCCCAGGGGTTCGGCAGGACGTCGTCGGTGAGGTACACCTGCCCGAAGTTGGCCTCCTGCGCCTGTTCCAGCAGCGTGGGGAGCAGCGCTGCATCCGGTTGGCTGTGGATCAGGAGCCAAAAGCGCTCGGGCGGGTAGCGCTGCATCCATGCGGGAGGGCTATGGTTTTGCCAAACGTCGGGTTCGGCCTCAAAAAGAACGAGGCTGTCCATGAAGTCCAGGTAGTCCTCGCAGGTGCTGGTGCCGGGGTTTCCGACGACCAGCGGGGCCCGGCGCCGGGCCAGCTCTGCCGCCTGCTGGTAGTAGGCACGCTCACCCGTGCAGCGGCTTTCATCGGGTACTTCGTCCAGAAAGATGCCGTCCACCGCGTACCAGTCGGCGTAGAGTCCGATGTCCTGCTGAAGCTCGGCGATGGGCCGGTCGCTGTAGCGCGTGGAGACGTAGCCCAGCACCGGGATGCCTGCGACGCGAAGGCGCTCGGCCAGGGCCGCATAGTTGGCGTCGGGGCTGCTGCCCGGGCCGCTGTTGGGGTTCAAAATCACCGTGCCCATGACCGCCGCTTCGGCGATAACCTGGTCCCACAGGCCCCCTTCGTCGGGGTAAAAATAGCTGGGGATGCTGATTTTCAGGGAGGACGTGGGGGCGGAGCTGTCGCTGTCCTCCACATAGGGAAAACAGCCGGCGCCGATGCAGGGTTTGAGCTGATCGCAGCCAAGGACGAGGAGGAGCGTGATCACGGGACCTTCCGAGTGCAGCGGCGCGATGCTAAGCGGCGGTATGCCCGCCCGCACTGCCACTCCTTCTGCCATTCTCGCACACATCCGGCGCTCCGATTGGCGCACCATGCCCTGGAAAAATGGCGGGGGCATCACCCACGAGCTGTGGCGCGAGGGAGTGGGGCGCGAGGGCTGGGCGCTGCGTCTTTCTATGGCGGAGGTCAGCCTTCCAGGTCCGTTTTCGCGCTTTCCTGGGGTAAATCGGGTGATTCTTCTGTTGCAGGGCGCAGGTTTTGTGCTCCGCCGTGGGGACGGGGTGCTTCATAATGTGACGCAAGTGGCCCGTCCCTTCCCCTTTTTGGGGGAGGACGACTGGACCTGTGAGCTGGTGGATGGTCCGGTGTTGGACTTCAACTTGATGTTCGACCGGGCTGCCGGCCACGCCGCGTTGTGGGCGCAACCGGCCGGGGAGCTGCTTGCGGACTTTTTTCTGTGCCTTGAGGCGGGAGAGGTGGAGGGCGTGCAGGTGGCCGCGCTGGATCTACTGCGGCTACAAGGCCTTGTTCGGACAACAACGCCGGGTGTTTCGATTCATTGGGTGACGCATCGTTTGTGAGTTATTTGTGTGCCCGATCCCGGGAAAAAGACTGCCCGTCTTGGGTGTTCTCAAACCGAGTACGCTCTTTTCGGGACATCCGACGTCGATGGGCTAGATTCCGTCAACGCTTTGGAGTCTGAGATGTTGTTGCTAAGCTTGTTCCTGGTCGCATGTAAACAGGGCGGCACCGTACCTCCCACCGATAAGCCCACCGAAACAGGCATTATCTCGGATGGGGACAACGATGGCGACGGCTCGGTCGACAACGAGGACTGCGACGACAACGACGCTTCCGTCTACCCCAACGCGCCGGAAGTCTGCGATGGGAAGGACAACAACTGCGACGGGACGGTAGACGAGGGGCTGGAGCAGACCTGGTACCAGGACACCGACCGCGATGGCTACGGCGATCCGGCCACGGCCACCACCGCTTGCTCTGCCCCTCCCGGCACTGTGGATCTGACCGGGGACTGCAACGATGGCGATGCCGCCTGGTATCCAGGAGCTCCCGAGGATTGTTCGATTCCGGAAGATCGGAATTGTGATGGCTCCGTGCAGTATGCCGATGCCGATGGCGACGGTGTGGCCGCCTGTCTGGACTGCGACGATGCCAATGCGGGGGCCTACCCCGGCGCACAGGAGGTCTGCGACCCCTCCAATGTGGACGAGGACTGCTCGGGGGCCGCGGATGACGCAGATCCCAACGTGGATCCGGCCACTCAGGTCACCACCTGGACCGACACGGATGGCGACGGCTATGGCGACGATGCCACGGTCGTCACCTCCTGTGACGGGGTGGGGGCCTCGGCTGGTGGTGACT
>JBEIQS010000299.1:0-5758 GCA_040376425.1 Alphaproteobacteria bacterium | reverse complement strand
GGGGTAGGGTCACGGAGCGGTGGAAGTTGCTTTCGCCGGTGGATCGAAACCCCTACCCACCCGCAGCAGCACCAGACAGCGTGGCGGCTGGCGAGGAAGCGCAATGACGGAAATCACAACTTGGATCAAAGCTTTCCTCTTCTGGTCGGCGGTGGCCGTTCTTTCGGGGATCACCTACCTCTCCTCCTACGCGGATCTCTATCTGGGCAATGGCCTCCCGCACCGGGTTCTGGTAGAGCTGGAGGGCACAACGATCGAGCTTGGCGCAGGGGAAACCCTGCACCGCCGGGTGCGGAGCGGCGTGTACGGACTCCAAAGCCGTCGTACGGACGGGACCCTGGTAGAAGATGCCCTCGTATCGGTCAGAAAGGGGCATAAAAACCTCTATAGTGTGCGGGGCGCGGCGCCCTACTACCTGCGCGAGGTACCACCGGGCCAGGACGGCGGACTCGGCGGCGAGGCCCCCATGGCCAGCCTGCTGGGCAGGGTTGTCAGCAGCCCCATCGCAGACCATGTTTTGCGCCGGCCATTCACTCAGGCAGGCTTCAAAAGCTACGGCGTATATCTGGCGAAGCACAACGAGGACCACATTGCCGCCTGGACGCCCGCCGCCTCGCGCATTCGGCTCCGCCATCGTTTGCAGGATCTGGAGGGTACACGCCGCTCACTCTGGGAGGAAATTCTGACCGTTGCCGGCCCGGACGCGGCTTGGCACTACGCAAAAAAGTTTGGAATGGGGCCGGAGATGGAGGAGAGCCTGGATCGACGCTTCGTCTCGGAACAGTCCCTTCGGCAGGTGGCGGCGGGGGGGAGGCCCGAGGTGGTGCGGCGGCTGGCCCGGCGGCTACCCCCGCCCGAGGCAGAGTCGCTGCTGCTGGCCCGGCTGGAGCTCCACCCGGGGGAGGAGCGGCACCGACTGGCCCTGGCCCGGCTGCTGGTGGCCACACAGCGCCCGGAGGAGGCACTGGAGCAGCTTCGCGGCCTGCCTGCGGGGCCAGAGCATCAGGAGATCGAAGCAGAAGCTTTGATAGAGCAGGGATCCTGGCTGCAGGCACACCGGGTGCTGGTAGGGGCCACGGGCCTGGAAGCGCAGTTGCTACGCGGAGGGCTGGCGGGCATGTTGAACCTGGATCCGGGAGAAGGTGGAAGTGGCCTGCTGCCCGCCCGCTGCCGCCTCTTGGCCGACCCGCGAATGACCCGGCAGAAGCTGATGGCCGAGGTCAGCCCGGAGGAAATGCCTGTCTTTCTTGCTGAATTCTGGGCGACACGCTCACCCTTTCGGGCATGGATGGTGTTGCACGACATCAGCACCACCACCATCCGCAGCCTCGCTCGGCCGGTGCGCCTGCTGTTCGGGCTGGATCTGCTGCGTGTGGGTGCACGCGACGCCGGGCGGGCACTTTTGGAGGCCGAGCAGGCGGAGGATGCGTCGACGTGGGAGCAGGCCTTGAACCCCGATCTCCCACTACCCCCCTCCCTGGCCCAGCTTCCTCCGCGACTGCAAGCGATCGCCCACTTTGTGCGGGCACGGGTGCTGGCGGCCGACGGCAGAGCTGAGGATGCGTCTGAGCGCCAAAGATTGGCTCTTGATGAGGAGAAAGTTCGCAGCGTAGTTCATCTTGCCGCCAGGTTTTGGCCGCCTCCAGAGCCGGCTTCGGCAGACTGATACATCACGAAGGTGTATCGTTGGAATGTATCATGTATCACCTGTCGGCCCACATCGTCCGGTTCGCATTCAGCGCGATGCCGTCTCCTTGACTTTGGGGGTGCGCAAAGTGGCGGGGGGAAGCGCGGGGCGGGGCTTCACCTTTCCATCCAGAGCATCGCTAAGGTAGACCCAAAGGGAGGGAGGACGCGGGTTTGTACCCAGCTCTTTGGCCAGGTGGGCCTCCTTCTCTTCCAAGGTCATCCAGCTATCAAGGAGGGGGATCTTCAGGTCGGGCAGCTCATAGGCGCCGGTGAGCAGCGCATCGCGCACCCGGCGATAGTCCATCATTGGGGCGGAGCAGGGCAGGTCGCTCCACGCGCGGACCATGGCGCAGCCGTGCTGGGCATGGCCGGTGTCCGATGCCACCACGATACCCTCAAAGCCGTGCTTTTCCGCCAGATTAAGGGACCACGCGATGTTCTGGTCGGTATGCATGGCATCCCGTTCGCGGAGGATGACATGCTCCGGGATGCCGACTGCTACCAGCGCCTCCGCCAAGGCGTCGGCCTCGACGACCGGGTTGTATACCGCTGCACCGGAGGTGATCACGTGGGAGAAAAGCCCCTGTTCCCACAGACGAACTACCCAGGCTACCCGACGCTGCTGGCAGTGGGAGATCGCGCCGTCGGGCTCGGCCGGGCAGCCGGGTACGATAGCGACGGTGTTCGAGGCGAGGGCGGTGAGGACGGTGAAGAGCATCATGCCCTGAAGATAGCCCCAGTTCACTGTCTGGTCAATAGCTATTCAATAGCTATTCAAAAAAAGATTGGGGCTGTTCAAGGGGGCGGGAGTACGGGCTGAGCCACCACCAAATCCTCCGGCTTGGACATCCGGTACAAGAAGCGCTGGTGCGCCGAAATCGCATGGAAGACCGTGGGATAGTAGAAGTAGGGTACTCCAAACTCCTCACAGGTTTTCCGAACGATCGGCGCCACCTTTTCCAATTGGCTGTAGGACAGGGTTGGGAAGAGGTGGTGCTCGATCTGATAGCCCAGGCCACCAAAAAAGGTAGTTGGAAGCCAGTGACCGTGCTGGAAGTCAGCGGTGGTCTCGGCCTGCAGGGCCCCCCAATCGCGGGGATGTTGGTTCGTGCGCCGCTCCAGGTTCATTGCCCGTTCGTTCTGGTGGTTCAGCGCGAAGGTCGCCTGCACCGCGAGTCCGCCACCGCCCAGCATGAGCACGGCTATCAGCAGTGCCTGCGGCCAGGGGTGGATCAGAAACACTGCGAGGTAGAAGATACAAAAAGACAGCCCTTTGAAGAGGACAAACAGTCCTGCTTCCCGCCAGGAAGGCCGACGGATGCGGCCGTAGGGGCCAAACCACACACCGAAGATCACGGTGACAAAGTCGTTCACCCAGAGCACGGGAAGGGTGATGAAGTAGAGAATCCAGGCGTAGATCGGCTGAAGTCGGTGAAACCAGAACAACTTCTGCTCGGGCCGCTCCCGTACCAGGGGATAGTGGACTTCGATATCGGGATCCAGGCCTTTCACGTTGGTATAGACGTGGTGTAAAGGGACGTGGATGGCGGTGAAAACGAAGGAGGACAGCCCTTGCAGGTCCAGCGTCAACAGCGCGAGCACGCGGTTGGCCCAGGGGGCGCGGTACACCCCCGCATGCATGGCTTCGTGTCCGTAGCCACCCAGTGCAAAGGCGAACAATCCCCAGGGCAGGGCACACCACCATTGTCCATAGACGATGGCGCCTACCCCAAGGGCAGCCCAGATAGCCACAAAGCCGTAGAGGCGCGCCACAAAGGCCGGGCTTCCATGGTGAAACCTCCGCCATTGCTCGCGGGGGAGCCCCTGAGCCTGTCCTTCGGCTTCGAACAGCTCCCGTACGCGCTTTTTCAGGGTGGGATAGAAGCCCTCGGCGCCCCAGGAGAACTCCGGTTGATAGTCTGCCTTGTCCGCCACATAGAAGCGCTTGAGCATCGCTTTGGGCATGCGATCATGCAGGTGGGTGCTTTCAAACACGGCGGTGCAGTCCATGCCCCGTAGCTGCTCCAGAAAACGGCGTCCCCCCGGATGTTCGGCCAGGAATGGCTCCAGGTCGTAGTACCTGCCGTGGATCTCCCACAGGCGCGAGGGGTCGATGGGAACATGGGTCATGGGCCTCCGGAACCGGGGGGCACTTTGGCCTTTAGGTGCTTCATCGTAGCGGGCATACTTTCAAATAGGGGAAAAAATAAAAAGAAAAGAGATAATGCTAATTGCATGTATGGGTTCCGGCCTCATCCTCCGGCGCACCGCGCCGGTCGCTCCCGCCGAACAGCGCGTCCGCCTCCGGCAGAGTGGTGTAGTGGCTGTTGTGTATCATGTATCATGTATCATGTATCATGTATCATGTATCACCCCGGTTGCGCGGTCCGGCCGTAGCAGGCCTCTCCCTTTGCCAAACCTTGCCCGGCGGACCTTGCTACGTTCGGCTATGAAGGACCCCGGCACTTTTTCCAAACTCTGGGAGGTTGTGGAGCTTTGAGTGTGTTCCCCGTAGACAATCTGCTGGTCCGACTTCGTCGTCTGGCCGAAGCAGCACCGGACACCCGCCTCTACACCTTTCTGGGCGACGACGGGGAGGTGGAGGGGACGTTGGAGGCAGGTAGCCTGGTGCTCGCGGCCGATCGGGTGGTCGCACAGCTCCGTGCTGCGGGACTGAGAGAGGGAGATCGCGTCCTTCTGGTCTACCTGCCCGGCCTGGATTTTGTGCGCGGTTTGGTCGGTTGTCTCATGGCGGGCGTGTTACCCGCGCCGGTCTTTCCACCGGCTCCCTTTCAAAAGGGTCCTGAAGGTCGGATGCTCACCCGGGTGGCAGCGGACGCCCGCGCTGCAGCACTCTTGAGCACCCGCCTCTTTGTCGAAGCCTGCCTTTCCGACCCGGAGGCTGAGCTGCCGGCATTGCCGTGGATTTGCACGGACGAGGCGTCCGAGGTGGACGGTGTGCCATGGGCCACGGTGACAGGCGAAACTGTCGCCTTTCTCCAGTATACTTCGGGATCGACAGGGAACCCCAAGGGGGTTTGTATCACCCACGGGAACCTGCTGGATCAGCTCTCCATGTATCGCCAGGAGCTGCAATTCGGCCCGGAGGCGCGTCTGGTGTTCTGGGTGCCGCCCTACCATGATCTCGGCCTGATCAGCGGAATTCTGGCGGTGCTGGCGGGACATGGCCAGGCGATCATGATGTCGCCGCTCAGCTTTCTCCGCCGTCCGGCGGCATGGGCGGAGGCGATTGTTGCCTTTCGTGCAACCCATGTTGCAGCTCCTAACTTTGCCTACGACCTGTTGGTCCGCAAGACGACGCTCCAACAGCGTGCTGCGTGGGACTTCCGCAGCCTCCGGGTGGTGTTGAGCGGCGGAGAGTCGATCCGGCCGGCCACGGGACGCCGCTTCCTCACCGCCTTTGCCAGCAGCGGGCTGGCCCCCGAGAGCTGGTGCTCTGCCTACGGTCTGGCCGAGCACACCGTCGGGGTCACGGTGGGCGGACGACATCTGATCTGGGTGGACCCGGTGTTTCTGGACCAGGGGCGCCTTCAGGTGATCGCGGAGACCGACGACCTGACGGCGACCCCACCCCCAGCGACGGTCGGTCTGATGAGCTGCGGCAGCCCCCGCTCAGGCGTGGGCCTGCGCATCGTGGACCCGACCAGCGGCGCGGTGCTCGCTCCGGGACAGGTGGGCGAGATCTGGGCGCACTCCGCCAGCAAAGCCGCCGGCTACTATGGTCGCCCACAGGAATCGGCTGCCACCTTCGGAGCGCGGCTCGAGGGCCGCACATGGCTGCGGACAGGCGATTTGGGGGCGATCCACGCGGGGGAACTCTATATCTGTGGGCGGCTGAAGGATCTGGTGATCGTGGGGGGCCGAAAGATCCACCCCCAAGATGTGGAGGACAGCCTTCGCGATGCCCACCCCAAGCTGCGCCCTGGATGTACCGTGGTTTTTGCGGGGGAACCGGGGGAGTCCGGACTGGTAGAAGGGCTGGTGGTGTTGGCCGAGCTGAATGATACGACTACCACCGAGCTGAGAGGTGAGGTTGAAGCATCCATCC
>JBEIQS010000106.1:0-19755 GCA_040376425.1 Alphaproteobacteria bacterium | reverse complement strand
CGCCCCCCGCGCCCGCCTCTCCCCTCCCCCCGCTCAGGTGGACGTCGCCGTGGTCGGCGCCGGTCTGGGCGGGCTGATGGCTGCGGTACGGCTTGCCAAGGCCGGCCGCTCCGTGGCCGTGTTGGATGGCCACTATGTCGCTGGCGGATGTGCCACGATGTTCGCGCGTGGTGCCGCCGACCAACGCTTCTGCTTTGACATCGGCCTGCACTACGTCGGCGACTGTGGACCCGGGGGCCGGATCCCCACGCTGCTGCAAGAGATTGGCGTGAACATCGACTTTCTCCCCCTCGATCCCAATGGTTTTGAAGAGCTGATCTTTCCCGACTTCCGCTTTCAGGTGCCTGCGAATCGGGAGTTGTTCCGGGAGCGACTCGTTGCGCTGTTTCCCAAGGAAAAGAAGGGGATCGACCGCTACATGCGTCTGCTGGAGGAGGTCGATCACCTCGCACGCCCCGGGGTTGCGCGCGGGTGGCGCTTCCTGATGGATGCGGCGCTGCATGGTCGTCTCGCCGCTGGAAATAAAGAGAGCACTGTTGGTGCTTTTCTTGATACATGCACCAAGGACATGCGACTGCGCGCCGTGCTCACCGCCCAGTGGGGGGACTACGGCATCCCCCCCGGCCGCGCCAGCCTGATGCTGCACGCGGGTCTGGTCAACCACTACCTGAAAGGCGCCTACTACCCCCGGGGTGGCGGGCAGGTCATTGCGGATGGCGTGGCAGAAGCGCTGGAAAAGGCAGGCGGGTCCATCCATCTTCGCCACCTGGTCAAGGAGATTCTGGTGGAGGACGGCAAGGCGGTGGGCCTGCGCTATCAGGGCCCCCATGGCGAAGAGAAGGATCTTCGAGCCAAAATTACCATCAGTAATGCAGATTACAAAAGAACAATGTTGGAGCTTCTTCCCAAGGAAAAGATGCCTGCCGAGGGGCGCGCCAAGGCCCAAGCCGCCGAGATGGCGGGCGCCATCTTCCTCACCTGCCTGGGCATCAAGGGGGACCTGGCCCAGTTGGGCGTCCGAAATGCCAACTATTGGTATTTTGAAGGCTATGATTTTGACAGCCCCATCGCCACCGCCACGGCCAAGGACGTGCGGGGCGCCTACATCACCAGTGCCAGCCGGAAGGACCCGGGCTCTGGCGGTCACGCGCCTCCCGGCCACCAGACCATTGAAGTGATGGGCTTTGTACCCGGAGAAGCGGCTGCATGGGGCGCCACGGAAGAGGCCACCTTGGGGCTGGGCTATCGAAAGGGCGAGCGCTACCTGGCTCAGAAGCAGGAGGTGGAGGCGGCGCTGATCAGCAAGGCCGAGCAGGTTTTCCCAGGTCTGACCGAGAAGATTGTGTTCCAGGAGAGCGCCACGCCGCCCACCCAGAACCGCTACACCCGTGCCAGTGGCGGCACCTCCTACGGTCTGGCGGCCACGCCGCAGCAGTTTATGGAGCACCGCCCCGGCTACCGGGGTCCTCTGCCGGGGCTGTATCTGGCAGGCGCTTCCACCCGCTCGGGCCACGGGATCTTGGGCGCCCTGTCCTCCGGGGCCCAGTCGGCACGCGCGGTCTTGAAGGACGGGAACTAACCCGGACAGGCACAGCGATGAAGACCGTCGCCGAAGTAGCCGATGTCGTCGGTTCCGTCCGGGCAGCTGCAGGAGGGGTCCCAGGCACACTCCACCACCTCCACGCCGGCCGAGCCGGTGCAGCAGTCGGCGATGGTGTAGCCCGAGCAGGCGCCACCAGAGTCCCCGGAGGGGGAGGAAGGGTTGCGAGATGGGAGCGTCAGGGGCAGAGTGCCGGGAATGGAAATCGAGTCGCTCCCTGCTGCCGAATAGCCCACCTCCTCCACCCCATCATCGGCCACCTGAAAGCAGGTCCAGGTGCCCAGGTGTTTGGGGGTACACTGTTCTTTGGTGGGGCGCTCCGAGAGGGCCTGGATGGTGACCAGCGCCTTCTTCGCCGCTCGCTCCTCGTCGCTCAGCGTATAGACCCAGTGGTCCCCGAACACCGATCCGCTGTCCACCAATCCGAACAGGACAATCTCGGTGATCTCGAACTCGTATTCTGCCGAGATATCGAACTCCACGGTCACGCTGCTGTCCACCGTCAGGTCCAGGGAGCCTTCGGTCACCGCGTAGGTGGGCAGCACGGTTCCTGCCCAGACATTTGTGTAATAGTACTGGGGTGTGCCATCCAAGACACGGGCGCCGGGAACGGCGATGTACTGGTGCTCGCAGGCCGAGAGGAAAATCAGGATAGGGAGCATGGAACCTCTGCGGGGTTGGTATAGCCAGGATCGGCGCGATGCGACCTTTCAGCCGGCAGGGCTGCATCGCAGTTGGGATGCGCCCTGATACATTTCAGTGTCAGTACCGATACATCGCGAGAGCCCCTGATACTACAAGGGCTTTAGCGATACATGATACATTCGAAACAGGCCCGTGAAACATCCCTGCGCCGACGCCGGACGCTACCGATGGCTCACACCAACAAGCCCACCAGCTTCACCGCATTGTTCGCTGCGGTCTTGATGGTCTCAGCCTTCTTGGTCTGTTTGTAGCGCAAGGCCGCTGCTTCAAAGCGGTATTCCCGCGCTTTGCGGTACTCGCCGATGGCTTTTTCCGCCTTGGCGAACACCTTCAGATACTCCTGGTGGCTGGTCAGTAGTCCACGGGTTTCATCGAGGAGTTTTTCGTTCTCCTTGCACAGCTTGTCGATGGTCTTGGTGCGCTCTGCTACCTCCTCCGCCCCGGCGGCCCCTCCCAGCTCCCCGCGCATGGATTCCAGCTTGTCCAAGCCCACTTCTACGGCTTCCAACAGCTCTTTGGCCTCGTCATAGACCTCGGTGGTTTTGGCGCTCAGCGTGTCGGCATCCTTCTGGGCGGCCGCGCAGCTCTTGATGAAGGGCGCGCCCAGAATGGTCAGCAGCTCCTTCGCATCTTTGTCCGGGTTCGCAGCCGTGCCGTCCGCCAAGGCCTCGCGGAGCACCTCGATCTTCTCCTTCAGGTTCTCGGCCACCCCATCCGCACCGCGCACCGTGGTGAAGATACCCATGGCCAGACCTGCCACATCCTTCGCCAGCTTTGCGTAGGCAGGCACAAAGGTACCCCAGCTTGCGGCGATGGCCACCACGCTGGTGGCGATGGAGAGGCTCCCGGTCACCACGTCGGTGCCGAATTCCACCCGCATCGTCCGAAGGGCCTCCCTGCCCTTTGCAAGCTGCTTCCAGTAGGACTGCACTTCCTCCTCCGCAGCCCTGCCGGCATCAAGGGTGTGGCGCTCGAGCTGCGCCTGCGTGGCGGCCTGCACCGACTTCCAGTCCAGCGCCCTGCTGTCTGCCGCCGTCACATCCGCAAGTGCCTTCAGGCGGTAGGGCTCCACGGCATCTTCTGCCGCCTTCTGCATCGCAGCGAGGCTCACACCCTCCACCCCCACCACCAGATCGTCCAAGACTTCCTGGGGCAGCTTCATCTTGACGGTCACCAGAAAGGCCGCCAAGGCCGGCACATCGACATGCCGCAGGCCGCCCAGCAGGTCTGGAGGAAGAAGGCGCACATTCGCCACCTCCTGCTCCACCTGGCTGGCCTTCACCAGGCGACGCTCGGTGGCGCGCACTTTCTTGTCCAGAACCTTGAAGGCCGCCATCAACTCAGTGGGGGCCTCCATTCCATCCATCTTGGCCTGCCGCCGGGCCGCCAGCGCCAGGACGATCTGCCCATTCGCAGCGTCCACATCTTTGGCCAGCATCGGATGGTGTTTGCTCTTGCGATAGGCCTCCATCGCGGCAAGCTGGTCGCGGAAGTTTCGGGCCGTATCAATTTTGGTCAGGTGCTTGGTAAAGTTCGCCTTTAGCTCCAGAAGAGATGGCTCAATACCCAGGTTTTCGGCGAGGGTAGCGGCGGCCCGGTTGTAGGTGGCCGTCATCTTCTTCCACTGCATCAGGTAGGCGGTCTTTGGCATGGGTTCGGGTAGCATGGAGCAGAGGAGTTTTCAAGGTTGTTTGGTCCTGCCCGCTTCTATTCTTCGAGGATGCGGCGACGGCCGGTTGGGTCGCCACCTGTCGCATTGATACATCTGATACATTTCTCACCTCCCACCCTGATACATTGTAGTGAAAGTTACAAAACTGTCCCAATCCCCTCCCCTTCGGTAACCGTAGCCACCCGCATTTCGTGGTACATGCAGAGGTGCATCATGGCTGAAGTCATTGTGGTCGGTGGCGGGTTGGGTGGGCTGGCAAGCGCGGCGCTGTGTGCGCGGCGGGGGCACCATGTTCGCCTGATTGAACGCTCTAAAAGCTTGGGAGGTCGCGGGAAAAGTACGGTGGTAGAGGGGGCCACGCTCAACCTGGGGCCGCACGCGCTGTACCGACGGGGGGCAGGATGGCCGGTGCTCCAAAGCCTTGGGATACAACCCCGCGGAAAAGTTCCTCCAAACCAGGGTAAAGTGTTGCTCAATGGCAAGCTGGAGGAACTCCCGGGCGACCCTTTCTCGCTGTGGCGTACGGCAGCGCTGAACCACAAAGGTCGGCTTTCGCTGTCCCTCTTCCTCTCCACCCTCCCCCTGTCCCGCCCCACCGGCTCGGTGACGGCCTGGCTGGCACCGCTGCCCGAGGACAGCCGACGCCTGCTGCTGGCCCTGGTGCGCGTGTCCAGCTACTCCAATGCCCCCGATCGGATGGATGCAGGCTTCGCCGCGGATCAATTGTGGGCTGCGCTCTCCGGTGGGGTGCTGTACCTGGACGGCGGCTGGGGACAATTGGTGGACGCCGTGGCCGGGGTGGCCGAGGGGGCGGGCGTACAGGTGCAGCTTGGCCAGAGTGTGGAGCGGGTGGAGACCGGACGGGTTTTTATGGAAGATGGAAGCAGTCTCTCGGCCGACCATGTGGTGGTGGCGACGCCGCCGGAGGCGGCCCGCCGGATGGGGCTGCCCTGGGCGGAGGGGCTGACGGTGCGGGCGGCCTGCCTGGATCTGGTGCTCTCCGCTCAGCCCCACCCTGAAAATCGCTTTGTTCTCGGCCTGGACGCTCCCGTCTATCTGTCTGAGCACAGCGGAATTGCCGCCTTGGGTCCGCACCATGTGGTGCATGTGGCGAAGTATCTGGCGCCGAGCGAGGGGATCGAGGGGGTGGAGGAGGAGCTGGAAGACCTTGCAACACTGGCGCTTCCCGGCTGGCAAAAGGGGGTGGTGGCCAAAAGGTGGCGGGGGGCCCTGCCGGTCTGCGCGAATATGCCGGAGGCCGGGCAGAAGCGGCCAGAGATTCAGATTACACCAGGACTTTGGCGGGTGGGCGACGGCGTGGGCCATCGGGGCTTGCTGCTGGATGCATCTCTGGCCAGTGCAGCGGCGGTCGCGGAGCACATCGGATGAACGAACATCGCTCCCTGCTGTGGAACCTCAGCTACCGCATGTTGGGCTCGGCGGACGAGGCGGAGGAGGTGGTGCAGGAGACTTTTTTGCGCGCGCTGGAGTCCCCGCCCGAAGCCGACCGGCCCCTGCGCCCCTGGCTGGTAAAAGTCAGCCTGAACCTGTCCAGGGACCGCCTGCGGGCCCGCCGTCGCCAGCCCTACCCCTGCCCGTGGTTGCCCCAGCCGGTGCCCGACGAGCTGTTGGATCGGCGGGAAGGCGCCGGCTATGCCATGCTGGTGGCTATGGAGCGGCTCACCCCCACGCAGCGTGCGGTGTGGCTTCTACGTGAGGTCTTTGAGTATTCTGTGGAGGAAACATCCGAATTGCTCACCATGAGCCCGGCAAACGTGAAGGTCACCCTGCACCGGGCCCGACGGCAGCTTGGAGCGCTGCCGGAAGCCTGCCCGCCTGCAAAAAGAACTGAAATGCTATCTCGGTTTCTGAGCTGTGTGGCCGGTGGAGATGTAGCGGGGGCCCTGGCGTTGCTCGCGGAAGATGTGATCCTATTGAATGATGGCGGCGGGCGCTATGCCGCGGCCGGGATCCCCCTGGTGGGCGCCGATCGTGTGGTCCGTACCCTGCTGAACCTCCAGAAGCGGACGGCTCCCGCCTCTGCCCTGGGTTTTGCATCGCTCAATGGCGAGGTCGCCTTCTGGGTGAGACGTCCACAGCGTGTATCACGGGATGCACCGTTCTACCTGCTTTTCCCACGGTTTCAGGAGGAGAAGATTGTCGCGCTCTATGTGATCCTGGCCACGGCCAAGCTGCCGGATTGGGCAGTGCTCCCGGAGCGATGGGACTGAACCCTATCGGTCTGCGCCTTGTTCTGGTATAATGTCCACATGAAACGCCTCCTCCTTCCCCTCTCCCTGCTCCTCTTCCCTGCCTGCCGCCAGGGAGGGGACCCCGAAAAGGACGACGAACCCAAGGTGGACACCGCCGGCCTGGACCTGCTGGACACCGACCTGGACGGCTTCAAGGAGTCCGAGGGAGACTGTAATGATGACGATGCTTCGGTCTACCCTAGTGCCGAAGAAGTCTGTGATGAGAAAGATAACAACTGTGATGGGACTGTCGATGAAGGGGTGACCCAGACCTGGTACCAGGACAGCGACGGCGACTCCTATGGCGACGCTGCGACCGCCACTACGGGCTGCTCCCCGGAGGCCGGCTCCTCCGCCATGGATGGCGACTGCGACGACGGCGATGCCGCCACCTACCCGGGTGCGCCCGAGGATTGCACCGAAGCGGTCGACCGCAACTGCGACGGCAGCGTGGGCCTCGTGGACGCCGACCAGGACGGCGTGCCCGCCTGCGAAGACTGTAATGACGCCAACCCATTTGTGTCACCTCTGGCGTCCGAGGTCTGCGACGCCTCCGATCTGGACGAGGACTGCGACGGTCTCTCGGACGATGCCGATGACTCCGTGCTCTCCTCGTCGATGTCCACCACCTATGCGGACAGCGACCAGGATGGCTACGGAAACGCGGACGCCGCCACGGTGGCCTGTGATGGTGTGGGTGTTACGACGGCGGGGGACTGTAATGACACGGATCCCCTCTATAATCCAGGTATGGCAGAGCTGGACTGCACAGATCCAAACGACTACAATTGCGACGGATCCGTGGGCTATAGCGATGCCGACGGCGATGGCTACGCCGCCTGTCAGGAGTGTGACGACGCCCAGGCCGCGATCAACCCCGGAGCCACCGAGGTCTGCAACACGGTGGACGACGACTGCGATGGCAGCGTGGACGAGGAGGGTGGCGTGCAGACCTGGTATGCCGATGCCGATGGGGACGGCTATGGCGACCCCAACGTCGGCATCGTGGGATGTACGGCGCCCACCGGCTATCTCGCCGATGCCAGCGACTGCAACGACAACAACGCCACGATCAACCCCGCAGGTTCCGAGGTCTGCAACGGCCTGGACGACAACTGCGACGGCAGCGTGGACGAGGGGGCATCCGACGCCCTGACCTGGTACACCGACGCCGATGGCGACGGTTTTGGTGACACGGCTACGGCTGTGCAAGCCTGTAGCGCGCCGGCGGGTACGGTGGCGGTGGATGGCGACTGCAACGACGGGGATGCCGCCTACAACCCGGCCGCAACCGAGTCCGATTGTGCCGATCCCAACGACTACAACTGCGATGGCCAGGTCGCATACGCGGATGCGGATGCCGATGGTTGGGCCGCCTGCGAAGACTGCAACGATGCCGACGCCGCAGTGAACCCCTCGGCCGCAGAAGTCTGCAACAGTGTGGACGACGACTGCTCCGGCGCAGCGGACGACAACGCGGTCGATGCCGCCACCTGGTACGCCGACTCCGACGGTGATTCCTGGGGCGACACCAACGTGATCCTCCTCTCCTGCACCGCCCCTTCGGGCTTTGTAGCGAACAACCAAGACTGTAGCGACATCGACTACAGCATCAACCCGGCGGGAACCGAGCGCTGCAACGGTGTGGACGATGACTGCGACGGCACCATCGACGAAGCCGATGCCACCGATGCGGCCATCTGGTATGCCGACTCCGATGGCGATGGTTTCGGCGACCCGGCCGCCACACTTCCCTCCTGCACCCCGCCGGCCGGCTATGTGAGCAGTGCCGGGGACTGCGACGACACCGAAGTGGGTATCTCTCCCTTTGCCACCGAGCTCTGCAACGGGGCCGACGATGACTGCGATGGCAGCATCGACGAAGCCGATGCAGCGGATGCGGCCACCTGGTACGTGGATGCGGATGGAGATGGTCAGGGAGATCCTGCGCAAGGTACCCGCTCCTGCACCGCTCCCGCCGGTTCCGTAAGCAATAATACAGATTGTGATGATGCAGCTTCTACCGTGTATGTTGGCGCACCCGAGCGCTGCGACGGGGTGGACGAGGACTGCAACGGCCTGGTGGACGACAACGCCATCGACGCCACCTCCTTCCACCTGGACGGCGACTGCGACGGCTACGGCGAGGCCACCGGGGTGATCGCCTGCACCAGCCCCGGTGTGGACTACGTGACCGATGCCACCGACTGCGACGATGGAGATGGGCGCGACGCACCAGGGGCGCCGGAGCGTTGCGACGGTCTGGACAATGACTGCGATGGTACAACCGATGAAAGTTGTGTAACCTCCATCACCGTGTCAACCGCCGCCTATGCGGAGGTGAATAGTGCGGCAAATGCCTCCGCCTGCGGTCGCTTTGCCGAGCTGAACATCAGCACCGACCCACACTATACCGCCAACCTGTCGACCTATATGGCCGGCTTGGACGGTGGCTCCGGCTTCCGATCGGCCGTCGAGATCGACGTGACGCTGATGGACTACAGCATCCGCAGTGGCAGCAACTATTCGATTGTTTCCCCCGGCAATTTCTCTGGAACCCAGGCATGGCCGGTCGTGAGCCTCTCCGGCTCGGTGGGAGCAGCACGCTTTCGCGGCTACATCAACCTGCGCTGCGGGGAGGAGCTGAACCGCACCATCGGCCTGATTGGCAACGATGCCATGAGCCTTTCCATCGCCGGGACCACGATCACATCCAACCAGTGGTCATCGGGCCAGTGGAAGACCTTCCGCTATGTGAGTTTTCCGGGACCGGGCCTCTACCCCTTCGAAGGTCAGTGGTCCACCAATTTTGTGTACGACATCGATCCCTTCGAGCTGATCTGGGCCGAAGGATTTTTGGCAGGCTACGACAACTACAACACCATGTGCAGCGGCAGCTTCTGTACCTACGGCAACAACCAGCCCATCCCCGACTTCTCCGTGCTGGCCAGCAGCAACCTCGCTCAGTCCAGCACCGGTGCGGACACCTCCTGCGAGCAGTGTGCTACCACTGCGGACTGCTCGGCGGGGGTCTGCAACACCGCCGGTATCTGCGAGTAGCCGCACAGCGATACATTTGAAAAAATAAAGCTACTACAACGGATTTGGTGATACATGATACAATGTATCACCGGCCGCCGAAGGCGCTGGACGCGCTCAGCCCCCCAGTCCAGCCGCCAGCTCCTTCAGCATCGCACCGCCGCCCCGAAAGACCTGCCAGCCGTCGCCCACCAGCACGGCACCGATGCCGGGCAGGGCGGCGAGGCGGCGCACGCTGGCGATGGCCGCACGCCGATCGGCCAGCTTGGCATCGGGCAGCATCATCAATGCGCCCGCGCGGTGCGCACGCACCAGATCACCGGTGATCAAGGTGTGTTCCTCCAGGATCAACGCCAGCTCGCCCGGCGTCTTGGAGCCCTCCAAGGCCAGTGCCACCAGGCCAGGCACGATGGGATCGCCGTCCGCCACCCAGCGATCGCAGGGAAAGGGAAACTGTTCCCGCTCTCCCGCCGGGCCCACCAGCTTGGCGCCGTGTTTCTGGGCCATAGCCGCGGCCTCCCGGGTGTGGTCCGAGTTGGTGATCACGATCCACCCCGCACCCCCGAGGCTTTCCAGGTGGGCCTGATCGTGGGCGGTCATGGGCAGTGGGTCGATCAGCACATTGCCGCCGGGGCGCACCCAGCACAGGCTGTGAAAGTCCACATTCCGGCTTTCGTCAAAGGTGGACCAGGAGTACAAGTCGGGACGATGGAGGGACTTCATACGCGGTGGTTAACGCCGCGCTCCCCCGCTGTCCCGCCGCCGGGAGCGAGGTGGAGGGCCGTAATGTGGGACCATATGCGCAGGCTACAAGGGGCACCGGTCAGGGCTCGCGCCCGGCGGCCGCCGGTTCAGCGACGACGTCGTAGGATCAGGCCGAAAAACCCAAGTGCGAGCGTCCCAAACGCGCCATCCGACGTGCTGTTGCAGCCACAGGACGGTTCTTTCCCCGGGTCGGTGTCGCTGTCGGTCGGCGGGTCCGAATCTGCGGGCTCCCCCGCGATACAGGTGCTCACCTCGTCTTCGGTACCCAAACAGAAGGCGATTTTGACACTCTCGTCGGCGCGTTGCGGGTAGCTTCCCACGAATTTGTAGTCGCCCGCAGGAAGATCACCGACGGTCCAATCCCCAGATTGGGTGGGTACCAGCTCCCAGATCGGCTCGCCCACCACGCCATTGTCAACCGGATGAAGCGATAGATGCAGCCCGGTCGGGTCGTCCAGCGTTGCAAAATGGACGATGCCCCCAATATGTTCCAGGGTGTAATAGGAGGCCGCAAGCGGGTAGAAGCGGTTGCTGTCCACTATCGCCGCCGCCCGATCCACCTCGGCGGGAGCAATCAGGCGTTTGGCAAAGGGATAGCTCTCCAGCACGCCGCCATTGCTGCCCGCACCCAGGTTCCAGCGCACAAAAACGGGCCACTCCTGCTCCCAGGTGGTGCCGAGGGCGCCCAGGGTTGCGTCCACCGCATCCAACCCATCCAAATCATCCTCCGCCTCCTGCAGGAGCACGATGGCCTCCGACCCGTGGCGTTCTGACAAAAAGGTCCAGAACAGTGCCGTTCCGTAGGACCAGGAGGACACCGAACCAGCCGGAGGCTTGTTCAGCGAGCGCCCCGGATCCGCAAGGTAGGCAGTACAGAGGCTGAAAAAGTCCCGATTTCCCGGGTCGTACTGATACTCACTCCAGGTGGCGGTGCCCTCCGACATCCAGCTTTCCTGGCCGTTTCGGTAGGCGGCCTGCACCGCATGAAAAAGCTCATGGCTGGTGAGGGTCTTGATCCCATCTTCCTTTGTTGGATAGCCGTAGTTTTTAAAATCATTCTCCATGATCATAAAACCACTGCACACCTGGCCGTTGCAGCGGTCGGTGCCGAACTGCCCGTCCGCCGTTCCGGCAAAGTCCACGAGGTAGAAGTCAAAGGCGGGGCTCCCTCCCAGCTCGATGCCCATGTCCGCCTCGGATAGCGGCGCACGGAAGCCCATGGCTGCGTACATCTCCAGCACCGCCTCCGCGTGCAGTGCGACCTGTTCCGGAAAATCCGGCAGGCCGCTGCCATCGTCGTCGTCCAGGATGGTCTGGTTGGGGCCCTCTGCACTATAGGTGACCCGCACCAGTCCCATTGACCCGTCAAGAGTCATGAGCTGATCACTGCTATCAAAGCTGTAGATCCCGCCCTGATCCGGACGTTGGGCCATCGCCAGCGAAAGCAGCAGGATCATTTCAGAAAGCGCCAGCGCAGGATGTAGAAACCACCGGAGGCCTGGGTGGAGCCGTTGTTGTTACACTCTGCCTGCTCGTCCCCATAGTAGCTTTCGATCACCAACTTCAACACATGGCCGTCTGCCTGCTGGATCAGGAAGGGGGTTCCCGTGGTCTGCACACAGCCGGGGTACTCCCACCAGGGTCCCATCGCAACCTGAGGGCTGCCCGGTAGGCCAGAAGAGTCGTTGATAAGTGTACAATCCCCCGTATAGTACGCGTCCGGCACATAGGAGATGCCATCGGGTACGTCGCTGACCGAGGCATATTCCTGTCCGATCAGCGCCGCAGCGCCCACGCAGGAGGGACCCGAGGATCCACTGTTCAACCGCACAATGTAGCGCCGAAGGGACATGTCCCAGTCCATGCTCTCCAAGGCGGACTCGTCGTCGATTTCGACCTTCTGCGCGCCCTGATCCGTGAACTTGACGTACACCCAGGCATTGCGGGTGTATTTGTCATAGCCCCCACCCGAGCCATCAATGGTTGTGACAAAATCCTCGCCATCCGTGGTGGTGGCCACGGCACCTTCGCTCACCTTGTCGTCATGCAGGGAAAGGTCCTGGATCATCGCGTCCTGGCAGCTCACCTCGGTGGGCTCCGTACATGCCGGCGTCAGAACATCCGCCTCGGACTCCTTTTCGCTCTCTTTGGGTTCAGGGGTGGGGCAGGCAAGCAAAAGCAGCAGAGGCAACATGCACAGGTCTCCTTCGCACAGGATATCCTACTCCACATGTTTCTACTCTGGATCCTCAGCACTTTTGCGGCCCCTGTCGCCGCTCCCCGCGGCCTGTCCCTTGATCCGGCGCGTCCACCGGTGCGGGTCGCAGAGGCCGATGGGCTGCCCGTCTACCGCTTTCTTCCTGGTGTAGAGTGGCAGGTCCTGCCCGCAGTTGTGCTGCGCTCGGCGGTGATGCCTGCGCCCGAGGCGCGGTGGCTGGGCGGGCCCTATTGGCGGGTGGCCAGCAGCGACCCGGTGGGCGACGCGCTGGCCTGGCGAGCGGAGGGATATCTCGCCTTCCCGGACGTGATTCTACCGAAAGAAGTTCGGGAATTTGATGATCCCGGCTATGGTGGGCAGTGGTACCTGGAGAAGCTGGAGATGTCCACCCTCTACGCCTCCTCCCTCGGCAATTCCGAGGTTCGTGTGGCCGTATTGGACTCCGGCATCGACATCGCCCACCCCGATCTGGCCTCTGCCTATGTGGATCCCTACGACGCCTGGTCGGATGATACCGATCCCTCCCCGAATCCGGGTGAATACTGCGGCGCCCCGTCGGGAGAGATCTGCGATGGACACGGCACGGCGGTGGCCGGCATCGTCCTGGCCAGGGCCAACAATGCCGAAGGGGTGGTGGGCCTCTGCCCGCAGTGCACCCTGGTGCCGATCAAGATGTTGGGCGAAGGTATGGGGCGGGGAGTCTCGGTCGATGTGGCGGCCTTCGAACATGCCATTGCCGCCGATGTCGCGGTGATCAACAATTCCTGGGGTTTTATAGATCCAACCCCCGTTCCCGACCTGTTGGCCGACGTGATCCACCGTGCGGCCACCGAGCCGCGCGCCGGTCTGGGCGCCCTGGTGGTGTTTGCGGCGGGAAACGATGATCGCGAGCTGGGCAATGATGAGATGGTGGCCCTGCCGGATGTCTTGTGTGTGTCTGCCAGCGACAGCTACGGGCGCCCCACCAACTACACCAACTATGGAGATTCGGTCGCAATTGCTGCTCCCTCAGCCACGGTGAGCATCGCACCCGGTGGGGCAATGACCACCACCTTCGGCGGCACCTCGGCAGCGGCCCCGGTGGCCAGCGGGCTGGCAGGCTGGGCCTTCTCGGTGCAGCCCGACCTGTCCGCCGCCGAGCTGCGACAGCTCCTCATCGACACGGCTATCCCCTCCCCCCTGGTGGTCCCCGATGAAAACGGCCACGACCCCTACTACGGCTACGGCGAGCTCTCCGCTGTAGCCCTGTGGGAGCACTTCTTCCTCGTGGAAGACAGCGGAAAAGAGGAGCCGCAAGCCTGCGGATGCAGCCAGGGCGCGGCTCCCGGCCTCCTTGCGGTTGCAGCCGCCATGCTCGCAGTGGGGCGCCGAAGGAGGGTCAGAAAATGACCCACCTCAGTCCGGATCAGGGCGAGACGGGAGCCGCCGCGAAGTCACCATAGGGGAAGATTCCCACCTTCCGGCCAGACTCTGTACCCGCCAGATCGCAATTCCCGATGGTCCCGTACACATTGCCGGTGCCGTCGGTGTAGGCGCAGAAGTCGTCCGATACCGCGTGCAGGCGACCCGGCCAGGAGGCATCGGCACCGCCCTGGTCGTAGGCCTCGTAGTTCCACTGCTGGAAGCTGTCGGCTTCGTTGCAGGCGGCGCTGTTTACCGTCCAGGGGCCGATCCAGGAGTCGTTGTGCGACAGGCAAGCGCCGGTGCCGACATTTTTGAACATCCGCATATCGCCCACGTCCACAATCTCCCACTGCTGGCTGGGATCGGTGGCGATGCAGGAGGAGGTGCTGGCCACCGACCCGCCGCTGCTGGTGTAGAGGCAGCGGGATCCGCTCTTGAACTGGATCAGGAAGAAGGCGGGGGCGGAATCACAGGCATCCCCGATGCCGTCCGCATCGGTGTCCAGTTGGTAGGGATCAAAAACCTCTGGACAAACATCCACATCATCCGTGAAGCCGTCTCCGTCGGTGTCGGTGCCCTCCACCGGCGGGTCGCCCGGCTCCGGGCAAATGGCCCCGTGGCAGCTCCAATCTGGAAAGTCGTAGCGGATCATCGCTTCGCCCGGCGCGCAGATCTCGCCGGGCACTGGCCCGGAGGCGCAGCCGGACTCAAACCAGCCGCCGCCGCGCGCTTTGTTGGCGATACTGATGAAGGACTCGACCTTTCCCGTAAAGTCGCCGGTCAGGGTGACGGTGCCCTCCTCGTCGCCATTTCCCGAAAAATCTGTATCCTGGCGTACACCACCGTTCAGAATCAGCTCGACATCCAGCGAAAGGACGGCGGTCTCATCCAGCCAGTAGGGATCGGCAGGATCGTGGATCTCGACGGTGGTACTGGCCCGGCAGTTTGTGTAGGTGAACTCGGAGATGGCCCGCACTCCGGACAGGCTCACCTTCCAGTCCACCCGGCCGTCCCCGCAGGTGGTGCTCCAGTTTCCGGTGCCCCCCGGGTTTTCACAGCCGTTCATCTCGCACTGGAGTGCATCTTTGATCGCCACAAAGGCCCGGAGCTGCTCGTCGTTCTGCCACAGGCTCACCGGCCCCTCTACGTCCGCGCAGGAGGGTGAGTCCACCAGGTAGGAAGCCTGCTCTGTTCCCTTCTCGCCCTCCGCCCAGCGGATGGTCACGGCGTGAAAACCGCAGGTCAGCGCGATGCGTCGGCTTTCGTCCAGCTTGTTGGCGCAGTCGTCCTTGAGTCCGGGATCGCCGCCATCGATGGTATAGCACACCTCTTCGCCGTCCAGTCCAACAATACCGATAGAAGGCGACTCTTCGGTCAGCGTGGTACCGGAGATCGGATCGAAGTGGGTACCCTCCCGGACAACGCGGGCCTCGGGGTTGCAGGCGACAAGAAGGAGGAGCAGATGCATCGCCAGAGTATAGCGCATTTCGGCAAAAACACGATAGAAGCTATTGTGCCTGACGTCGTTCCCCCTCCCCCCAAAGACATCACCCGGATGCTGCGAAGCTGGCAGCAGGGAGATCAGGCAGCACTTGGCGAGTTGCTTCCTGTCATCTACGAAGAGCTGCGTGGTCTGGCCCGGCGCTCCCTGCGTGGCGAGCGGGCGGATCACAGCCTCCAAGCCACCGCACTGGTGCATGAAGCCTTTTTGCGGCTGGTACGCCAGGAAGGCAGCAACTTCTCGGATCGCGCTCACTTTTTCGGCGCCGCCGCCCGCCTGATGCGACAGATCCTGGTGGACCACGCCCGGGCCCGCCTCGCAGAAAAGCGCGGGGGCGGCGTCGTCCGGGTCACTTTTGATGGAGAGGAGGCGGTGGAAAGCGACGAGGCGCTGATCGCGCTGGACGAGGCACTCACCGCCTTGGCCGCCGAAGATCCTCAGCAGGCCCGCCTCGTGGAGCTGCGCTACTTTTCGGGCCTGACCATCGAAGAGACCGCCGTCCTATTGCAGACCTCGCCCGCCACCGTCAAGCGCTCCTGGGCCACCGCCCGCGCATGGTTGAGGCGGGAAATCCGTCGTTCCACGCCTACATCCGCGTGAAGGTGCTGCGCTGGGAGGAGGTCCGGGAGCGGCTGGCCGACCTGCTGGAGCTGCCCGCGGAGCAGCGGGCAGCGGCGCTGGCCGCGATCGGCGACCCGGCTCTGCGGGGGGAGCTGGAGGAGCTGATAGAGGCCGCCGATGGCGCGGGAAGTTTTTTGGAGGAAGCGCCACTTTCGATGAATGGTCGACGCATCGGCCCCTACCGCCTCAGCCGGGAGCTGGGCGAAGGTGGTATGGGGGTCGTGTATCTGGCGGAGCGGGCGGACCAGGCCTTTGAGCAGAAGGTGGCGGTCAAGGTCCTTCGGCGCGGACTGGAGAGTGCGGAGATGCAGGCCCGCTTCCGACGGGAGCGGCAGATCCTGGCCCGGCTGGAGCACCCCAACATCGCCCGGATCCTGGACGGAGGAACCACGGAAGATGGGGTTCCCTGGCTGGGGATGGAGCTGGTGGATGGCCTGCCCATCGACCAGTGGTGCGACCAGCGGCAGCTTGGGGTAGAGGACCGGCTGCGCCTCTTCCAGAAAGTGTGCGCCGCCGTAGCCTATGCCCACCGGAACCTGGTGGTACACCGCGACCTGAAGCCCTCCAACATCCTGGTCACGGATGCGGGAGAGCCCAAGCTCTTGGACTTCGGCATCGCCAAAGTGCTCCTCGAAGATACGGATCTGTCAGAAACGCGCAGCGGCTCCACCGCCATGACCCCGCGCTATGCCAGCCCCGAGCAGGTGCGCGGCCAGCGTGTGACCACCGCCAGCGACGTGTACACCCTGGGCGTGATCCTCTACGAACTCTTGACAGGTCAAGCCCCGTACCCGTTGGTCCATCGGAAATGGTCCTGCAGTGCGGCAGTTGCACGCCCACCGGCGAGCCGGCGGCGAGGCTGGCCCGGCGTCTGCGCGGTGACCTGGACACCATCCTGGGCATGGCGCTGGCCAAAGAGCCGGAACGTCGCTACGCATCAGTGCAGCAGCTCCAAGAGGATCTGGACAGACACCTGGAGGGACTTCCCGTTCTGGCCCGGCGCGACAGCCGCGGCTACCGTCTGGGGCGCTTCGTGCGGCGGAACGTCGCCTGGGTGGCCACCGGCGCTGCATTTATGTCTTTCCTGATCGGAGCGGTGGTGGTGTTGAGCCTGCAGGCGCAGCGGCTCCGCGCCGAGCGCGACAAGGCGCGCGAGGTGGCCGCCATGCTGAAAGAGCTGTTCACCATGAACGACCCCAACAGCTCGCTGGATCACGACCTCTCGGCGCGGGAACTCCTGGATCGCAGTACGCTGCGGGTGGAGAAGTGGGCGGACCAGCCCGAGCTTCAGGCGGAGCTGTTGGGGACTTTGGGCACGGTGTACCTTGCTCAGGCTGAGTACGAGCGGGCCGAGCAGCTCCTGCGCCAGGCTATCCAGTTGCAAGAGTCCCGCGGTATGGGCAACTCCGCTGAAGTTGCAACCTTGTACCTGGAGCTTGGGCGGGTACAGATTGGCTACGCCCGCCTGGAGGACGCCCGCGAGAGCCTGGAGCGGGCGCGGGAGCTGGAAGCGTCGCAGCGTGGGGAGCAGAGCTTGGAGGTAGCGGTGGTGCTGGCTGAGCTGGCCCGACTGGAGGCGCAGCGGGGCGACTACGCTGCCACAGAAAAGCTTCGTCGGGACGTGCTGGCCTTGAGAAGTGCACTGCTCGGCCGGGACCATCCTGAGGTGGCGCGGGCCATGCGCGATCTCGGGGTGGTGCTGGACCAGCAGGGGCTGCGGGTCGAGGCGGAGGCCGCCTACCGCGAGGCGCTGGACAGCTACCGGCGGATGGGCGGCCAGCAGGCGGAGGAGGCGGCCGTGCTCAACAACCTGGCGGGATTACTCTCCTTTGCTGGGGATTTTGACCGAGCTGCCGCCACGCACCAGGAGGCGCTGGAGCTGCGCATCCGGCTGCTTGGCCCTCGCAAACCGCATACGGCGCGGAGCCTGCACAACCTGGGCTGGGTGGAGCAGCTTCGTGGTCGCCCCGTGGAGGCCCGAAAAAAACTTGGACTGGCGCTGGAGATCCGGGAGGAGATCTACGGAAAGGATCACCCCGAGGCCCTGAAGACCGCGATGCTGCTGAACCAGGCGCGGCTTTTGGACCGGGAGCCCACCTTGGCAGAGGCGACGCGGGTCTATGAGGGGCGCCGGGCACGGCTGGGCCCCGCACATCCGGATAGCGCCCATGCATTGGCCCTACTTGGGATCGCCCAAGTGGAAGAAGGCTTTCTCTCTGCCGCCGAAGTCACGCTCGCAGAGGCGATCCGGCTGGAGGAGCGTGTCCTGGGCCCGACCCAGGCCGAGCGCGCCTTTCCCTTCCTGGGCCTCGGCCTGCTCCGCGAGCGGCAGGGGCGTCTGGCCGAGGCTCAGACCGCCTACCAGAAGGCCGAGGATCAATGGAGCCAACTGCTGCTGGACAACCACCCCTGGCTGGCCTGGGCTCAAGTGGGCCGCCTCCGATGCGCCGCCCGGCTGGGACTGGCTACCCCCGCCATCCCCAACGACTACATCCAGCGTTGGCTCGGGCTGAACCATCCCCTGGGCCGGGAATTGCAGCAAATCATGGAAGCACCTCCTGTTCCGTGATACACTAGATATGTGATACATCGGCCTGGTGATACATCCTGATACATGATCAGGCCGGCCTCGCCCACTGCTCACTTCTTCTCGCGCCGAAACATAAACTTTAACGCCTTGGGAAGGCGCCTGCGCCAGTGGGCCTCGTTGTGGCGCCCGCGCTTGTCGGGTCGCCACATCAGCGCCTCCTCTCCAAAGGAGCGATGTTGCAGCTCTTCCACCATCCGCAGCGCCATCGGGTACATCAGGCGCCCTTCCTTGCGGCCCACATCGATGTACACTTTGCCGCGCGGTTTTGACGGAAGTTCGCGGAAGATCGCGGCTTTGTCGTACCAGAAGGAGGGAGAGATGCAGAGTGCCCCGCCAAAGACTTCGGGATGGCGAAAATGACCGGCTAACGCCGCTAAACCCCCCAGCGATGCTCCGCCCAACACCACCGGACCCGCGATCTCCCAGCGCTCGCGCAGCGCCGGCAATACGGGATGAAGGAGAAAGTCGAGGAGGAAGGGCAGCTCCGTCCACAGCTCGCGATTGCGGTGGTGGTGCCCGTGGTCCAAGGCCACCACAAGGGGCCGGTCGACGGTCTTGGGGAGCTCCGCAACCGCCTCGTGGGTGTGCCAGCCCCCCGCATAGCTGCCTTGATCCTCAAAAATATTCTGCCCGTCAAAGAGGATCAAGAGGCGCTGCGAGCACCGCGGTGGAATGAACACCCGCAGCCGCCGCGGGTGGTTCCGATAGGGGAGGAGGAGCTGCTGCAGCAACATCCCCCCGGTCTAACCGCTATGGAACGCCCTCACAGACGTAGCCACCGCTGGAGCGGCAGGAGGCATCCGCCCAGGTGTAGTCGGTGTTGCCAAGCTGCAAGCAATCCTGCGACTGGCTGCTGCCCTCGCCGGCGGCCCAGTTGGTGTAGGACCAGGTCTCGCCGGTGATCCACTCCCAGCGGCCCTCGATGACCGAGTCGTAGCCGCCTGCCCACCAGCGTCCCGAACTGTAGGTGAAGGCGGTCGTGACCACCCAGGTGTTTTCCGACGCGCTTGTCAGCGTTGCCAGCGTGTAGCCCGGGCTTGCTGCGCAAGCGACGGCTGCATCATTCCAGTTGCTGGACGTCCTACAGAACTGGTAGGGGTGGCCCCCGTAGGTCTGCACCGAGCAGGGACAGAAGCCGCCTTCGTCGATCGAGCCATCACAGTCGTTGTCGATGACGTCGCAGATGTCGGGCGCGCTGGGGTTGGTGCCCGCCCCGCTGTCGTCGCAGTCGCCGCCCGTGGCCACAGAGCCGGAAGGCGCCGTACAGGAGCTCACCGACGTCGTGCCACCATAGCCATCCCCGTCCGCATCGTAGTACCAGGTCGTCTCGCCTACTGAGCCCGCCTCGTCCACCAGCCCGTCGCAGTCGTCATCGTAGCCGTTGCAGG
>JBEIQS010000248.1:0-8050 GCA_040376425.1 Alphaproteobacteria bacterium | reverse complement strand
CCCCCCTGCTCCCTCATGGGGTGTTGTAGCCCAACAACACCTCGCTCAGATGGGCTGACCGACGAGCGAGAGAACCTCCGTACACTGAATCCCCCCTTCGCCATCGCCCACGCCGAGCTCCAGCTCGGCATTGATACCGGAGTCCCGGTACTCCCCCTCGAAGTTCCAGTGGGTGTCGAGCCTGCTGACGTCCTCGGCACAGGTGAATTTGTCGCCGGAGAGGGAGCAGGCGAAGTCTACATTGAGGTCGTACCAGGTGCCATTGATGCTCACTTCCGCCCGGCCGTCGGCGCTGAAGTCCTTCTCCCCGTCGGGAGTGATTTCCAGATCCATGGTGTCAAACTTCAGGATGAACGCAGCGCATCCTCCGTCGGCATCCTCGGACTCGAAGTTCCACGTGCCCTCCAGGTCGCTTGCCAAAGTCACACTGCCGTCGTCGCAGACCGGCTCGTCCGGGTAGGCGTCTTCCATCTGCGCAAGCCCCGTCTCACAGGCCGCTGCACACTGCCCGGCCGTCGTCTCGTCCGACCAACAGCTTCCCTCGGTCCCATAGGTGCTCTGCACCGATGCGAGCGTGTTGGGATCCACCGCCGCGAGGCAATTGAGGTAGTCGGCGCAGACCTCGGCCTGGTCGATGCCGTCCGGTGGAAGCTCGGAGGGATTTTCCTCCTCCTCCTCTTTACCCTTGCCCCCTGCACAAGCAAGGATCATCCCACCTACCAACAAAGCGGCGAAAAAGCGCATAAAGCCTCCTAACCGTGAGCACAGCGGACGATCACGACGCATGTCAACAAAAATCCGGTCGATCCGGCACGATGACGGAGGCCGTTTCCAACAACCTCAGGCCCGCAGCGGCATCGTTCGGGGGGGGTGATGGTGCAGGGAGGTCAGGCGAGAGAGATCAGCGTCGGAGCTGCTTGATGCGCAACCCGGCGGCCGAATCTTCGATGAGCTGCGCGAGGCGCGTGGAGACCGTCTCCGGGCGCTTGCCACTGGTGACGTGGAAGGCGGCCATTTTGCGGTAGGAGGGCGGAGCGGCCTCCCAGAATGCGGCGGCGGCCGCGTTGTTGCGTAGCTGGGCCTCCATGTGGTCGGGGAGGCCGGGAGGTCGGTCCCCCACGGCATAGTCCGCCGTGGCATCGCGCCGCGCGAAGGCGGCGCGGCCGGGGTCGCGCATCCGCCCCGCGGCCTCCAACTCGGCGACCATACGAACGTTTTTGGCGCTCCAGGTGGTGGACTTGCGGGGGGTGAAGCGCTGGACTTTGCGGTCGTCGTCCACGCGGCGGACCACGCCGTCGATCCAGCCGAAGCACAGAGCTTCACGCACCGCGGCCTCCCAGGAGAGTACGTCCGGGCCGGTGTACGCCTTCCACATGCCAACCCAGACCTCCGTTTTTGTGGCGTGGTGTTCCTCCAGCCAGGCGCGCCATGCCGACGATGACTCGAAGTAGACCGGGGCTTCCGTCATGGTGGGGAGTGTACCACGGAGGGGGGTGGCGACGGAAAGGGCGGAGAGGATGAACAACGGCCAGGTGCTTGATCGCGAAGCATGGAATAGTGGTGGGCGGACCCTCCGGCCTGCGCTGGGCGACGTCACCGTCCGGGACGTCCACACCACAATGGGGCTCCCGAGTAACAAAAATGTCTACCCCTCAAGCCTTCGACAGCAGCCACGCGGAAGGCTACGACCGGAACCTGGAGCACATCCGCGCCATCAAGGACACCTTGCACCTGCTCTTGCGGTGGGCGTTTTCGGTCCTTCCCGAAGAGGCCCACATCCTGGTGGTGGGCGCAGGAACAGGCGCCGAAGCCCGATTTCTTGCCCCCATTTTCCCCGGGTGGCGCTTCACCCTCGTGGATCCCTCCGAAGCGATGCTTCAAATCGCCCGAAGGCATGCAACAACAGAAAGTTTTGCGGATCGGTGCAGCTTCCACAATGGCTATGTCTCTTCGGTTGCGGCCGATTCCTTCGACGCCGCGAGCAGCGTGCTGGTCTCGCACTTTCTGACAAAAGCGGCCGAGCGCCAGGCCTACTTCGAAGAGATTGGCAAGCGACTCAAGCCCGGCGGACTGCTGTTCACCGCGGATCTGTGCGCCAACGTGGAGGCCCCCTCCTTTGAGCCGACCATGGACCTGTGGCTCCGGGTCGCAGGCATGCCTGAGGAGAAAAAACCCTTCTTCCGCGCGGCTTTCGGGAAGGGAGTGGCTGCGCACGGCCCCGCCGAAGTGGAAGGGATGCTCGCCGCCGCCGGCTTCAGCCCCACCGTGCAGATCTTCCAGGCGACGCTGATCCGCGCGTGGATGACGGCCCGAAAGCCGAAGGAAGGTGGGGATAAGGCAGGGTAATTTCGGAGATCACGCAAGGCCGGTGGGCCGGGGGCCCAGCGGCCTTTTTGGGGGGCACTGCGGTTCAGACGCCGGCTGCGAAGGCCGGGACCGCTCCCATGCAAAAGCCGCAGCACAGGTTAGGCCCCCAAAGCATGCCCTTTCATCTGGACGAACCTCTTGGCATCGACCCCTGCGTAGACATCGTCTTTCTGTGGCTTTTCGGGGCCGAGGAACACGAGAGCATCCGGGTCGATTTCCTGAACGCCGTGCTGGCTCCAGACCAGCGGATCGTGCGGACACACGTTGTGAATCCGGTCCATCCTGGATCTTTTGAGGGTCAGGCGGGTATCCGACTGGACATCCAGGTGACCGACGAGAAGGGGCGGACCTTTCAGATCGAGATGCAGCGGCAGCGTCCGCTTTGAGGTGATCCAGCTCTCGCGGGTGAGCGCCGAAGGAACCGGCCTGGCCGAGCGGGAGCTGGGTGCCTGGTGCCGGCTGTTGAAGGAAGCCGCGGGATGGAGGGAGATTCCGGGTATACTGGCGGGGAACCCCGCGCTGGAGAAAGCGATGACCATACTCAACGAGTTCCGGTTGGACAAGCACCTGAACACCCTCTACCGGGGGCGTCAGGAGTACGAGCGGGTGCGGAAGGCGGAGATCGGGGAGCTGGAGGACGAACGTGCCGCGCGGGTGGCGGCGGAGGCGGCGGCCAAGGCGGCCGAGGCGGCGGCCAAGGCGGCCGAGGCGGCACTGGAGGCTGAGCGCGCAGAAAGTGCGCTCCTCCGCGCCCAACTAGCCGCAGCGATGGCCGCGCGCACGCCCCGGGAATAGCACCGAAGACCTCGCGCCTGAATTTCTCTACGCCTGTGATGGCCCGGACATCACCTCTTTAGAGGCAGGTTCTCGACGAGAACAAACCTCAAGCAGCCAGAAGACCCTCGTACTCTACCGCCCGCCGTATCCCCTCCACAGGCAGCGCGTACTGGTCGGCCACCCGTTCGAAATTGTTGCCTTCCGCGCGCACGGAGGCGGCAATCATGTGCGTAGACAGCCGTGTCCCGGCGATCAGGGTCTCTCTCCACAATGTGGTCGGGTCCACCACCACATCCGCGTCACGACCCATCGGCCACCACAGGCAGGCCAGACAACGAAGAGACCGACCCGTGTGTCGGCCCTGGTGACCCCCGAGGAGTGGTCCATGACGGCCCTGAGGGAGGATCCGTGATGAGACTACAGGAGCGTGGGCGACCGGGACTGGATTTCACTGTAGTGGCGCACAACCGCCAGATTGCTGGCATACATCGGCTTGCTCTGGCCCTCTCCCGTCAGAAACAGGTCCGCACCGCCGACGGATGCCGCCGCAAGGTGGAGAGCGTCCATCGCACCCAAACCCAGCCGATCCGCCTCCTGCCGCGCCAGCCGACGCAGGCGGGGACTGCTTTCAATGATGTGTGTCCTCGGGAAAAACCAATCGTAAAATGCGCGTTCTTCAGTGGTACCATACAGCTTCGCTTTCGGACAAACCTCCATCATCAAGTACTCGCTGGCGATGAAGCGCAAGTCCTTCCGCAGAACGAGGAAGTCGCCTCAAGCTGTTCATCCGACCAGAGGCAGGCGGACTTTTCCATTCCTTGGAGCTGTTGTAGCGCTGCAACACCGCCCCGCGCGGAAAATGCGGACAGGCTCTCCTATACGCTTGCGAACCATGCCTCATCGACGAGGACCTGTTCAATGGTACGCGTCGAAATGCCCATCTTCAGTTCGCGCAGCTTGTCCACCAAAAGCGAGCCATCGATGAGATCGATCGGCGTTGCACCGTCTCGGACGGCTTCGCGTTGGGCGTCCTGCGTGAAGCGGCCGGTGGTGAGTATCAGCCCCTTGTCCGCACGCCCCATGAGCGCACCGCGAAAGTCCCGTACAACGGGGGCTCCCACAGAGTCCGTGTACTTCTTGCTCTGAAACATGACCGTAAAGCTGATCAGGCCGTTCAGGCGGAGGACACCGCGACCGTCGATGCCGCCGTCACCGGATCGACCGGTCACCACCACTTCGATGAAGCCGGACTCCCGGAGCAGGCGCTGGCAAAGCCGCTCAAAGCCGCCAGGGTCCATCGCCCGCAACGCACGGAGTGCCGCCGCACGCCAGTCCCCCTCTCCCTCAACTCCGGGAGGAACAACTCCCTGATCATCCGGGTCAGGGGGTACGTCGCCGTCTCGTTTCCGCGCCCAAGAGCCTCGAACGGTACGCCTCACTTCGTCGGCATCAACCGTTTTGGTGCTCCGCCCGAGTTCCGTAAGAGTCCAGACGCCACGGGATGAATTGTCGATAAAACCCGCCTTCTTCAAGTAGGTCCGGGCCCAAGCGATGCGGTACTCCACTTCGGTCTGCCCGCTATCCCCGTGCGGCGCCTCGTAGACGGAGGGTGGTAGTCCCAACGCACCGACGACCTTGTCCACAATTTCGTCTACTGTTCCACTCCCGCCCAACGCATGAAGCGCGGCAAGAACGGGGTTGTAGAACTGGTGGTAGCGCGGAATGGCCGGAGCGGAGGGTTTCATACATTAAAGCGAAAATGCATCACATCCCCATCCTTCACCACATACTCCTTCCCTTCCACCCGCAGCTTTCCCTGCGTCTTCAGTACGGCTTCGCTGCCTGCGGTAAGGAGATCAGGAACGGAGTACACTTCCGCCCGGATAAAGCCGCGCTCAAAGTCGCTGTGGATGACGCCGGCCGCCTGGGGGGCTTTTGCACCCACCGGAATGGTCCAGGCCCGGATTTCCTTCGGACCGCAGGTAAAGTAAGTCTGAAGCCCCAAAAGGTTGTAGGTCTCGCGCGCAAGCGAGGCAAGACCCGGCTCGGGAATCCCCAGCTCAGCCAGGAAGGCACCCCGCTCCTCGTAGGGCAGCTCAGAAACCTCTGCCTCGATCTTGGTGCAGAGCACCACCACCCGCGCCCCCTCGGTAGCCGCGCGGGCACGCACCGCCTTCACATGCGCGTTGTCCTCCCCCCCGATCGCATCCTCGCCCACGTTGCAGACGTACAACACCGGCTTCGAGGTGATCAACTGCGCCTCTTCGATGCTCGCCCACTCCTCAGGTGTCCAGGTGCCCGCACGGGCCGCCTTCCCCGCGTCCAGATGTGCCACGAGGCGCTCGGCCACCGCAAGGTGGAAAAGCTGCTCCTTATCGCCACTCTTCGAGTTCTTCTTGCAGCGATCGACCCGCTTCTGCGCGGTCACGATGTCGGAGAGGATCAGCTCCACATCGATGGTCTCGATGTCCCGTAGCGGGTTCACCGAGCCCTCCACATGGATGATGTCCGTGCTCTCAAAGCAGCGCACCACATGAAGAATGGCGTTCACCGCACGAATATGCCCGAGGAACTGGTTGCCCAGACCCTCCCCCTGGCTGGCACCCCGAACCAACCCGGCGATGTCCACCACTTCCACCGTCGCAGGCAGAATCTGCTTGCTGTTCACCACCGCATTCAGCTTCTGGAGGCGTTCATCGGGCACAATCAGAATGCCCACGTTCGGCTCGATCGTGCAGAAAGGATAGTTGGCGGCCTGCGCACCCGCTGCGGTCAGCGCATTGAAGAGGGTGGACTTTCCGACGTTGGGTAGACCGACAATTCCCGCCTGCAGGGCCATAGAAGCTCCAAAGAGGCCGGCGTCTATCCTGTCGCCGCCTCTCTGTCCCGCGTGTATTTCGCTCCTTACGACGTGACTCGGATCAGAGTCACGCTGGAAGGTGGAGGAAGAAGCGACCTTAGGGCTCGGAGACCTCCTCCTCCTCCACCCCTTCCGCCGCCTTTGACTCCGGCTTCTGCCCCGTAAATGCGGAGAGGTGGCGCTGGTAGGTCGCCGCCACCGCCGGGTCGCTGCCCCGGGGCGGCACGAAGTTCCAGAGACCCTTTTTCCCAAGGTTCCAGTTCAGCTTCCCCTTCGGACACTCCCCGCCCGCCCAGCAGCGGCTCTCCGCCAGGATTTTCGGCGGCGCACCCGCCGCCTCCATGGCGGCCAAAAGCGGCTCCACCCGGAGATCCTGGCTGCCCATCGCCGCAAACTCCAGGGTCACCCGCATCTGCGCCCAGTTCCACGGCATCCGCTTGATCAGCTGCTCCCACCGCTGCTCCAATCGCTCAGGAGGAAGCTGCACCCAGGCCTCCTTCGTCGCGTAGGCGCGCATCCCCTCCAGCTCCAACACCAGCGTAAAGCGGGGATCTTTCTTGGCTTCCGCCTCTACACGCTTGATGAAGGGCTGCGGCGCATTGGTGCGGATCAGGATCACCCCGCAGCGATCCAGGACGTACTTGGACCCCTCCGCCATCTCCTTAAAGCGCTGCTTTGCAATCCGCGGATCGGTCAGTCCGTACAGATCGACGATGGGGTTGTTCACCAGGTAGCCCAGCGCCCCGATGTCGGTGTAGGCCACCTCCACCCCTTCGGGAACCAGCCCCAGCGTAAAGCCAGGGGGAAGGCCATTTCCTGTCTTCCAGCCCTTGCCCCACGCCGGATCGTCCATCGGGGGAAAGTCCACCTTCATGTCCGTCTTTCCGGCAAACACCCCCCAGCTTCCCCATCCCTGGCTGCCCGCCACATGCAGGATCGGCGTCTGCCACCCGCACACAGCCAGGATGACCAACATTCCCGCCCAGCCGACGCCCCCCGTCGGTAGCGCAAGGGCCCACGTAGCCCCCAGTGCGGGCAATGCGGGGGTTACAAAGCGGTAGTTTGCAAAGAAGTCACCGCCCGTCCACACGCAGACCACCAGACCGTACACCCCCAGAACCACCGCCGGAATCTTGGAGGGCGCGCGCCACAGTGCCAGCACCAACCCACCGATCACCACCGGCCCGAAGGCCATCGCGTGGGAGAACAGGAAATTCCCCAGGTAGGACCAGCCGGTGATGTAGGGCCACTCCGCCTTCTTCACGTAGAAGGTGTTGGGGAGAACCTCTCCGTAGTAGCCCAGCTTGAAGGCCAGCGTTGCCAGGGCGGTGCCACCGATGATCGCCCAGCCCACCACATCGTTGCGTGAGAAGGTACGAAGCGTCCGGACACGCAGCACGGTCGCAACCAACAGGATTGCTGGAACGACGGCAGCATCGGGACGTAGCAACGGCGCGGCCGCCGCCCCCAGTGCCCACCAGGGCCACCGATCCCCCGCTTCAAACCTGCTCCAGGCCAGGGTTACGGCAAACAGCGCGGCAGGCGTCTCTAGCCCCTGGACGGCATTATGGGGGGCCCAGGGCAGCAGGATCATCGGTGCCACCAGCACCACCAAAGCCGCTGGCGACAACTTCTGCCGCAGCCCCCAGTCCCAACTCAGCGCCAGACTTCCAAAAAGCCCCAACAGACCCAGGATTTTGGACACCATCACCACTTCCCCGCCCGCCGCGAAGGGAACCAGCAGCAGCCCCCACAGCAGGTTGGTGATGCCCTCTACCGACTCGCCCGGATTCCAGACAAAGCCGTTTCCTTCCACCGCATTTCGACTGTACCGATAGGTGATGTAGGCGTCGTCCACCACCTCCCGCCAACACCAGGAGGTATGGAGCGCCAAGAGCGCCGCTGCAACCGCAAGCCCCGCCCACCGCAGCCGTAAAAAGCCCATCTCCTCCAATTCGCACGTTCCGCTTCCCCGCGCTACACTGCCGCTGTGGAACGGAACCTCTTCCAAGAACTGAAGGTCGGACTTTTTGTCCTCTTCTTTGT
>JBEIQS010000181.1:0-11905 GCA_040376425.1 Alphaproteobacteria bacterium | reverse complement strand
GCCTCAATGATGATATTGAGGCCGCTGAGGCAGTCGATAACGTCGGTGAGCCTTCTCTTGAGTTCAATTACAATATTCGAATTCCTACCGTGTCTATCACGTCGATCAAGATCGAACACGAAGGCTTCGAGATGGACAAGCTCGAGGAGCCCTCGGAACAATAGCGAGCCTGAACCTTGGATCTCCTCCACAGCCCTTTTCGCAGCCGCCGCCAGGCGGCGCCGCGCCCAGAGCCCGTTCTTCGGCCGATCACCGGCTTTGAAGAGGAGTTTCTGGAGGCGAACCTGCACGACACCGATCCGGTCCTGCTGTGCAACGAGCTGCTCGCCCGCTGCATGGGGGTGCCGGGTGCGGATGTGCGGACGGCGTTGGCGCAGGTCAGAGCGATGTTGATTCCCGAGCGGGATCGCTGTCTTCTCCAGCTTCGTCGCCTGTCATTGGGAGACAAGTTGGAGCTTAGCACACGCTGCCCGCACTGTGACCATCCCAATGGCCTCAGCCTGGATCTCGCTCAGCTCCCCGCTGATTTTGTGGTGGAGAGACGTCGGGTAGAGGTGGATGTGGGGCGTATCGCGGTCCTGCGTCTGCCCACGGCGGGAGATCAGGAGCAGATGCGCCAGGGCAAGGGTGGTGCCGAGCGGCGCACCATTCTGCTCAGCACCTGCCTGGAGATGTTGGGGGAGGAGGCAGGCCCCTTTTCGGAGGATCGGATCCGGGCCCTGACCACCTCCGAGCGGCGTGCGATGGAAGAGGCCCTCAGCCGAGCCCTGCCGGACTTCTCCCTGTCCCTGGCTATCTCCTGTTCCGGATGTGGTCAGGATTTTGTGTCCCCATTGGATCTTCGCAGTTTTTTTTTGCCGAGTTGAAAGACCGCCTCCCGGGACTCTGGTCCCAGGTCCACATCCTCGCTTCCCGCTACCATTGGTCTGAAGTGCAGATTCTGACCCTGTCTCTTCCCCGGCGCCAGCGCTACCTCCTCCTGTTTGAGGAGGAGCAAGATGCTGCCTTGCTCGGGGCTCTTTTTGAGGCCGGCGGATGAATCTGGATCAGCTCCTCGATGCACCCCTGGTGGTGCCCGTACCCGCACCCGCCGCAGCGCTCTCCGGCGTGTGGGCCCCTCCGCTGCTGCGCCCCGCAATGTCCCTCGGCGAAGCGGGGTTGGTTGCTCCGGTCTCCGGGCGTAGCCCGGCGCGATGGCTTCCCACCGTGCAATCGCCCGAATTCCCGCCGCAGGAGCACTCATCCCTGCCGGAACCTGAAGGGGACAGGCAGCCTGCAGCCTGGAGTTCTGCGGAAAGAGCGTCGTCTGTAGCAAGGGACAGGGACTTCGCGCCGTCGCCTGCACCCGCGCTGCGCCCGTCCCCGGTCTTTCGCCCTGCGCCTGAGCCGCTGGATCAGGAGCTTGGTGGCCCCACATGGATGTTGCCACCGTCGCCAGTGGTGCCGACGCCTCCGATGGTGGAACCGGCACCGATGAGTCCGATGGCGCCGAGGGTGCCAACGCCGCCAACGCCAATGCACTCCCCACCCTCGTTGGTGTCTTCGGTGTCACCAAGTCCTCAAGTTTTACCGGAAACAGTTATCGAGAGGTCTGAAGTCCAGAGGCGTGCAAGCGCCCCACCGGCCCCGGTGCTCCCGAAGCCGGCATGGGCGGAAGGCTCGGTCTTTCCTTCGGAAAACAGACCGATCATCGGCGGGAACCTATCACCTAGGGTAGTGCCCAACCCTGTCTCCGGGCCGGCACCGGCGCCCCCCCTCGTGGCGGAGGCGGAGCCCGTTGCCCGCACCTGGCCTGCGGCTCCCAGGGCCGGCCGGACGGAAGAAGGTCCGTCCTATCCTCCTGATCCGGTGGCGGAACCCCTGCGCGGGGAGCGGCGCCCATCGACCGAGGTACTCCCGGGCGGGCAGCGTCGTCCCGGGCTACCCACTGCGGCGGTCGCGCCGGTCGCTCCGGGGCCCGGCCCGGCTCCCACCCGGTCGTCCCCGGTGGTGGCCGCCGGTCGCGCTCCAAGGTCTCCGGCGCCCCTTCCTCCGGAGCCGATGTCGCGGGTCCCAACCCCGCCCCCGGCAGTACGGGTCGGGCAAGCCCGGTCGCCCCTGCCGGCCCGCCCGGTGGCGTCCCCCCCGACCCTTCCTCCTGTGGCAGCTTCCCCACAGGCCAGAACCATACTTCCTATTCCCCGAAATCCGATAGTGATCCAAAACACCTCAAGTTTGGTCTCCAGGTTGCCGGGGCTCCCCGCGCGCCCGCTACCCCCTCCCGCCGGTCCCCGCCTCGCGCCGCCGCCCGCAGCGGGCCAACGCTCCACGCTCCCGACGCCGGCGCCTGACCCGGTGGAGGTGCACATCGGCCATTTCGAGGTCCGGCCGCCACCCGCGCCGGTGGTGACCCAGCGCGCATCGGCCTCCCATCGCATCCCGGTCGCCCCACCGGGTCTGGGGAGGTGGTAGTGGCCGTATTTACCAACCTGCACCACCTGTCCGAAGTGCTGGCGCATCGCATCGCAAAGTCGGTGGAGGAGGCTGGAGAGAGCCCCCTGCCCGCCGGAACCGTGCAACCGGGGCCGCCACTGGAGAACCCGACGGTTCCCGGAGATGCCGTGCGGGTCACCCTTCTTTATGTGAGCCCAAGTCCTCACCAACGCAATGCCATGCCGACGCGCATGGCCGATGGCCGCATGGTGCCCGCGCCGTTGACCCTCTCCGCCACCTTCCTGATCACCTGCTATGGCAGCAATGGCCAGGAAGACCCGGTTCGTGCTCAACAATTGCTGGGGCATGTGCTGCAGGGCTTCTACAGCAGCCCCACGCTGAAGCTGCCCCTGGCTGACCTGCCGGATTGTGGCGAGGGGATGCTGGAGATCAGCCAGGAGCCACTGGATTTGGAGCGGGTGGAGCGGGTGCTGTCCCCCTTGCAGGTGCGCCATCGGCCTTTCGCACTCTATGAGGTAGGTCCCGTGCTTTTGCAGCACCTGGCCCCACCCGCCGCAGCTCCGCCGCTAGTGCTGCCCGGTGGGCCTCGGGTGGTGGGTCCCTCGGTGCTGGGTACCTTACGCCTTACGGGGGTCTATCCCACCCTTTCGGCGCCCGGGGGCCTGTTGCGCCTGACCGGCGCGTGGCCGGGACTGCCGCAGGTGCGGGTGGCCGGCGTGTGGCGGACGCCCACCCGCGATGGTGCGGACCTGTTGGTGACCCTGCCCGATCCCCTGGCCGCCGGCAGCTATGGGCTGGAGCTTTGCCTGGAGGGGCATGGCAGTGAAGTTCGTAGTGTCCTGGTAGATCCTACCGTTCCAAGCCTGGATGCACCGACCACGGCGCAGCCGGGCCCCCTTCTGCTGACGGGCCGACAGCTCGGCATGGTGACCCGGCTCGCGATCTGGCCGGAGGCCGGTGTGCGCGCCCCTTCGGATCTTCGATTTGTGTTTGGCACACTAACATTGGGTGGTCTGACGGTGGATCTGAGCGGTGTTCCCCCGGGTAGCTGGCGACTGGCAGCCGAGTGGCCATCGGCAGGTCGTGTGGAATATACGCCCTATGTACGCCTGGAACTCCGCGCATGAAGATGCGGGAGCCCGCGCTGGTGGATCTGGCCCGCGAGGTGGTGCTCGCGGCGGCCACATCTTTGGTGAAAAGTGGCGAAGATCGCCCCGATCCACGTCTGGGCTGGGAGCCCCCAGAGGATGGACTGCGCGTACAGGCCCATCGCCTGGGGGAGCAGCTCGGCACGGAGCTGGGCCTGCCGGCGGTAGATGCCTGGCTTGTGCTGCTGTGTGTGACGGTGGAATTGTTCCCGGATGTGTCAGCGGCAATGGGCATTCTAGGCGAAGATCCACAGCAACAACTGCCGACGCCCCTGGCCTTTGCCCGCCTGATGGCCGGCCTGGGGGCGGGCTATGGCACCGCACTCTGCGCCGGCCTGCCTGGTGCGCCGGCCGAGCGGAGCGGACGTGTGGAGCGGCTGGAGCCGCCGCCGGGTCGCCCCTGGACCGCCGCGCCGATGCGGGCAACACTGCGGGAGCTGCGGCGTTGGCTCGGGGTTTCTGCACCCACGCCGCTCCCCCTGCTTCCGACCTTTTCCTGGACGGCCGCCGATCCCGCCTATGTGCGCAGTGTGGCCACGATGATTCCAGAGGGCCTGGTGATCCGCTCGGCGGATAGCCGCGCCGTACGCCAGCTTTTGGTGGACCTGGGCTCGGTGTTGGGGGCACCGCTAAGCTGGGTGGGCGAGGAGCCGCCCGAGACGGTGTTGGACGCGCCAGGACTGGCGGTGCTCGACTATTCGTCTGGACAGCGCCAGGTTCCATGGAGCTTATTACGAAGGTTGCACGGGGTGAAAAGCCTCATTATCTGGGTGGGCGCGGGAGCCGGGGCTCCCGGTTGGTCGGTGGTGGAGCCACCGCCGCTGGGGGTGGTGGAAAGTCGACGTATCTGGACGGCGTTGGCACCCCAGGCAGTGGAGCTGGCCCCTTGGTTTTTGATTAGTGCGGAGGAGCTACGGGAAGCGGTGGATGAGGCGCGCAACCAGCGTCGTCTCGCCCGCACGGGCGGGGAGCCGGGGGTGGAGGAGATCCGGGATCGGGTGCTGGCCACGGGTGGCCGCCGGATGGGGCGTGCGGTGGAGCGGATTCCCTCTCAGCAGGGTCTGGATACCCTGGTGGTAGCTCCCGATCTACGGATGCAACTGGACGATATGGTCGCCTGGTATCGCGCCATGCCCCATGTGGAGGCGCGCTATCGGCAGGGGCCGGGCCGCGGGCTGACCTGCCTCTTTGCCGGTCCGCCCGGCACCGGAAAGACCTTCGCTGCGGGATGTCTGGCCTCCACCCTGGGGTTGAACCTGTACCGGGTCGACCTGTCGCAGGTGGTGTCCAAGTACATCGGGGAGACCGAGAAGGCGCTGGCGCAGGTGTTTGCCGAGGCTGAATCTGGACATGGAATCCTTCTTTTTGACGAGGCGGATGCCCTGTTCGGCAAGCGCTCCGAGGTGAAGGACGCCCACGACCGCTACGCCAATGTGGAAGTAAGCTATCTGCTTGCGCGAATGGACAGTTTTGTGGGGCTCTCCATCCTCACCACCAACCTTCGTGGAAATCTGGATCCAGCCTTCCTGCGGAGAATGCGCTTTGTTTTGGAGTTTGCGTTACCCGACCGGGAGCAGCGGCGGCTGCTGTGGCGGAAGCACCTGCCCGACCCGTCGCAATGGCACCCTGACCTGGACCTGGAACTTTTTGTCGATCGTTTTCCCTTTTCAGGGGGGGCTATCCACAATGTCGGCCTGGCAGCGGCCCATGCCACCGTGCACGGCGCAGCTCTGAGCCCGGAGCTCCTGTGTCGGGCCGTGGCCCGGGAGCTGGAAAAGGCGGGCATGGCCCGGAGCCGCTCCGACTTTGGACCGTTGGCCAGATACCTGTGGCGGGCTCCATGAGTATTTTACGTATTGATCGGGTCAGCATTACGACGTCGGCGCCGCCGGAGCGGGTGCGGGCCGTCCTGTCAGGCGCGTTGCGCCGACTGGCCCAGCGCCGCCTGCCCGGCGAAATGTTGCGGTTGCGTTCGGTCGTGCTGGAAGAAGAGGATTTACTTCGGGAAGGGGCCGAGGTACACCTCGCGGACCGCCTGGAGCGGTGGCTGCAATGGGAGGCCGGCCGATGATGAACCCCGCCAAGCAAGGCTCCGGCAGCCAGGAGCGCATGAGTTCCCGTGGATTTCTGGAGCTACGGACCCCAGACGGGGGCACCAGTCCGCAGCGGCAGATTCTGTTCCAGGTCAACCCGGAGTCCCTGTCCAGGCAGCTCAGCATCGAACAGGGAAGCTCGGCCACCAACCCGGCCGAGGCGGGAGGCACCCAACGCAGCCAGACCAAGAACGCCGGCACCCTGAAGGAGTCCTTCAAAATACAGGTCCGACTTGATATTTCGCTGCTTCCGGTGCAGGACAGCCGCCGCTTCCGCGAGGGCATCGGCCCGGAGCTGGCCGCCCTGGAGCTGTTGATGCAGCCCTACGAGGACTGGAGCCCCGATGGTCAGACCTTCAAGCTGCGAAAGGACCGCCCGATGGTGGTTTTCGGATGGGGGGAACGGCGTTTTCCGGTTCGTGTAACCGGGGTTACAATCAACGAGACCTTCCACAACGAGCAACTCTGGCCCATTCGCGCCGAAGTGGAGCTGTCGCTGGAGGTGTTGCGCCCGGCCGAGGTCAAAGACGACGATACGCGCGCGCTGATGGACGAATTGGCGAACCAACGCCGCCGCGCTGCGATGCGTGTTTGGAACCCCAGCGGCCAGGGGGGTAGATGATGGACAGCAAAAATCGCCGGTTTTCCAGGCTCACCCCGGAGCAGATCCAGGATCCACGCAGTGGGGCCACCGTTCGGGTCTGGCCCATCCGTTCGACGGCACCTGCCCCTATTGACCGCTCGTATGCGGTGATCGAGGGAGATCGCCTGGATGACCTGGCCGCTCGCGCCTACGGCATCCCTGAGCGCTGGTGGAAGCTGGCCGATGCCTCGGAGGAGCTGGATCCCCTGAGGGTCCTGGTTCCCGGCCGCATTCTACCCGTTCCGAAGGGGGACTGAGTGGGTATTGCCATCCCGGCCTTGATGGTGGACCTGGACGGGCGGCACCTGCCTGAGGGACTCGTGCGCTCGGTGGCGCGCCTGGAGGTGCGGGACCGCGATGACGAGGCATCGGTGGCCACGCTTAAGTTTTTGTTGTCCTATGACGACGATGGCGGCATCCAGCCGCTGGACCACGCCGACCTCCTCCCCGGCCACCTCCTCAGCCTCACCATCAAGGCCCCGGATCATCGCCTGATCAAGCTGTTTGAAGGCCGCATCACCCACCTCCGTCCTCACCTGGAAGTTCAGGAAGGAGAGGGATTTTTGGAAGTGGTGGCGATGGATGTACTGGCGGAGATGGACCTGGCCGAGCGCCCCCGCCTCTGGGAGGGCACCGATACTGATATTGTTCATGGTCTGTTTTCAGAATATGATACTTTTTCTATCGTCGGGCAGAGCAGCTATCAGCACCGTCTGGACGGCATCGTGCAGGCTCAGGCGGGCACGGATGCCGCGCTGCTGCGTCGTATCTGTAGGCGCAACGGCTGGACCTGCTATGTAGAGCCGCAATACGATGGCTCCGTGGTGGCCCGCTGCGCACCGCGTGACCCGGAAGAGGCGGTCCAACCCAAGCTTGTTTTGCGGGGGGAGGGCGCATGTCTGGACTGGGTGGACCTGCAGTGGAATGGCACTCGTCCCAGCAAAATATGGGCATCAGCCGTGGATCCTTTAGAGGGTGAGGTGATCCGTGGCCAGGCCTCCCACAGCGATGCCAGCTTTGGGGAGGAGGACCTCCTCCAAACGCGCCACGTGGCCTTTCGGGAGCCCGGAGGCCTGCCCGTGCTGGGCCACCGCCTTCGCCACCCGCCGGTGGCCCAGTCCCGCCTGGAAACCGAAGCGCGTGCCGAGATGGACGCCGAGCGATTTATGGTGGAGGCGAGGGGATCCCTGAATCCTGAGCGCTACGGGCAGCTCCTGCGGGCGCGACGGCCGGTGGATCTGGTGGGCCTGGGTCGGCGCTACTCCGGGCGCTGGTGGCTGCGCGAGGTGGTGACCGAGCTGGCGGACGGTACTTTGTACCAGACTTTTGTTGCGGAACGCAATGCGCTCTCGCCGATTCACCAACAACAGCAACAGGAGCAACAGCCATGAGTGAACAGCTCCTGCTGCGGTTGGAGGAATACCTTCGCAATCGCTGGTTTGGAAAGTATGAAGGCGTGGTCACCGCCATCGACGACCCCGAGCAGATGGGCCGTGTCCGGGTGAAGGTGCCCGCGGTATTGGGCACTCAACAGGAGCTGGGCTGGGCCATGCCCTGTGTGCCCTATGCCGGAAATGGACGCGGCCTTTTACTGTTGCCCAAGGTGGGGGATCTGGTGTGGGTGGAATTTGTGGGGGGAGATCCCTCCCGCCCCATCTGGACCGGCTGCTTCTGGGCCAAGAACCAGGCCCCGGGCGCGGAAGGCGAGCTGTACGCCCCTCAGCGCCTGTTGCTGAAAACAGAGGCGGGGCATCGCCTTTTCCTCGAAGATGATGGCGGAGTGGTGGTATTGGCCGAGGGCAGCAACCAGGCTGAGATCCGCCTGGATCAGGACGGGTCCATCACCATCTCGGGTAGCCGCATTCTGCTGGGCGGATCGGGCGCCTCTGAGCCTGTTCCCCTCGGAAGTTCCCTGATCAACCTGTTCAACATGCACACCCATCCCACCCCCTCCGGTCCCAGCGGTCCTCCGGCCAGTCCCGCCACCCCCGCCCAGCTCTCTTCCCGCGTATTCACGGAGTAGGCATGTCCCGACACCTCGCCTTTCCCATCCGTTTTTCGCCTCAGGGAGGACTGCGCCTGACCGCCGACCCCGATCAGCACATGCGCGACCGGATCCTGGCCGTGCTCTTCACGGCGCGGGGCGAGCGGGTGCTTGAGCCGGGTTTTGGGGTGGGGGTGGACCGCCTGGTCTTTGAGGGCATCTCCGCCACCGAGTCCCTGCGCTTTGAAATTGCTGTTGGCTTACGACGGGACATGGGCGATGATTTTGTGTTGGAAGATGTAGAGATCCGTCCGGTGGACGAGAGCGGCGAGCTGGGGGTCCACATCGTGTGGCGGCGGCGCACGGAGCAGGCGCTTCGTGCCTTGGAGGTTCGCCTATGAGCGGGCTGATCTGGGAGCAGGCCCGGCCCGCCACCGGCTGGCAAGGCATCGACCACCTTCAGCTCTCTGAGCTGGGGGGACTCCCCGTGCTGACCCTTCGCCTGCTGGGGCCGGTGGGCAGCCTCGGTGCCGGGCAGATCGAGATTCCCGGTGCTCCGCCCTGGAACATCGTGCCCGAGCCCACGCTGCCCCCGCCCGCGCCCGCGCCCGCCCTCTACCGACGCCTGCGCATCCGCTTCCAGCAGCCCGGCGACCATGCCCGCTACACCGTTCGCCTGCTGAGTGGCGGTGGGCTCCCACTCCATCCCTTCTTTCAAACACGGTCTTTTCGCTTCCGCATCGGCTGCGAGAGTCGGGACTGTGCCGCTGCCGAGCGCACCCCCGGGCTTCCCACCCTTTCTGATCCCGCCTTGGATGGCCTGGCCCGCGACAGCCGTGCCCTTGAAGCGTTGCTGCTCGACCGCCTCTCCCGCAGCACACCGGACCTTCAGGACCAGGCGCTGGCCACTACAGAGCGGATGTTGGTTCAACTGTTAGCTTTTCAGGGAGACCTGCTGGCCTACTACCAGGATCGCGTTGCATCGGAGGCCTTCCCCGAGACTGCCACGCAGCGCCACTCCCTGCGTCAGCACGCGGTCTTGTTGGGGGAGTCGCTGGATGATGGGCAGGCGGCGCGGTGCTGGCTGGAGGTGGCCGTAGCCAATGCCGGGGTGCTTCCTGCCGGACTGCCGGTGGAGACGCCGCAGCAGAGCTCCGGGCAAGCCGGGCTGCGCTTCAGCACGCTGGTCGATACCGCACTGGACCCGGAGCCGCTCCGTGTTGCTGCCTGGCCCGGCGCCATGGATGCATTTTTGCCTGTGGGCGCCACTCAGACATTACTCTTGGGCAATCCCTCCGTACAGATTGGCCAGAAATTGGCCTTTGTGGTGCCCGAAGGGGCCTGGTTGGTGACCGTAACCGGGGTAGAACAGCAGGTTGCTCCGGGATGGACCGCACATCCGAACAACCCACTGCTTACGACTGCCCAGCCGCTGACGCGCCTGCACTGGGATCGACCGCTGCCGCGCCGTATCTTCCCGTGGAAGGAGGACTTTCGGCTGGCCCACAACCTGGTGGAGGCCGAGCACGGTCAGGAGTGCAGGATGTGGCTGCGTCCGCCGCAGCCCCCGCCGGTGCCTGACCGGGTGGTGGACCTTCAGGGGCCCGATGTGGTGCTGCAGCAGCCGGCCTGGGCCGAGGTGCCCCTGCTGCGGGCCCTGCGTCTTCCCGGACCGGTGCTGGTGGGCGAGGAGGGGGCGCGGGTATGGCTGGAAAGTGGCGGAGAAGTCTGGTATGCCGTGGATCATCTGCACCAGTCCTCCTCCTTTGATCCCCACTTTGTAGCAGAGACTACAGAGGGTGGAGATCTGTGGTTGAAGTTCGGAGATGGACGACGGGGCAAAGCGCTACGCAGCGACCTTCCGGCACGGGTACGCTGGCGGGTGGGTGCGCCGCTGGCGGGGAACTGCCCCGCCGGGGTGCTGACCGAGCGTCTGGCTCACCCCGATCCGGCCCTGGAGGCCCGCGTGAGTGCCCTTGGGGTGCTTCATATTTCGAACCTCAGCCCCGGCGAGGGTGGGCGGTCCCCCCTGCCTCGTGCCGCGTTGCAGCAAAGACTGGCCGACAGCCTCTACCAGCCGTCGGCACAGCGCGCGGTTTCTCTGCAGGATCTTGCCGTTGCGGCGCAGCGTGTTCCCGGTGTGGCGCGTGCAGCCGCCCGCCTCGTGAACGCCCCCTTCCCTTCGCTGCGCGTCCTGATCGACCCGGTGGATCCGCAGGAGGGAGAGGAGTTGGAAGTCCAAGTACAAGCCGCTTTGGAGCCACTTCGCATCGCCGGGCGGGAGCTGTGGGTGCAGCGGGCCCGCTCCCAGCCGGTGGAGCTGGTGCTGGCGGTCTGCCCGCAGCCTGGCCAGAGTGCGGCGGCGCTGCGCCGTCGGGTGGAGGCCGCGTTGGTTGCGGAAACGGGTGGCTATTTCCATCCGGATCGCCTGGATTTTGGTGTCTCCCTGCACCTGGGCGATCTGCTTGCGGCCGTGCATGCGATGGAGGGCGTGCGCGCCTGCCGGGCGCTGGTGTTCCGCAAGCTGGGACGCAGCCAACCCGCGGTGCAGTGGACCCTTCCGGTAGGTCCAGGAGAGGTGTTGCGCCTGGATGGTGATCCGCTGCATCCCGAAAATGGGCGTATTAACGTGCTTGTGATGGAGGCCGCATGAGCCGTCCGCCGATCTCCGGCCACTTTCCGCGGGTCAGCAGTGGGGATCCCGGCCACTACCTGCAGCTCCGCTTGCCGGAGTACGCGGCCCTGGCCCGGGACATGGCCCGTCGTGAGCTGGGTGTGCCTGCCGGTGGGGAAGGAGACCCGCTTGAAGCCCTGATTGACCTGTCCGCCGTCACGGCCCACCTGCTGTCCTTGCAGCAGCTCCACCACGCGCGGGAGGCCTTCCTCCCTACGGCCCGGTCGGCGGCGGCGCAGGCAGCGCATGGGCGAAAGCTGGGTTGGGTGGCCGATCCGCCCCTATCGGCGCGGGCCTTTGGCGTGGCCACGGTACGCAAGGCGGGCACGCTGCCGGCCGGGGCGGCGGCGCGGGCTGAGGGGGGGCAGGTCCTGGAGCTGGCGGCGGAGCTCGCCGTGGATCCACGTCTGGATGCGATGGCGTTGGTAGACCGGATGATTCCGGTTTCACCAGGAGGTAGCAGCGTTGTATTGCTGGAGGGTGTGGGGCATCGCCTGCGGCCTGGCGACGTGGTGGTGCTCGTGGGGCCGGATGATGCGCCGGTGGTCGGGCAGGCGAGGCGCCTGGTCACCTACCGGGAGGATCGCGCGGCGGGGCAGAGCGAGGTTCAGGTCGATCTTCCTTGGACATTGCCCGGTGCGATGAGCCAAGGTGGCAGCCTGCGGCAGGGGTGGCGTCTGTTGGCGGAGCCTCGTCGGAACCTTCGTGCGTTCGGATGGGATGTAGACCCAGAGGCATTCCCCGTCCTCCGATTGAAAAAGGCAGGTGCCTACGGTACCAATGGTATCTTTGACGACGGCTACATCGTCAATGATGTCGGCAATTCCTATGCAGCGTTGGAAGGAGACGAGGCATTTTTTCTGGTGGGGGAGGGGCAGCCGGAGCCGCAGAGCTGGTGGGTGGGCGACGTCGCCGGTCAGCCGGTGGCGG
>JBEIQS010000337.1:0-4696 GCA_040376425.1 Alphaproteobacteria bacterium | reverse complement strand
GGCCGAGCAGAGTGAGGTGCTCAGCCCGGCACCGTCTCCCCCGCACATTTCCCGTCGTCCAAGGTGCGGGTTTCAAGCTGCACCCGCATCATCGGCCAGGAGCAGTCCGTGGTGTCGCCGTCCTCCGAGTTGAGGACCCAGGTGCCGTCTCCGTAGTCGGTCCAGTTTTTGCCACAGTCCAGGTTGAAGTTGGAGTAGCCGATGGTGGGCAGGCCGTTGTCGGGCCATTTGACGCCGACAGTGTAGCTGGACTCGGTCATGCCCTCTTCCGGGATGACGTCCTCAAAATCAAAGTTCATCCAGGCACGTTGCTGCTTCAGCTCGCCACGCTGGCTGGCGAAGAAGGCGTTGTCAGGCAGGGTGACCGGCGACCAGTCCAGCTCCTCCAGGTCGATGGCGCGGCGTACGGACCAGTCGGGCTTGCCTTGTGGGCGATTTCCCTGCCAGATGTCCACCTGGAGGGTGTCGCCACCGTCGTAGCTGTCAAAATAGCGCTGGGGGACCATGGCGACGAGCTCTACCCCCAGCACCCGCCAGCTCTCGCCCTCTTCAAGTCCACTGTTGTCAAAAGAGAGCACAATAGCGTCGCGATTGGAAGGGAAGCCGGCCGCGTCCTGCAGCTTGGAGACCCGCTCGATGTCCCAGCCATCCGCCGGTTCGACGCAGAAGCCCGTGAGGCCGTAGTCGGTGGCGCAGGCCAGCAGGAGGATCAGCGGCATGGGTAGCTCCGTTCTCCTCTCTCTAACCCCCACCCATCGGTCAACCATATCGGAATGTTTTGGGGGTCTTCATCAAATGTTTTGATGATTCAGTGCGTTGGGCGCTCAGCGCCCCCAGACATAGGGCAGCAGCAGGTCCGGGCGGTCGGTCTGGGGGATCCGCACGCCGTCGTCCAGAACCTGCCCGTAGACCTCTACATTTCCGCTCCTTTGTGAGGGGGGGTGGCAGGCGCGCAGTGCCCAAAGCAGCATCGTCACTCTCCGCGGGGCCCGGTGGCGCCGCGAGGGGAGCATAGCCTGTGAGGGGCGGTAGGCGAGGCGGCTACCGCGCCTTGGTGCTATCTTCCCCCGGTATGTGCCTCTTTCAACGTGTCGAAACGGAGGAGGCGCTGGGTGCCGAGGACGGTCTCGGTGGCCACCAATCGCAGCGGTTTTCCGCCCAATCCCAGGCTTTGTTGCTGGTCGATGCGGATTTTCAGCTCGTAGGTGCCGCCCTTTATTTTGATTCCGGCCCGACCGCGCCCCTTGGGCGGAATGAAGCCACCGGTGGCCGCCTCGCGGTAGGCGCTGATGGCCGCGCCAAGGGTGGGGTGGTCGGGGACGGCGATGTAGATCGACATGTTTCCGAGGCGTTGGTAGCGCGTACCCTCGTGCAGCACCTGATCCAGGTTCTGGCCCCCCTCAAAGGTCTCGGTGTAGCTCTGCTCCAAGGTCCCGAGGGCCCCCTCCATGTCCAGGATCAGGTCCTCGGGGAAGGCATCGGGGTGGGCAACCCCGGGCACCGACTCCCCCAGGACCTTTCGTTCGCCCATCATCCTCTTGAGCGGATCCCGAAAACTCACGGCCTGACTGTTGACCTTCACTTTGGTTGCCAGGGCCTCCAAGCGCCACTTGAGCAGCTCCAAGCGGCGAATATAGTCTGCACGGAGCTGTTCGAGCGTCTGCTCCTCGTCATCCTCCTCGGTGTCCCCGGAGGAGCTGCTTCCCACGGGAGAGGGAGGGTCTTGCTGAGGAGGATCGATCGGGAGCGGATCGATCTGGGGAGGATCGATCGGGGGAGGATCCTGCGATACGGACGGCTCCGGCGGGGAGGGCCGGTCCTCCGGCGCGAAGTCCTCCAGCACCGCTTCGTCTTCGAACAAATCGGCAAGCGTCCGCAGTTCGTCCCGAATGCTATCCCAGTCCCCTTCCTTTTGCAGGTCGGCGATGCCATCCCAGGTATCCTGCATCCGCTCCCTCACCGATTCCACCCAGTCGCTACTTTTGAGGTCCGCCACCCGCTCGCCATAGCGCTCCAGAAGGGGGGAAATGGAATCCGCAAGGCGACGGATTCGATCGACGGAGCGCAGCTCCCACTCCAGCTTATCCACGGCGTGGGGAAGCCCGTCGCTGTCGATGGCCTCCTCCACCCGCTGGATGGCGTCGGCCAGGGCATCCCCCTCCATCGGAAAACGGCTTGCGTCCAGCTCCTTCAGGAGACGGCGGGCACGCTTCAGTGCATTTGGTTCTTCGCCCTCTTCTCCGCCCTCTTCTGCACCTGGAAGGCGCTTTTTCTCGGGCATCGCTTGGAGAACCACGTCGGAGGGCAGGGAGAGGCTCTTCAACAAGGTCTGCACCTTGGCCAGGGGCACGTCCGGGCTATCCACTTGTAGTTGATCCCCGTTCCATCGACATTTTCCAATGGCCACATCTTTGCCTTTGGCCCGCTTGAGTGCGGCCACCAGGTCGGGGTCCACCTTTCCTACCAACAGCAGGTTCCGCGCCTTCTGGCCGGTGAACACCACCCCCTCCATCCACCGCAGGGCGAGGGAGACCGTGCCGCCCTTTCTCAGCTCGGCTTCGAGTTGTTTTTTGTAGGTGGTGGACTTTTCGAGGCCATCGAATGTGTAAGGCATGATGCTCCGAGGGGGGAGACGTCTTAACCGGTGGAGAGGCCGGGGCGACAGTGGCTTCGTTGGTAGCCGCGCCAGGGGGCAGATGCCCCACCCCGCCGCCTATCCATGGGACCATTCTGGCTGGCGGCCCGCTGAACGCGGCCACGATCACGGCGGTGAACGAGGCGGCCAAAAGACACCCTCGCAGTGGCGACGCTATGTGGTCTACCAGGACGTGGTGAAGGTGGGGGGGCTCTCTGGCATGGCGCTGTAACAACCTCGGGAATCTCCGGGATGCCTCGACCAAAATCGGGACGGTGACGGGTGCGGTGGGTAAATTTGCGGCCTTTGCGACCCTGGCGGAGGGACGTGCGGCTCAGCGGGCCTTGTACCTGAATAAATACGGCAGTATGACGGTGACGGCGGCGATTAACAAGCTGACGCCACCCAGCGAAAACGACACCGACGGCTACTTGAAGGAACTGGAAAAGGCAGGGGTGAACCTGGAGGGGGATGTGGCCTCGCAGATCGATCTGCTGATGACGGCGGTGGAGGCGGCGGAGGGCCTGATTGTGGGCACAGAGCTGCCGCGGGCGCTGGACAGCACGGCAGGTGCGGGCGGGAGTCCGGGCGGTGTGAAGTAGGTTTTTGGCGAGGGGGCGGCCGGCCCCGCCGTCGAAGCTTACAGGTGGTGCGCAAGGAGGGCGTCGTAGTGGGGCCGGGCCGCGTCGGCGATGTGCCGTAGCCTGTCGGGCAGGGGCGGGTAGGCCTGCCGTTCTGGGGCGGAGAAGCCCGTGGATCGCCAGACAGCGTCGTACCAGGCGGGCGCCCAAACGCCGTCGCTGGCCCGGGGGCCGGCGGGCCACTGCAACATCGCGTCGAAAAAGGGGATTTGCAGAGCTTCGCAGAGGCGAAGCAGCATGCGGCGCGGGTCGGCGGTCACGTCCACACCGCGAAGCACCGGGGGGGCCCGGCCCAGGCGGTCGGCCTCCCGCTCAAAGATGGCGCGCTGCTGGACGATGCCGATGTCAGGAAGGGTGACCTCGGCCCTTTTAGCCACGTAGGAGGCCAGGACTTCGGCGGGGTCGCGGATGAGGAAGGCATTGCGGCAGTGCTGCACCCAGTCCAGGCCGACTCCTGGAAGGATGTGGTGCGCCATGTGTTTTTCGTAGATCAGCGGGCCGGTTGCGGCGGCCAATTGCTGGACCACCCAACGCCAGTCGGTGGGCTGCGACCGCAGAACCTCGTCGCGCATGGGGTGCTGGAGGCCGGATTCTGCGAGGAAGGCGGCGTAGAAGGGCTCGTCGACCACGGTGCAGTCCGGCCGATTTTCAAAGCTGCGCATCAGCGCGGTGGAGATGTTGCGGGGACCGGACCACATGGCGATGCGCACGGGAGTCACAGACCGGCATCCTCATCTTTCAGGGCTTCGTAGGCGCTCCGCAGCCGGGTAGTCAGGGGGCCGGGCAGGCCGGCGGGCAGCGGGCGTCCGTCGATGGATCGCACGGGGGTGAGGCCGCCGAAGGTGCCGGTGAGGAAGGCTTCGTCGGCATGGGCCAGGTGATCGAGTGTGAAGTTACCCAGGGTAAGAGGGATATTGTGTCGGTGGCACAGCTCGATGACCTTGGCGCGGGTGACCCCGTGAAAACAGTAGTCGCCGGTGGAGGTGTAGACCTGACAGTCGCGGACCCAGAAGAAATTGGTGGCGTTACAGCTTGAGATATAGTCGTGCTGGTCCAACATCAGCGCTTCGTCCCCGCCTTTTTCGATGGCGTCCAGAAGCGCCCGGATCAGGGCGAGGCGACTGTGGGAGTTCAGGCGCATGTCGAACATATGGGCGGGGGTGCAGCGAATGGCAGATGTGGCCAGGGCGAGGCCGCGATGGAGCAGGTCGGGGCTGGGTTCTTTGTATTCAGCGGTGATCACCAGGGTGGGCGTTCCGCTCCAGTTCCGGGGGTCCTGGTTGACCGCTTTCTTTTCGCCCCGGGTGACCATCAGGCGCAGGTGGGCGCCGTGCTCCATGCCGTTGGCCTCCAGGGTGCGCTGCAGCTCGGTGCGAAGCTGGGCGGGGCTGAGGCCCAGCGGCAGGGCGATGGCGTCGAG
>JBEIQS010000211.1:0-9936 GCA_040376425.1 Alphaproteobacteria bacterium | reverse complement strand
TCCGCACCCTCTCCGGGCAGGCCGACATCTCCACCCAGTTGACCGGAGTGGTCTTTTCCCAGGATCAACCACGAGCAGCGCTGGATTTAGTCAAAGCCGGCGTCTATTGGCTGGATCCACAATTGCCTGCTGAAAATGTTGGACCTACGCTGGTTTCTGGGCTCAGCCTGCTGCTCTATGCGGGCCGTGAAGCCCTTTCCAGGGATATGGAGCAGCGTTGAACCAGGCGGAGCAGCCGCCCCCCTCGGGGTTGGGCCGGGTGGGGAACTGGATCTGGACGGGCCTCGGGTGGATGTTTGTGGGTATCGGGCTCATAGGTGCATTTTTGCCTATTCTGCCTACGGTCCCATTTTTGTTGTTGGCTTTGGCATGTTTCGGGAGGGGCTCCCCGCGGCTGGAGGCCTGGCTGCTTGCCCACCCGCGCATGGGCCCCCCACTGCGACTTTGGCGGGAGCGGGGCGCAATCCCCCGCCGGGCAAAGGTTCTTGCCATCACGATGATGAGCCTGTCGTTGGGCAGCCTGGTGCTCTTTTCGTCGATGCCCTGGCCGGGCAAGGTGGTGGTGGTGATTGTGTGGGGCTTGGTGAGCCGGGTGATCCTCCGCGCGCCCGACCGGTAGCCTCTGGGCGGGATCGGGAATAAAGCGACTGCAATGACGTGCTACCCGTTGGTTTTCAAGAATGCCCGTGTGATCACCTGTGACGCCGACCATCGGGTGCTGGATGTGGATGTGGCGGTGTCTGGTGACAAAATTGTCGCGTTAGAGGCTGGTCTTTCGGGAGAAGAAGAGATCGACCTCTCGGGGAAGTGGCTGTTCCCGGGCTTCGTGCAGACCCACGTGCACCTCGTGCAGACCTTGTTCCGCGATCTGGCCGACGACCTGCAGTTGATGGACTGGCTACGCCAGAAAATCTGGCCCTTCGAGCGGGCCCACGACGTGGACAGCACCTATGCCTCCGCACGCCTGGGCATTTCCGAGCTGCTCTGCTCCGGCACGACGGCGATTCTGGACATGGCCTCGGTGGGGCACACCGATGCCATCTTCCACGCCGCCTCCGAGTCGGGTATCCGGCTTTGGTGTGGAAAAGCGCAGATGGACCGGCCGAACGAGGCGGGCCTCTCCGAAAGTCTTGACGTGTCAATGAAGTCGGCCTGTGATCTGGCCGACCGGTGGCACAAAAAAGGGAGGCTACACTATGCCTTTGCCCCCCGCTTTGTGCCCTCCTGTACCGACGAACTGCTGCGCGCCGCCGCCACTGAGGCGCGGCGCCGGGGCTGCCTGATCCACACCCACGCCTCGGAAAATCGCGGAGAAGTGGAGCTGGTACGCGAGCTCACCGGGGCGGACAACATCGTCCATCTCGCCCGCCTGGGGCTGGTCGGGCCGGACGTGGCCCTTGCCCACTGCATCCACCTGACTGCCGAGGAAGAGGGCATTCTCGCTGACACCGGGACACGGCTGCTGCACTGTCCGTCCTCCAACCTGAAGTTGGCCAGCGGCGTGGCGCGGATTCCTGAGTTGCTGGAGCGCGGCATCCATGTGTCGGTGGGGGCGGATGGCGCCCCCTGCAACAACCGCCTGGACGCCTTCGCTGAGCTGCGGCTGGCGGCGCTCCTGCCCAAGCCCCGACTCGGGGCCGAGGCCCTGCCCGCCCCGGTGGTGCTGAAGCTGGGGACCGTGCGCGGGGCGGAGGCTCTGGGCTTTCCCGGCGGGGAGATCGCCGTGGGGAAGCTGGCTGATCTGGTGGTGCTGAACCCGGGGCGGCTGTGGACGGGCGGCGACCCGCGCTCGGCGCTGGTCTACACCATGGATGCCCGCTGTGTAGAGCAGACCTGGATCGGTGGGCAGAAAGTGGCGGAAAATGGTCATGTTCTGGGGTGGGACAGTCGGGAGACGGTCTCGTTCTGCCAGAGCGGCCTGCAGCGGGTGCGTCAGCGGGCGGGCTGCTGATGGTGTCGATCTGGAAAGCGCTGATCGAAGCTGCAGAACGTGGTGAGGCCGTGGCCCTGTTGGAAGTGGTGGGGGTGAACGGCTCCGCGCCCCGCGCGGCGGGCGCGCGGATGCTGGTGTGGGCGGATGGGCGGCAGGTGGGCACCATCGGCGGCGGAAATCTGGAGTATCGGGCGATTGAGGTAGCGAAAGGGGCACTTCGAACCGGGCAGCCCACGCGGCTACAGGTGCACCTGACCCGGGATTTGGGGATGTGCTGTGGAGGGGCCATGGAGGTGTACATCGAGCCACAGCGGCCGGTGGAGCGTTTGGTGATCTACGGAGCCGGGCATGTGGCGTTGCCCACGGCTAAAATCGCGAAGGACCTTGGTTTTGTGGTCACCATCGTGGATGAGCGGGAGGAGTGGAACAGCCCAGAGCGTTTTGGTGACATGCAGCGGGTCACGACGGATGCGCGTGCGCATGCGCGCGCATTGTTCGGAGATGCGCGCACCTGGATCCTGCTGCTCACCCATGAACATGCACTGGACCAGGACCTGTTGGAGATCCTGTTGCCCCGTCCGTGGGCCTATCTGGGCATGATCGGGAGCGGTCCCAAAGTCACGAAGTTCTTCCTACGTCTTCGTGCTGCCGGCATGGATGAGCGCCTTTTTGCGAAGCTCCACGCCCCGGTGGGCCTGGATATCGGCGCGGTGACGCCCGAGGAGATCGCGGTGTCGATCGCCGCGGAGCTGGTGCGGCGCCGACGTGCAGGGGAGGGGAGCGGGGCCTCAATGGCGCGGGTACTGCACAGAGCGCCGCACAGCGGCGACTGAGATCCAGGAACTGTGCAGCGCACTGTGCGCACAGATCAGCGGGGCCTCAGTCGGTGTGGCAGCGTCCGGCCCAGTCCACCAGGGCCAGCTCCACCTGATCCCCGACCACTTCGCCGACCGAGCCGAGCATCAGGCCCATATCTTCGATTTCCGCAGATTGTTGGCTGCTCAGCTCAAAGGCCAGTGCGTTCCCATTGGAGATGGTGGCGCAGCGCGGAAGCTGGAGCCGACCGATCAGGCTGTGGCGCAGAATGCCCTTGCGTTCAGTCGTTCTTTCTGAGTAGCTCAGTTGAGTCTGCCGCTTGAAGCTATCGATCTGCTCGGTGCTTAGCCCGTGACGCTGGCCATAAATTTCGATCATCACCGACAGCTCGTTCCAGACGCCGATCGGGTCTTCGCCCGCGCCTCCGATGACGGTTCCAGCACGCGACATCGGCGCAGCCATGGCTGCGGTGGAAACCATCAGCAGGCTCAGGGTGAGGATTCGAAGCATGTGGGCACCTCCTCCCACAACATACGGCAAGATCCGTGCCAGAGTTGGTGGAGAAATTGCAAGGGGTTGTCATGGCGGGAGCCGGACTCCAAGGGGGAGGTGATCTTCCGGCACGCGCTCGGTAACTTCCGTGGCATCTTCGGGGGGCGACCGGGATAGGGGGTGGGAAAGCCGGAGCTTGTAGGTGTCCCCTCTCAAACGCCGTTGGCGCGACTACCATACCCCCGCAGGGCACAGTCCGGTCCGTGACTACCTGATGGAGCTTCCAGAGGATGCGCGGGCCGAGGTCGTCGCTGCCATGAAGGATGTACGGGAGAATGGAATGGCGGATGCCCGACACCTGCGTGGCGAAATTTATGAGGTTCGCGCTAGTTTCCATAAGATGGAGTACCGGGTTCTCTTTGCGAACGAGGGGAGTCGGGGCCGGATTCTGCTGTCGCTGGAGGCGTTCACCAAGAAGACGCAGAAAACGCCTCCGGCACGAATTGAAGTCGCTGAAGCCCGACTCCGCGATTGGAGAGAGCGAGGCAAATGAATGTCACGCGCTCTTAGGAGCTATTCATCTATACCGGATGTGATATAGTGATGGCGAGAGCACACCATGGCCACTATCCAGGACCCCGATTTTCTCGACGAAATCGTCGCTGAGTCCGAGTCTCAAAGCCCCGGATTCGCCGCGAAGGTGGAGGACGCGCTGCACCGGCGGGTTCAGGGGAGAGCGCTCGCCAAGCGCCGGGGTGCCCTGGGGCTTACGCAGGCGCAGGTGGCGAAGCAGATGGGCACTTCGCAACCCGCAGTGTGCAGACTTGAGGCAGGTGGAGATGTACGGATCTCGACCCTCACCCGCTATCTGGAGGTGGTCGGTATTCCTGCGAACTGGCCGGAGGTACTGGCCCGGCACCCATAGCCCCCTCGCGCCGAAATCTCTTTACTCTGCAAGGCCAGCGGGTTAGAAGGCACCATTATGGCCGCATCTGTCGCTGTTGCTCTGCCTACTCTCGCCACGGGCGTCGATCCGCCGGTGCGGACCGAGGTGTACGAGGGGCCGTTGGACCTGCTGCTGCTCCTGGTTCGTCGGGAGGGAGTGGATATTCGCGAGGTTCCCATCGCGCGAATCTGCGACTCCTACCTGTCTTATCTGGACGCGATGGTAGAGATCGACGTGGATGTCGCGGGCGACTATCTGGTGCTGGCCGCGACGCTGTGCCAGCTCAAGGCCCGCGAGCTGCTGCCGGTGGCCGCACAGCCGGGGGAAGAGGAAGAAGAGCTGGACCCGCGCGAGGCCCTGGTCCGCCGGCTGCTGGAGTACGAGCGCTACCGCGATGCCGCCGAGCAATTGGGGAGCCGGGAGCTGCTGGATCGGGACGTATATACCCGCCCCATGCAGGAGCAGCCGCTGGAGGAGCAGCCCTTGGACCCCGGCGTGGATGCCATGGGTCTGATGGGCATTTTTGCTGGCGTGATGGAGCGCCTCGGCCGCCCCGATCCGGAGCACCATGTAGAGACCGAGCGCTACTCGCTGCTTGAGTTCAGCCGCTTTATCCTTGATCGAATCCCCGAGGGGGAGGAGGGGCTGCTGATCGAGCTGTTGATGGAACAGCCCACCCGCCGCCGTCGGATCTTCCTGTTCCTGGTCGTGCTGGAGCTGGCGCGGTTGGGGCTGGTGGATGTGGTCCAGGTCTTCCACCTGGGCGCCATCCGCATCCGCGTACTGCGCGGGTTGGTGGCCCAGGATCTGGTGGCGCTGCCGGAGGCGATTTGAGCCAGCCTCCCGATAACCTCATTGAGCTGCCCTTCAGCAAAGCTGCACCAGAGGAGGTTTTTGAAGGGGGTCCTCCGCCGCCGGATCTGCGGGTTGCGGCGGTTGAGGCCTGTCTTTTTGCCAATCCGGGGGTGCTGAGCACGCTGCAGTTGGCGGTGGCCTTGCGCTCGGATGAGCCTACCGTACTCTCCTCCTTGGAGGCCCTCTCTCAGCGCCTGGTGTCCTCCGGTTCCGGGTTGCGGCTGGTGCAGGTGGCCGAGGGCTGGCAGCTACGCACCGAGGCGCGAATGGCGCCTTGGGTGGCCGCAATTCGGGGAACCCGGCCCTTCAAGCTCTCGCGCGCGGCGCTGGAGACCCTGTCGGTGATCGCCTATCGGCAGCCGGTCGCCAAGGCCGTGGTGGACGAGATTCGGGGCGTGGACTGCGGGGGCGTGCTGCGGATGCTGCTGGAGCGGGGTCTGGTGCGCGCAGTGGGCCGCTCGGACGAGCCCGGGCGACCACTGACCTATGGCACCGCGCCTCTCTTTCTCCACACCTTTGGCCTGCGTAGCCTCGCCGACTTGCCGAACCTGCGCGATTTTCGTGCCTTGGAATCGGATGATGCAGAGGCCGGCCCGGTCAATGTGATCCCCTTCGGGGAGCCTCGCTAAATGTTTTCGGCCGGCTGGCTGGATGCGGTGGTATTGCTGGTGACCGGTCCCTCCTGGTGCTCCGGCGTGATTGTTGACCCCTCGGGCACCATCGCCACGGCCTACCACTGTATCGCCAACGGGGCCAAACCCCGCGTAGAAAGCCACGATGGTCAGGTCTGGATTGGCGAGGTGGTGGCGCGCGACCCCGCTCACGATCTGGCCCTGATTCGCGTGAAGCCCGATGCGCCACTTCCTTTTCTGCCGCTTCGCACCCAGGATCCTGCGTTGGGTGAGCGCCTGTGGGCTATCGGGCACCCCTTCGCCTCGGCCTCGGGCGGCAAGCTGGAGGGGGTGCTGCGCTGGAGCATCAGCGAGGGCATCGTGGCCGCGGTGGGCACCTGGTACCTTCAGACCGATGCGGCGTTGAATCCGGGAAACTCGGGGGGGCCGCTGGTGGACGGCGAAGGGCGGGTCGTGGGCATCGTGTCTCGCAAGTTGACGGGGGACAACGTTGCCTTTGCTGCGCGCAGCACCTACCTGTCCCAGTTGGAGGCATCGCCCCGCCGCGGCAGCTTCTTTGGTGGCACCTATGGCCTGGGGCCGGGTCTGCTGCTCACGGAAGAGAGCTTGTACGTCACCGGAAATGTCTGGATCTCCGTGCGCGATCGGGCGGTGGTGCGTGGTTGGGCTGGGATCTCCACCGAGGGCGCTTTTCCGCTGGGAGCCGCGACGGCGGAGTTTCGCCAGCGCTTTGGCCGCGGGGCACTGACGGGCACCATCGACGTGGGAGGAGGGGCCCTGGTGCAGGAGGGGCGGCCCGCGCCGGTGCTCTCGGCCCGCCTTGGGCTTGCGGACGTGGGTTTTGGCCTGATGCTGCAACCCGGCCCTTGGAGCTGGAGTCTGTCCCTGGACCTGGGTATTCCTGGGCAGATCGGGGTTTTTTAGACTCGTTGACCCTCGCCTATTTTTCAGTATGTGCGCGCGAGAAGAAAGAGGCGGGCGGCCTCGCTCCACTTTTCTGGTTATCATGGAACGATCAGCGGAGGCGGAGTGTTCGAGCTGACGGATGAGCAGAAGGCACTGGTGGATGCGGCGCGCACTGCGGCGCAGGACATCCTGGGGCCGACGCTGAAGGAAGACGACGAAGCCGAGCGTTTCCGCAAAGACCTTTTTACGCGTCTGGGCGCGGCCGGGTTGTGCGGCATTCCCACGTCTGCGGACTATGGTGGCCTCGGTCTTGGCTATTTCGAGTATTGCCTGGCGCTGGAGGAGATCGCGGCGGTTTCCGCCTCCTACGGCGTCAGTGTTGCGGTGAACGGTCTTCCCCAGGTGATTTTGGGGGAGTTCGGGAACGAAGCTCAAAAGCAGCGGTGGATGCCCGGTCTTGCGGCCGGCGAGCTGCTGGGCGCCTTTGCGCTCTCGGAGCCGGGCTCGGGTTCGGATGCGGCCTCTCTGCGCACCACAGCCCAGCGGGATGGTGATTTCTATCGGTTGAACGGAACGAAGTTTTGGATCACCCACGGCGGCTATGCGGATGTGTACATCCTGATGGCCCGCACGGGGGGCGAGGGGCCCAAAGGAATCAGCGCCTTTCTACTTCCGGGCGATACCCCCGGACTTTCCTTCGGAAAGAAGGAAGAGAAGATGGGGCTACGCGCATCTCCCACGGTAGAGCTGATTCTCGAGAATGCCATGATTCCCGTGGAGAACCTCCTCGGGAAGGAAGGGGATGGTTTCCGGGTGGCGATGCGGGCCCTGGACAGCGGGCGCATCACCATCGCTGCGATCTCGGTTGGGATTTGCCGCGCATCTCTGCAGGTGGCGTCGGCCTATGCCTGCCAGCGCAAGCAATTCAACACGCCGATCATCGACTTTCAAGGTGTAGGATTCCTCCTTGCGGACATGGCCACGCGCACCGAGGCGTCTCGGCTCCTGGTCCATAAGGCCGCCTGGCTTCGGGATCGTGGGCTGGCTTATTCGGAGGTCGCGGCCATGGCCAAGTGCTTCGCCACCGACGCAGCGATGGCGGTGAGCACCGATGGCGTGCAGGTCCTGGGCGGCTACGGCTACACGCGGGAGTACCCGCTTGAGCGCTACATGCGCGATGCCAAGGTCATGCAGATCGTGGAAGGAACCAACCAGGTGCAGCGGGTGGTGATCTCCCGGAACCTTCGGAAAGCTTTTGGGGGCGCACCATGAAGATCTGCCCGACCTGTAACAGCACCTGGGCCGACTTTGTGGAGCTGTGCTTCAACGACGGCACCCCGCTGCAAGAGGTGGTCGCTGCGGCAGCCCCCACATCGGCCGCGCCCAACCTGACCGACCGGGTGGTGACGCCCCTGCTGCCGGCGGTGGGTGAGTCCACGGAGGAGGCCGAGCGCCCCACCGTACTGGACCCGGCGAAGGCCGGCGGTGCTCAAACGGTTCGGCCTGCCGATGCTGAGATGATGCCTGAGCCACCCCGGGTGGTGCGGCCGGAGGATCCGACATTGCCGCCCACCGCGGAGCCACAGGAGGCGGCGGTACCGGTTCACCGCGAGCTTCCCGAGGGGGTGGGGGAGGCCCTGCCCGAAGTCGACGACCAGACCTCGCCGGAGGGCGACCTGTCCGGCCTGCGTGCGATGGGGAACATTTCCCCGAACCAGACCCTGTTGCCCTTTGATGATGACGGATCTGCGAGCACGCAGTCGGTCTTCCCGCAGGCGGGGGAGCGCGCGGCCGCCTCACCGGCGGCCCCGCCGCCCAAGCGTGAAGTGCCTCCGGAGCCCCGTCCAGCCCCGTCCCCTGCGCCCGCTTCGGGCGGAGTCGGTGTGGCCGTGGCCGTGGGGACGGCAGCCCTGGTGGTGATCCTGGGCGCCGGCGGCCTGTTCTGGTGGTGGAGCAGTCGCGATCTGCCCCCGCCGCCCGCCCCGGTGACCGCCCCCGCGGCGGCTGCCCCTGCTCCGGTTGAAGTGCCACCGGCGCCGGTCGAGGTGCCACCGGCTCCGGCCGAAGTTCCGCCTGCTCCTTCGGGAGATCCTGCGGTGCCTCCTCCCGTGGCTGCACCGCCTGCGCCCGCTGAGGGCACAGCCGCGCCTGCCTCCGCAGCCGCTCCGGCGGTGAGCACCGGGATCCTGAAGCTGACCCCCGATCCCGCTTCGGCGCGGGTGTGGGTGGATGGAAAGGCTCTTGGTGCCGGCCCGCAGAGCGTGTCCCTGCCCTATGGCAAGCATGAGGTACGCCTGGAAGCGGACGGCTACAAAGCGGAAAAGTTTGAGGTACAGATCAGTGGCCCCCAGCTTCTGATTCCGCGAAAAATGACGGCCACCGGTACCCCGGTGGAGGTGGAGCTGTCCTGTGTGGACACCGCACCCTGTACGGTCAAAGTGGACGGCGGCGAGGCGGTCACCCTGCCCGCCAAGCTGACGATTGCCACCGGACACCGGAGCTTTCGCCTGACCTCTGGCGGTGGGGTGATGTGTACCGTGTATCGCACCATCCGCGTGCCTGAGGGGGCATCCGCTCTTCAGTTGCCGCTCAGTTGCCCGCGATGAGCTTCTTCAAGCGCGTTCTGAATCTGGGAAAGGGCATGGCATCCACCATGACCTCGGACCGTGAAGCGCGCCTGCGGGAAGAAGCATTGGAGGCGGAGCTTTCGAGGACTGTGCCCACATCAAGGGGCTCCGTAAAGGCAGAAGGTGAGAAGGCACCGGTGCCCGCCGATGGGCCCCATCCGGCCAGTGATCCCCTGTCGCGACCGCCGGTGAAGCGGACCTTGTAGCTTCCCGGTTGGCACAGTTCTTGCATGCCAAATCCGCATGCGTCGCCTGTCCCTCCTCCTTCTTCTCCCCTGTCTGATCCAGATCCTCGGCATTGTCGGCTGGGGTTTTCTGCGGGATGCCCAGCCGGCTGCGGTCGCTATCGTGCTGGGCACCACCGTGTATCCGAGCGGGGCCCTCTCCGAGCGGCTCCAGGTGCGCCTGGAAGCAGGCAGGCAGCTCTACGTAGCTGGAAAAGTGACTAAAATCCTGGTGAGTGGCGCAACGGGGGTCGAGGGGGTGAACGAGGCCGAGGCGATGGCGGACTGGCTGGTCCAGCAGGGCATTCCGGCCGGCGATGTCCTCGTGGATCCATCGGGAGCTAATACGCGCTTGACTGCCCAGAATGCGGTGAAGATTCTGGGGAAGGGGACCCCAGTCATCGCCGCGAGCTCCTGGTATCACCTCGCGCGCACCGAGCTGGCGCTGCGGCAGGAGGGCCTGGAGCTGCGCGGCAGCAGTCGGGCGGCGCTGATCTGGGAGCCG
>JBEIQS010000162.1:0-13553 GCA_040376425.1 Alphaproteobacteria bacterium | reverse complement strand
GTAAGACCAGCTCCGGCTTGGTGTCCCGTCCCTTGATCCGGGACATATTCTCAGAGCGGCTGATGGCCATGCGGAAAATCCTCCATCCTTCCGTGCGCAGGAATCCGGGCCACTGTGGGGTGCTGAAAGACATCGTCCGGTTTGGCCTGCCGCGTCAATTTGGCCAGTAGTCCTGCACGAAGGTCCGAGTCGGGGCCAGCCAGAAGCGCCCGGAACCGGCTGTCCATCCACTCACAATCCCACAGAAAAATCAACATGGAGCTATCCTATCCCCCGTCCTCCTCAATGCGCCGACAAGGGCGGAGCCCGCTTGGTGGCGATCGGCTTGGTGGCGAAGGTGTTGGCGGCCGCCGGTGTTTGAACCCGGGTGCAACGCCACACCGCCTCCGCAACCGCATCTGCGATCTGACGCATCAGCCTTCGGTCCCAGTCCGTGTACCTGGCCTCTTCCGACGGATGTGCGATGAGCAACCCTAAAAAGTCCCCGCGGCTGCGCAGGGGCAGAAGCTGCGTGCTGAAGCCATCGTCGCCCTCCATCACCACCTCCACACTCTCGCCCTGTCGCAATAGTACCAGCTCTTGCGGAGTCACCTCCCAGTGAAGCTTGCAGTTGCTGACCAGATCCTTCCATCCCTCCTCGTCCACCAGAGCAACTTGCGCATCGGTGGCGTTGAAGCCACCTTTCAGCGCACGTTTGGCACACCATTCGATCTCCTGGACGGTCCAGCAGTCAACCAGATTGCTCTCGGATTCCGGAACCGCGCGCAAGGCCCGCAACCGCATCGGGAAAAACAGAATATCCACCAGATTGTTTAGTATGTTTCGAAAGTAGAAGGCAAGCCCTGCGGCTACCACCACGAGTACCAGTGCCAGATAGGGAAGCTGCTCCGCCAGGTGGAGGCGCTGCACGATCGGGAAAAAGAGCATGTGGACAACGGCGAGGGCCAACGCAAAGCCGCTCACCAACATCCCACTCAAGGTGCTGTACCGAACCCACCGCACAAGATCATGGCGCGAAAGTGGGTGGAGCCCGTGCACGATGGCCAGGGGAATAACCATCATGGAAAGGGGAAAGATTACGCTGATCTGGAACTCCCGTATGGTGGGTGATAGCTCCGGCACCAGCGCCGGAAACAGCATCATCGAGGGAACGACCAACCCCAGGATCACCCAACGCAGAGAGAGCTGCTCCCGTCGCGACGCGCTCCGTCTCTGCCTGCGAACCAGCGCGATCAGGCCTCCTCCGGCAAAGAGCACGCTGCCGGCCACGGCGGTACCGTCCGGAATCAAATGGTAGAAGGGAAGAAAATCCATCGTGCAGACGGCAACCAACACCACCCACAAGCCGACAAACACCACCGCCCCCGGCGAGCGGATGGCTCCATCGGGCAGGGCTACAACTGCTGTTCCAAAGCCCCTAATCCCCACTATCAGTGCGGCCACCTCCACCCACTGGTACCAGGCCGGCGTGAAGCCGACGTTGAAGTACAGGCCAAAGCCCACCGCAAACAACGCTCCCGTCAGCGCTGGAGCCACCGGGACTCGTCGGCGAAGGAAGAGGAAGAGCGCTGCCGCCAGGCTGATATTGACGGTCAACGCCAGGGCACCAAAAAGCTCCAGAAGAGAAAACAACAGCCCGCCGCCCGGGGCCATCTTGGTGGCTCCGTCTGTGGAGAGGGCGTGGACGGCTGGGTGCTCTCTGAGCTTGACCAACACTTCGCCACCCTGTTTGCCCTTGATGTCCCCCACCTCCCACCGTTGGACTTCCCCCTGGCTGCCATGGACCCTGGTGAACAGATCCTCCCGGTTCGCGATAGGCTTTCCGTTGATGGTGTAGACGTACTTGCCCGCAAGCCGTCCGCAGCCCGTGGCCGCGGTTTCGGGCCTTTCTTCCCCGTGGGGGCTTGTCACCATCCACCCGCCGGCCCGCTGTTCAAAGTCACAGCCGGGCTCGGCCATACCCCGCACGCGGAGGTCCCGGACCCACATGGGAAAAGTCGCATAAAAACCGGCGACTCCGGCGGTCAGCCCCACGATGAAGGTCAACCAGGAAAGGCTACGGCGGAGGAGCGAGACCCGGACCGTGGACAGCCGCGACCGACTCATGATGCAACCTCCTTCTTGGTGGCCGGTGCTTCGAGCATGGCCAACAGCGTGGGGGCCAGTCCAAGCAGGGCGCCAATCAGGGCTCCCTCCACCACCGGTACATGGAAAACCAGCGACGGCAGCAGGGTGCCCGCCAGCGCGCCACCCAGGGTCAGCAGGATCGTGTTCCGAATTCGGCTGCGCAAGACCGCCCTTCGGCGTCGTTCCTGACCTTCCCACACCGGCACAGGCATGGGCTTCAAGGAGGACTTTACCGTCGTCAAGCCAAAGCGCTTGAGAAACTCCGGATCGTTGGCGCGCGCCTGAAATGCGGCCAGCGTGGCGTTGTAGCCAAGCGCGGTCAGCTCATTCATGGCTTCAAACTCTAACATTCCGTAGCTTGCGATGTCCGGCTCGATAAAGAGATCGGCGTTTTGCTTGGCATCCGAAGCCACCCCGGACACACACATCGTCTGCACTACCACCGAGCCGATGTTCGGGATCGTGCGTGCGGACAACATGGGGTGAACGCTGGAGAGGAGATAGTCGCGGTTGGTGGGAAGATCCAGCACATCGTCGCCGACCAGCTTCTCTTCTGGGGGACTGACGTTCACTAAGATGCACGGTCCCCGGTTGAGCTGTCGCATAATCGACACGGGGGTATTGTCTACTACGCCGCCATCTACCAGTACTTTTCCGCGAATGTGGATGGGAGGCAGAACACCGGGCAAAGCCGATGTTGCGCGCACCGCCTTCCATGCGCGACCCCGACGGTGTACCACCAGCGCCCCCGCCACCAGATCGCAGGAGACGGCAAACCACGGTAGCCAGAGATCTTCAATGTCGGCATCTTCGAAAAGCCACTTCGCCGGACGGTCGATGGCGTCCCGCTGAAGAATGCCCGCATAGGGGATGTCGAAGGCCGAGAAGGGCGCCAGTTTTACAAATGCGTACTCACAGTCATAGGTGATCCGCTCCACGCTCCGCCCGGCGGCCAACATTCCGGAGATGCCCCCGCCTGCGCTGGTGCCGCCGGTGATATCCACAGGGACTCCCAGGTCTTCGAGGGCCTTGATCACGCCGATATGGGCGTTCCCGCGTGCGCCGCCGCCTCCCAGCACCAGCCCGATGCCCCGCCCCGTCAATAGCCGGGCCAGCCGGGCCACATGGGCGGCATCGGACATCTTCACATGGTACACGCTCGCAACTTCGGGCCGCCATGCCAGCCACTCGCGGGTGCCCGACGGCTCTCGAACATCGTCCTCCTCCAGAAGGACCAGGAGTACACTTCCCTTTTGCGGGGGCCGGCCGTCGAAGGTGGCCCGCTCCTCAGCGCTCGGCTCGGGATTCCCATTGGCCTTCGCGACGATCAGAATCCGGTCGGAGCACCGCTTTGCACGGGCCGCCCAGGCGCTGGACCCAAGACCGGCCTCCAAAAACACAAAGCGGTGGTGGCGCTCTTGTTCCCCCAGCCACCCGGCAAAAGCCCGGTCGGTTTCATCCCATTCGTCCAGGTTGTCTTTCAACACTCCTGCGCCACAGCGCTGGTCCACGTCGGTGACCTGCAGCCATGTGACCGGGTCCGCCCCCGCAATGGCACCGCAGAGCAGCTTGCTGAACTGGCCGATGGGAACGTCGGGACCGGCGGGCACGACAATAAAGTTCTCGTTTCGCGGCACAAAGTCTGCGGGTGTTTCGCCGGGAAGGTAGCGCATCAACGAGATGGCCACGTTTTTCCATACCAGTGGATAGGTGGCTGCAAAGGTATGAAATTCTTGGACCGAGAGCATTCCCACCTCGGTATCGCGCATCGCCTCTACGTCGTTCCGATGATGTCCCGGCCCTTGTAGCTCCACATCGCCGATCACCTCGCCCTGCACAACGTCGTCGATCACCGCGCGCTGGCCCGTCTCCATATGTGGGTCGCCCCAGATACGAAGTCTGCCATGAAGCACGAACATCAGGTGCGTACAGACCTGCCCCCGCTCGGCCACAACGGTGCGGCCGGAGATAAAAAACCACTGCAGGCGGGCCATAAAGTCCTGTACGGCCTCCGCCGGAAGCTCGCGAAGCAAAGCGCATTCCTTGAATGCAATGGCGACTTCGAGGGGTGTTGGCGGACTTTTGGACGGACGAAAGCCATGGTAGCTCACGGGAACACGCCGGGGAGTGGGGGGAGAGTATCCCAGCCCAAGGCGCGGGTCCAGGGACAGTCTTATGTATAGGTTTTGTTCGTATTGTTAATATATCAGCGATACAGGCCATTTACTGCGGGACGGGTGACTCTTCTTCTGCCTGATAGTGGTAGGGAGAGGGTGCCGTCCGCCGCTGGACCTGTAGCGCATCTGAGGAGCCCCGGGGGCACGGTGGCCCCGAACACGATATAATCGCCCTTCATGCCGCGTCCCTTCCCGACTTCGCAGGAGCTGGACCCCACCAAAAAGGGTTGGTGGGGGCGGATTCGTGGCTGGTGGTCCGGACTGTTTCCGCATCGTTCCCCCCCGGTGCTCGGTGCTCTCCCGGCTGCAACGCCGGTGACGGTGAGCCCGGTTTCGCCCCACACCATCCCGCCCCCCGCGATCGTGCCCGTTGCTATTCGCGACGGGGAACACAGCGAAGTCGATCACCCCTGGGTGGGCTTTTTGCGCGCGCGTGGGGCCTCGCCCCCCTCGGCGAATCTGGAAGAGGTGCGCAGCCATCTTTTGGCGGAGATCCTGCACGAAACCCAGTCGGCCCATACACCGGGCGATGCCGCCTTTTTGCAGCGCATCGCGAAAGTATTGGTAAACGCAGATCTGCACCTTCCTCCCTTTCCTTCTATCGCAAGAGAGCTGGATACCCTGCTGTTCAAGGGGGATCCGTCGGTCGTCGAGGTGACGGCGGTGGTGGAGCGGGATCCCGGCCTGGTGCGGGAGGTGTGGGTACGCGCCTCGGGGGCCAATTTCCGGCGTCCGCCTGCCCGATTGGACGAGGCGATCGGAAGAATCGGACTGACCGAGCTGTGGCGGGTCGCGATGGCCATGTCCATGCAATCCCCGGTGTTCCGGGCGGGGAATTTTCAGAAGGAGGCGGAGCATGTCCATGCCCACGGCATGCTCTGTGCCGAAATTGCCGCCCATGTGGCCCGGGAGCCACGCGGCAGCGCCTACCTCTCGGGACTGTTACATGACATCGGGAAGTTGGTAATTTTCCGCGCTGCAGGTGGAGGAAAGGACAAGCCGAACAATATGTTGGTGGAGAGGATGGTGCAGAACCACCACAGCTCCATCGGCATGTTGGCCGCGCGCTCCTGGAACCTGGGCCCGGAGGTGGAGTTTGCCATCGGCTTTCACCACCACCCTCCCTTGGCCATGCTGAGCAAGCCTGGCCCCCTCGGACCGACCGCAATTGCAGAGGCAGCGGCTCATATCGCAGAGGCCGAGCGGGGTCGCGTGCTGACGGCCGGTGGAATGCCGGTGCCGGTCTTCTCGGATCTGCCCGAGGAGCTGCGCGAGGCGGTGCTCACCGCCCATCGTCTTCTGGATGTGAGCGACGGAAAAAAGGTACCGACATCGGCACATCCCAGCGGAATATAGATTTTCCGCTTGCCAGAGAAGGCTTTTTGCCGTAGGGGGGGCCGCATGAGACTCAGCGGCCGTGTCCTTGTCCTCACCGAAGATCCCGCGCTCCTGCAGACCCAGCTGGAGGGTCAGGATCTACCCGACCTCCACCTCCCGCTCCACTTCGGGGTCAACACCGACCTGATGATCAGCGGAGCGGCTTGTACGCTGGGCTACACTCCCGAGGTTCTGGGCCCCTGGTTCCTGGAGAACTTTAAAGAGGTTGTCCGCAAGGATTCCGTGAAGGACGGCGGCTTCCAGGTGGTGGTGGGCGGGGATGCCTATGGCTCCGGCTCCTCGCGAGAGGTGGCGGTGGTGGCGCACCAGGGTGCGGGCATCCAGTTGGTGGTCGCCAAGTCTTTTCAACGGATCTTCCAAGAGAATATGGTCTACGGCGGCATGCCCTTCACCACCGATTTTTCGGTTGTGGAGCGGCTGCGGGCGGGTGAAGAGGTGGATCTGCCTGCACTCCAGGCCGATCTTCCTCCCTTCTTCCGGGAAGTGGCGGGCAGCGGCGGGCTGTTGCACTACGGGACGGCCCTGCTCCAGGGCAAGGTGCGGCCCACCTACGAGGTGGAGCGCCCGGCCAAGCCGATGAATGTGGTGGAAAAGCTGCTGGCGCGGCTGACCTGGACCGGCGGAGCCGGCGAAGGGGTCGCGTCGGTGGGCCCGGGCGATCAGGTTCTGTGCCGGGCGGGCTTTCGCGGGGTGCACGAGTACACCGGCGGCATGGTGGTGGCGCTCTACAAGGAGGCCTTCGGCGATGCGCCGATGAAAGATCCACACCTGATCGCCGCCTTCGAGGACCATTTTGTCCTCATCGACGAGCCCTCGGTGCCGGCAAATGTGAAGAAGGCGCGCCTTGCGTCGTCCAAGCAGCTTACGGCAGAGATGGTGGAGGCCTGTGAGATCTACGGAATCCGGCTTCACGGGCCGGGAAGGCCCCTTCCCGCGGGCGTCTGCCACCGCCTTGTCGTGGAAGACTACGCGCTGCCAGGCACCATCGTGGTGCTGACCGACTCCCACACCCCCACGGCGGGCGTGCTCAACGCCTTTGCCTTTGGCGTGGGCTCTACCGCGATGGCTTTTGCCTTCCGCACCGGCCTGATTCCGGTCACCGTGCCCAAGGTGGTGCGGATCTGGGTGACCGGCAGCCCCAAGGGCGTGCTGTCGCCCAAGGATCTGATCCTGCACATCATCGGCGATCCCTACTTCCGCGAAGAGCACTGGCGCTCCTCTCCCACGGACACCTGCGTGATCCAGCTTGGTGGCCCGGGCCTGGACCACTGGAACGTGGACGAGCTGTCCGTGCTCACCAACATGACGGTCGAGGGCGGGCTTATGACCGGTATCGTGGAGCCCTGCGCGCCGGTGCGGAACTTTTTGAAAGAGCGTCGCGGCATCGACGTGGAGGCCGATTTTGTGTACCCGGACGAGGGCGCACACTATGAGCGTGTGATCGAGATCGACCTGGACGAGGTTCCCCTGACCGTCGCCACCCCCGGCGACAGTCGGAACCGTGCGTCGCTCTCGGCCATCGGCGAGGTGGCTATCCACAACGTGGTGATCGCCTCCTGCACCGGCGGTTCGCTTGCGGATCTGCGCGCTGCGGGAGAGGTATTGAAAGGTCGCAAGATTTCTGCGGGTGTTCGCGTGACGGTGACCCCGTCCAGTGCCGATGTGGCCGCGGCGGCCGAGAGCGAGGGACTGCTGGATCTGTTCCGGGGACTCGGCGCGGTGGTCAGCCCTCCGGGCTGTGGCTCCTGCATCGGAAATGGGCCGGGAATCCCACTTCCGGGCGAGGTGACCGCCTCGACCACCAACCGCAATTTCGACCGGCGTATGGGCGCCGCGGGGCCGGTGTACCTGGTCAGCCCGGCGGTGGCGGCGGCTTCGGCGGTGCTCGGGAAGTTGGTCGATCCACGGGCGCTTTCCTGATTTTGTAGTGTAGGTTACAGGCTCCCACAGCGGTCCTCCTCGGGCCCGTCAGCTGCTCGGGCCATGAACCGACAGGACCACCTGGGAAATCGAGCCGTTGCGGACGGACTCCCCGAACAAAAATCAGGCGACGCAAGGCCCAATCGCTGGGCGCAGGGAATGAGGGCGGCGCTGGGAGATCCGATGCAGCAGGATCTGGCGGACATCGGCACCGCGTTCGGATCTGACTTTTCGGGAGTCACGCTATGGCAGAACAGCAAAAAGGCCCGGGAAGCGGGGGCGGAAGCGCTCGTGCAGGGTGGAGAGGTACACCTCGCCCCTGGTGCCTATCAGGCGGGGACCAAGCAGGGCAAGAAGTTGCTGGCCCATGAGCTGGCCCACTTGCGGCAACAGAAGGGAAAAACACCAGTAAAAGCACCTGAAATCCGGGAGGTTGAAGGGAGTCTGGAGCAGACCCGAGCGCTGCTGCAAGCCGCTCTGGATGGACTGGAGGATGGGCGCACCGAAGCCGCCGAAAATGGCGCACCCGTAGGCGCGGATATTGCGCGTGACAAGCTGGAGACCGCACTGCGAGAGCTGGATCGGCTGAAAGCTGGAGAAGATGCACCAGAGGCGGCCAAGCTCTCCGGCCTCTTTCTCTCCGAGGTGGGCCACCCGGATGCCGCCAAGACCGAAGCACTCCATCAACGGTTGGAGACGGACAATGGGAAAGGCGACCCGTTGGAGCAGGAGGCCGAACGCGCCGCCGCCGCCGCCGTGCGAGGAGAAACTGCGCACATCGCTGCCCAGAGCACCCCTGAGATCCAGCGTTTTGCGCCCGCCGCAGCGATTGCCCTGGCCCCTCCGACCTGGGCCTTGGTGGCGGTGGGCGTGCTTGGCTCCTTGGCGGTCGCGGCGGCAGGCACCCTCGCATGGGAGTGGGGGAGCCAGAACGGGCCCTTTATCGCTCAAGCAGTGCGGGAGCGGCTCAAGGGGATCGCCGGGACCGATGCGATGCCGGTGCCCAAAACCAAGGAGCGGGAGTGGGGGCAGATGCGGTTTCAGGTGCAGTGGAATAGTGATAAAGTCTCTGGAAAGGCTGATTTCTCAGAACGCGTTATGGCGCCGGACGAAATGGGTGTAACGGTTGCGCAGGCCGTGGCTGCGTTGACAGCGGTTCACACGAAAGTTCAGCCGCGCGCTGCACGGGTCGCATCGTTGGGAGCACTGGGCAAGGCGATTGCCTGGGTACAACGTGCGCCTGCTGGCGGTGGCCTGTACGGAGGAACCAGCGGATCCAAGTCATTCAACTTCGACTATGAGCGCGGGAGTCGGGTGGACATCGAGAACATCGCAGGGCACAATCTCCGCCGATGACCCGAAAGTTCTCTGATCAACGTTCTCTTCCCCTCTCCACTCTTATTGAAGCCCTCCAAAGTGGAGAAAGGCCGGCTTTTCGTACCGCTTGGTGGCTGATGGAGCAGGCCCGGGGACGGGACAATCGAAAGATCCTGCGGGAGGATGCGCCGGTTTGGGCGAACGCCATGTTGTCCAAGGTCGAGCAGCGGAAGATCATGGACGCGGTCGTACCCCAGCTGCTCGTGCAAAGTGAGCTGGCCGGGGAAGCCGCTTGCATCCTGTCCGCCTCATGGGATCAGGGACGAATGGCCATCTTGGAGCAGGTACTGATAGAGATTCTGGACCAACCGGAGCACGAAAAACTGGCCTATATATTGCTGAATCGGTTGAGATTCCACGGCTACCCGCGAATGAGGCACCTTTCCACTCTCGCGGTTGCGCATGGTTCTGGGGAGGTACGCGAATGTGGAGAGGAGACCTTGCATTTGTTGAAGCTGGACCGGCAGAGGGAGCGGAGACGGGCGCGCAGAAGGGGCGTGAAGCGGCCGGCCCGGACCAGGAGACTCCAGGGGCTCCTGCGGAAACGATGATCGTCGAGGCGATGCCCCCCTGACCCTGATCAGAATGTCAGAGTAGACGGCAGCCGGATGGGGGTGCAAATTGACCCCATGACCCAGCTCCTCTTCCTCTTCCTCGCCTGTACCGGCAGCGACGATTCCTCCAAAGACTCCGGGGACTCCCCTGAGGATTCGGTGGCCGACTCCAAGGACACCGATACCGGTACGGACTCGGAAAAAGAAAGCTCCGGCGGTGATGATTCCGAAGACAGCGACCACTCCGACGACAGTCGGCCCGATTCGGGCGAGGACTCCGGGCCTGACTCGGGGGGAGACTCCGGCGACAGCAGCCCGCCCGACTCCGGTGGGGATTCGGGAGATTCCAGCGGAGATTCCGGCGACTCGGGGGGAGATTCTGGCGATTCCGGCGGCGATTCCGGGGACTCCGGCGGGTCGGCGTGCACCGACGCGGACCTGGTGTGGACGGCCGAGGTGCGGGACGCCAATGGTGCGGCGGGAACCGTGTTCACTCCCCGGCAACCGCTGACGATGGTGGGTGTGGTCAGCAACCCGTGCAGCAGCGATGTGACGATTACAACACCGGATTCCTGCCTGGTGAATGGCTATTCAGTGACCGACAGCCAGGGGCAGGGGATGGGCGTGGGCGTCGCCTGTGCGGCTGTGCTCACGGACTGGGTGGTGCCCGCAGGCGGGACGGTCGAGGACAGCACCGGCTGGGGCAGGCTGACGCCCGAGAGCTATGTGCTGGATATCAGCTTCAACTACGGAAACCACATGGCCAGCCAGGCCTTTGTGGTGCAGTAGCGACGGTCAGAGGCGAACCTGGTGCTGCCGCACCGGGATCGCACGCCGGATTTTTCGGACACGCTCCAGATCGATTTCGGCCAGGCAGAGTCCAGGGCCTTCGCCACATTCCGCGAGTACGGTGCCCCAGGGGTCGATGATCAGGCTGTGCCCATAGGAATGGCGGAGACCGCCAGAATCATGGGGTCCTTCCTGGGCGGGTGCCATAAGGTAGCACTGACTTTCGATGGCGCGAGCGCGCAGCAGCGGGTGCCAGTGGTCTTTGCCGGTCTGAAGGGTGAAGGCCGAGGGAACCATCAGGATCTCTGCACCTTTTTCGACCAGTTTTTGGGTCAGGAGGGGGAAGCGGAGGTCATAGCAGATGGAGAGGCCAAGCTGCCCCAAGGCGGTCGGGACCACCACCACCTCGGCGCCGGGGCGGATGGTGGCGCTCTCCTGGAAGCGGGGGCCGCCGGGGATGTCGATGTCGAAGAGGTGGATCTTCCGGTAGTAGGCCAGAAGATCGCCTTCGGGGCTGAAAAGAAGAGAGGTATTGTAGCAGTGGGTGGCGTCGAAACGCTCGGCCACCGAGCCCACCAGGAGGTACATCCGGTGAAGCCGTGCAAGGTCTGCAAGACGACGGTGGGTTGACCCGTCAAGAGCTTCCGATAGGGCAACTTTCTGATCAGAGGGCCCGAGAAAGGTAGTATTTTCCGGCGTTGCGAGCAGCTTGACGCCATAGCGGGCCGCCCGTTCCATGCCCGCTTCCACCTGAGCGAGGTTTTCGGTAATCTCGGGGCCACTTCTCATCTGAAGGCAGGCGACCAGGTGCATAAGGCTTCTCTCTTGACGGAAAAGCTGCTATCCTGAAAAAAGGATGAGGTGGTTGATGCGCGTACTCAGCTTGTTGGCAATGGTGGGATGTACGGGTCAGAGCGGACTGGTGAAGTACAATGATCCGCCGGCCGTCAACATTCTTGCGCCTGCGAGCGGGCAGGAGTTCAACGAGGGGCAGCAGCTCGACTTCCAGGCGAAGGTGGTGGACGACACGACCCCGGCGGAGGAGCTGGTGGTGCAGTGGACCTCGTCCATCGACGGGATTTTGTCCGAGGAGTCTTTACCGGACAGTAATGGCTCGGTGGTCTTTTCCACCGCGTCGCTGAGCGTGGGCAACCATGTGGTGACCCTGAAGGCCATCGACAAGGAGGGGGAGGAGGGAACCTACGGGCTTGACGTGTCCATCAAGGACGTGCCCGATGCGCCGACGCTGACGGTGGTGCATCCCATCCCGGGGGAGAGCGGGGTCGAGGGCTATCCCTTTACCTTCTCGGTGCAGGTGGGCGACGAGCAGGATCCGTTGGACACGCTCGCCATCAGCTTTTCCAGCAACCTGGCCGGTTCGGAGCCCTTCTGTACGCCAGTCGCCGATGCGCTCGGTGTCGCCGAGTGTGACTACTCGCTGGGGGCGGGGGACCACACCCTCAGCTTTGAGGTCATCGACAGCGATGGGCTGAATGCGAAGTCCAACGTCATCTTTCCGGTGACCCCCACAACAGAGATTGACGACGACGGCGATCATTTCAGCGAGGTGCAGGGGGACTGCGACGACACCAACCCCAACACCAACCCACTCGGAACGGAAGTCTACGACAACCTGGACAACGATTGCGACGGGATCATCGACGATGGAACGGTGAACTTCGACGACGACTTCGACGGGCAGAAGGAGCTGGACGGCGACTGCAACGACGGCGATCCGTCGATCTACCTGGGTGCGCCCGAACAGTGTGACGGTCGCGACAATGATTGTGACAATATCATTGACGAGGACACGGCCTGCTACGACGACGATGGCGACGGGGTCACCGAGAACTACGGCGACTGTGATGACGGCTCGGCCTTGGTGTTTCCGGGCGCATCGGAAGTGGAAGATGGGCTGGACAATGACTGCGATGGCACCGTGGACGAGGGGACGGCCTCTTTTGATGATGATGGGGATGGAGTGTCGGAGAATGGGGGGGATTGTAATGACGGGGATCCCGCCATCGTCCCCGGCGCGTCGGAAGTCTGTGATGGCTACGACAATGACTGTGATGGGTTTATGGACCCGGAAAATTCGAACGGTTGTAGCAACTACTACTATGACTATGATGGGGATACCTATGGGTCTGACAACCTGAGTCCCAAGTGTTTGTGTAGCGGCGCGAATGGCTATACCACGCCGTACAATGGGGACTGTTACGACTATAATGGGTCAGCGAACCCGTCCGCCACGACACCCTCCAATGCTCAGGTTGGGAACGGTGGTTACGACTGGAACTGTGATGGGCGGGAGACCAAGACCTATACCGACGCAGCTGTTTGTGTTCTTGAATTTGGAAATTGTGCTGCTAGTCCCAATGGTTTTAATTCTGTACCCAGTTGCGGGCAGTCCGGAACGTTTTACACGGATTGTAGCTATCAGATTTGGCCGCCTGGTTGTGTATTAGAAAGTTCGGGTAGCTACAGTGTGACACAAACCTGCCTGTAGTCACAGCCCATCAAAAAAGACGTCCAGATGGCTTTCGGCCTCGGAAGCCTCCCGGAAGCCCACCAGCAGGTCCATCACACCGTTGCCGTTCAGGTCCGCGACTCCGGTGTAGTAGCCAGCGAAGGAACTTTCGGTTTCCCCAAAAACCACTGCGTCGCGGTCAGCCGCCTGTCGGTTGCCGGTAAACGGACCGTAGAACACGCCTGCCCAACCCTGATAGCGGTAGTCGGTTTCTGAGCGATCAAATCCGACAAAGAGGTCGGCAGTATCATCGCCGTCCACATCGTCCACCACCGCCCAGCTGGGTTGATCGTCGTCGGCACCGCCGGTGAGCTCTGCAAAGGACAGATCCTCCACGTCTCCCGACTGCTGGATGTCGAGCAGGTAGATCTTGCCGTCATCCGTTCGGGTCCCATCCCAGGGAGCCTGGAGCACCGTATCCAGGTCACCGTCTCCATCTAGATCCCCAACGCACTGGATTGTCAGACCCTGGAAAGCTCCAGTTAGCTCCACATCCACATCGGCGGAGTTCCGGTCAACCACCGGGCCGTGAAACAGTCCGTAGGTAAGCTCCTCCGTCACCGGATTTACCATTAGAACGTATAGATCATTCTGGCCGTCTACATTCACGTCTTCGGTGCTCAGCACATACGCAACCATCTGACCGGAGTTGGTTGGGGTATGCAGAAGGGCCTGCGCGCC
>JBEIQS010000165.1:0-13073 GCA_040376425.1 Alphaproteobacteria bacterium | reverse complement strand
GGCATCAAGCAGGCCACCGGCGACGAGCTGGGGCTCCAGGTGAATGCGGCCTTCGCCTCGGCCCTGGTCCGCGCGATGATCGTGGGCGATGTGTTGAACCTCATGGGCTACCGCATCCGCCCCTACGAGGTGGAGCCTGGCGCCACCGACGCGGCCATTTCCCGTTGTCGCGAGCGCCTGATCCACGCCTTCTCCAACCAGAAAAGTATCCACTACGCACTCTATCAGTGCCGACGGGACCTGGAGCGGGTGGAAGTGGATCGCAGCCGACCCAAGCCCCGCGTGAGCGTGATCGGCGAGTTCTGGGCCATGACCACGGAGGGGGATGGGAACTACCACCTCCAGCGCTTTTTGGAAAAAGAAGGTGCCGAAGTCGACATCCAGCCCATCGCCAACTGGTTTCTGTTCATGGTCTGGGAGAACCGCTTTGATACCCTTCGGCGTATGGAGCTGAAGGAGGAGGACGGCGGCCGAAAAGGGCTGAAAGACAAGAACGTCATGCAGAAGATGCTGGGGCTGGCCGCGGCCGACAAGGCGATCCGCGCCATCTTCCACAGCTATGCCGCTGCGGTGGGCCTGCACGGCTACCACCTCGGCGACATGGACCAGATCGCGCGGTTGGCCGCTCCCCACCACGACCTGCAGGTGCGGGGAGGGGAGGCGCACATGGAAGTGGGCAAGCTGGTCCATTTTGTAGAAGATAAAGTGAACCACCTGACCATTTCTGTAAAGCCCTTCGGCTGCATGCCCTCCTCCGGGGTGAGCGACGGTGTGCAGGCAGCGGTGACCACCAAGTACCCGGAAGCACTCTTTCTGCCCATCGAAACGACCGGCGATGGCGCGGTGAACGTGCAGAGCCGCATCCAGATGATGCTCTTCAAGGCACGTCAGAATGCAAAGACGGAACTGGAGACGATCCTCAAGGAGCGGGGCCTGGAAATGGCGGAATTCCAGAACCGCCTGAAGCAGGGCCGCTTTCGGAGCCCCCTGTCCTGGCCCGCCCATCGCGTTGCCGGCACCGCCGCCAACCTCGCTGCGGTGGTCTGAGGCGGTTCTTGACAGGTCCAGAGAAGGGGGCGCTATACAGGAAACACCCACCGGGATAGAGAACGCCTGCTGTGGAGTTTCCGATGGCCCTCTTTTCTCTGCTGATTCTGCTTCTGCCCGCCCCGCTGCGGGCCGCCGAGCCAGCTGAAGCGGACTGGGTGCCTGTTCCCCGCGGCGGAACTCCGTTTTCGGACATAGTCGGGGATGCCTCTGTGGTGGACGTCGGCACGGCCCCCTACTACGACATCGTGGGGACCGAGCCCACGCCCGCACTGCTCTGGTATGTGGACGACGATCTCGTTGCCTTCCGGGTGCGCCTGGACGGCGATCCGGAGGGCTTTGAAGGAAACTGGAAGGTCGGCCTCCTTTTTGACGGCGATGGGCTCACGGCCGACTACGAGCTGGCGGCCATTCTGGACACGGACACCTTGTCCATCCACAGCTCCTCCCGGCTTGGCAACGGTCTGGTGGTGGACACCTACGAGGCCACCCCCCTGGTGAGCTGGACCTACCCCGATGCTGCCCACCACGGGCTCTACAGCACCGCGAGCGACTCCACCTTCAACGGCAACAGCGATACCTTCGCCGAGATCCGCCTTTCCCGCGTGGAGTTCGACCAGTGGATCGCCTTCCCGGCCTTCCGCCTCGCCACGGCCACCGGCGCCAGCCCCTTTCCCTTCCTGGACGCCGATGGTGCGGGCTGGGATCCAGAGCCGGGCAACCTCGCAGATGTGCTCTCCGACTCCCTCTCCCTGGACGAGGACGGGGACGGCCTGTCCTGGACACAGGAGTACCTTCTGGGCTCCGATCCTGCCGATGCCGACAGCGACGACGACGGCCTGACCGACGATGCCGAGGTGGACGCCCAGACCGACCTGACGCTCTGCGACACCGATGGCGACGGGCTTTCTGACGGCTTGGAGCTGGGAATCACCGCCGCCTCCGCCTACACGGACGTCGCGGCCGGCTGCTTTTTCCCGGATACCGATAGTCAGACCACCAACCCCACGGTGTCGGATAGCGACACGGGAGGTTGGGCCGATGGTTTTGAAGACCTGAACCGGGACGGCGCGGTGGGTGTATGGGAGACCGACCCGCTCCTGAGTGGCGACGACGTCGACAGCGACGCCGACCGGGTGGTGGACAGCCTGGAGCTGCGTTGTGATACATCTCTGGTGGATGTATCAACGGATGACGACAGCGATAATGACAGTATCCTGAATAATGAAGAAGGCTTTGGTGATACAAACACTGACAGCTTTCCCGATGGACCCCTGAGCGACGCCGACAGCGATGGCTTCCCCGACTTCTGCGATGAAGACGACGACAACGACGGCCTGCCCTCCAGTGTAGAGGGGAGTGCAGACTCCGATGGGGACGGCATTCTCGACCGTCACGAACGTGATGCAGATGACGATGGAATCGAGGACGGCGTAGAGGGCACCGGTGACCTGGACTGTGACGGCCTCCTGGACTTCCAGGATGCCCTGCACGATGGCCCCTGCGCCGACAACGACGAGGACGGCCTCAGCAACGGTGACGAACAGAGCTGCGGCTCCAACCCCAACCAGGCCGACAGCGATGCCGATGGGATCGCCGATCCCGACGAGTCCTGCACCGAAGACGCCGACTGCGACCAGCTTCCCGACGTCTTGGACGATACCGATGATGACCGCTGCGGTGCCGACGACTCTGGGCCCATCGATGATCCGGGCTGCGGCAGCGGCGACAAAGTATTGGATTGTGGCACTTTCACCGGTGGTTCCTGCTCCACCGCGCCCGCCGAGGCCCTCCTGTTCCCAGCCTTGGGCGCCCTGGCGATTCTCGGCCTCCGACGCCGCCGCTCTCGCACAGTGCTGGTGGCGAGTGGCTTGCTGCTGTCCGCCCCCGCGCAGGCCTATGATCTCGGATTGGATGTCCAGCGCTTCCACTCCGCCTACGATCCCGACCTGACATTTTCGCGTAACGACCCTTCATCCCACAAGGGTCTGGGAGCGGGGCTGGTTTTCTCCTACGCCAACAACCCGCTCGTCTACCGCTACGACGACCCCGAAGCCGGCGAAGTGGCGGTACTCTCAGACCTGCTTGCGGCCGACCTCTACGGATCGTGGGGCTTCGGGCGTGTGCGCGCAGGCCTGGGCCTGCCCATGTACCTCTACAGCGGGGGCGCGGTGGTGCCCGGCACCACCCGCCTGGGGGACATGCACCTGGACGTGCAGGGGGTGATTTTAGACCGTCAAAAGAGCGGTCTGGGCGTGGGCATCAACCTGAACCTGACGCTGCCCACGGGAATGGAGGCGGCCGGTCTGGGCGAGCCCGTGCCTACGGTGGCGGTGGACATGAGCGTCGCCTATGGCAAGCGTTGGCTGGTGCAGGCGGACCTGGGCTTTGGCACCGGCGGAGGCACCTCGCTGCCCCCCGACCTGAAGTGGGGACCCAGCTTCCGCTGGGGGCTCGCCGGGAGTGTTCCGGTGGGCGAGCAGCTCCGCGCGGTCGGCGAGCTGGAAGGGGAGCTGGTGCTCCCGGTGTCGGGAGGAGCCTCCACCCCAATGGAGTGGCGTATTGGAGCTATCTATGCGCCGATCAAGCCCCTCGCCGTGCAGCTTGCGGTGGGAACGGGCCTGGGGCGTGGTATTGGTGCGCCCGATGTGCGTGCGATCGCGGGGGTGGCCTGGGTTCCGACCCGATCCGGTAGCCGGTCGGTCGTTGCGGACCGCGATGGCGACGGCATCCCCGTGCCGTTGGACCTGTGCCCGGACCAGGCCGAGGACGTGAATCGCGTCGAGGACAAAGACGGCTGCCCGGAAGGGGGCATGACCCCCACCAAGCTGCTGGTCGAGGACAGCAACGGCGCTTTGGTAGCCGGGGCTACAATCCGACTCCTGGAGGGCCCCGAAACCGGTGCCTGGACTCTGGCGGAGGGCGGGTTGAGCCGCTCGCTGCCGCCAGGAGACTACAAGGTGCGCGTGGAGGCCCGCGGTTTCGCCGCCTTGGAGCAGAGCTTGACCATTCCGGCCTCCGAATCCTTTGAGCTGCGTTTGAAGGTGCAGGCGCAGGAGGGTGTGGGCCCGGTGGACATCCTGGTCACCGACCTGGAAGGGGCACCGCTGGTGGCCTGGGTGCGGGTAATGGGCTCGGATCGCTCCTTCTCCACCACCCCCGAGGGGAAGGTCAGCGGAGAGCTGCCCTTGGGCGTGAACGACCTGTGGGTCTCCGCCGAAGGCTACCGACCCGTACCCTACCGGGTGGAGGTCAACGCCAACGGCCCCGCCACGGTGGTCGTCAAGCTGCCGGTTTCATCCGTCAAGGTGGTCGGTAACGAGGTGCAGATCAGCCAGAAGATCTTCTTTGCGCTCGGCTCGGACCAGATCGAGGCCGTAAGCCGGGTGACGCTGGATGATGTGGCCGCGCTGCTGCTCTCCACCCCCAGCATTACCCGCATTGAAATCCAGGGACACACCGACGACCAGGGGCCCGCAGCCCAGAACCTGGAGCTGTCGCAGCGCCGTGCAGAGGCCGTGGCCAACTACCTGATCGTGCAGCACGCCGTGAATCCCAACCGGCTGGTGGCCCGCGGCTATGGCGAAAGCCAGCCGTTGATCCCCGATACCACCGAGGATGCCCGCGATGCCAACCGGCGGGTGGTGTTCCGGGTGCTGGAGCGCGATGGACAGCCCGTGCCCGACTGGGACTCCGGCCATCGTCCGCCCCGGCGCCCCAGGGGCTGATCGCTCCCGCCGGGTTATGGGAAGGCCATGAGCAGCGCAAGACTGGCATTGTACGACCGGGCAGTGGGAGCGATGACCGGCCTGGCACTGGGCGACGCCTATGGCAGACCGCTTGAGTTCCTGAAAGGCCGCCGCGTTCGCGAACAAACCGTCCCTATCCTGCCCGGCTCGTTGATGTGGACGGACGACACCCACATGAGCCTGTACCTGGGAAAGGCCCTGCTGGATCTTCGCCCGGGACGCTGGGACGAAGAGGCTTTTGGCGCAGCGTTGGCCGCCCGCTGGGTAGAGTGGCTGCACGACCCCCTGATGCCCAGCACGGCCCCCGGAGGCACCTGCCTGACCGGTGCGCGAGCCATCGAAAGTGGGACGCCCTGGCGGAAATCAGGCGTTCCCACCTCGGATGGCTGTGGCGCGGTGATGCGCATCTGCCCGCTGGCCATCGCCCTGGACGGCCCCGCGCTGACCAACGCAGCCAGGCTGTCGGCGCTGACCACCCACGGCCACCCCAACGCCGTGGAGGCCGCCATCGCGGCCTGCTGGATCCTGCGCTGGGTCCTGGAAGAAGGCGAGCTTTCGGCCGAGCTGGTGCAGCGGGCGGTGGAGCGGCTGCACGGGGACTGGGGGCAGGGTGGAGATGTGGCTCACTCGCTGCAGGATGCGCTGAAGGTGGCGGCATCCTCCGCAGAATGGCTGGAGGAGGACGAGGTACATCCCGGCGATGGCGGCTGGCGATCCGGCTCCGCCCTTGGGCTTGCAATCGCGGCGGCGTTGCGATGGGGTGACGACTTCGCGCGGGCTGTGGATCGCGCCGCCCGCATCGACGGGGACTCTGACTCAGTGGCCTGCCTGACCGGGATGTTTCTCGGCGCCGCGCGGGGGAGGGGTTTCCTACCCCCCGACTGGCGGGATGCCCTGGTGCGCCGCGATGAAATCGAACGTCTCGCGGGTGATCTGGTGCTTTGGGGAGAGGGGAACCTGCCCAACCAGAGCGCGGCCCCCTCGGCTGCGCCTGCTGCGCGCACCCGCACCAGCTTCACCGATCCCATCGAGGTGGCCTGGCTGCCCGGCACACTCCCCGGCCGCGTGGGGGTCACGTTTGCGCCGGGTAAACGCTCGGGATCGCTGTTCGGCTCACCCTGGCACCGCGACCTGGGCGCAGACCTGGACCGCCTTCGCGCCAGCCATCGGGTCGATCTGCTGGTGCCTCTGGTCGAAGATTTTGAGCTGCGCGACTTGGGAATCAGCCGATTGGTGGAGGAGGCGGAGGCCCGCGGGATCGTGGTGGGGCGGCTCGCGATTCCCGACGGTGGCATCCCCCCGTTGGAGGATGCGCGCAGGATTGTGGAGATGATCCTCGCTTTTGCACGCGCCGGGAGGGTGGCCGTGGTCCACTGTCGCGGCGGACTGGGCCGGGCAGGCACCCTGGCTGCATGCAGCCTGATCCGGCAGGGCTACGGCCCCGCCGAGGCCATCGCGGCGGTGCGGAAGGTGCGACCGGGCGCCCTGGAAAACAGTGGCCAGGAGGACTTCGTTCACCTCTTCGCCAATGATGTATCACGAGAACGCACGTAGTATCTATGTTACATACAGCCTGCCGGGACTGATACATGCACCTGTTGCACCCCACTGACCTCTCCCCGGCATCCGAGCGGGCCTTTGCCATCGCCCTGCGCCTGGGCATCGCGCTGCAGGCCTCGCTGCGAATCCTGCACGCCGAACCAGGGCGCCCTCACCGGGGATGGGAGGGCCTGCCATCGGTGCGGAAAACCCTGGCCCGCTGGGGGATGATTCCCGAGGAAAGCGCCCCAGAAGCTGTGGAAGCCCTGGGGGTGCATGTGCGAAAGGTGCGCATGGGCCGTCGTGAAGCGGCTGAGGCGATTCGCGAAGAAGTAGAGGCAGCAGGCATCGATCTGGTGATCCTGGCTACCCACCGGCGTGGAGAGCTGGAGCGTCTGGTGCAGGGCAGTGTGGCCGAGGACGTCGCCCGCCGCTGGCCCACCCTCCTGCTGCCGGCAGAGGCGCACCCCTTTGTCGATCCCACAACCGGCGCCCTGCAGCTACGGCGCGTACTGATCCCTCTGGATCCAGAGGAAGATCCACAGCTTTCTTTGGAGTGGGTGATTCGACTGCTCCGGGCCCTGGGCGGAAGTGGGGAGCTCTGCCTGTTGTCGGTGGGCACCGCTTCGGTGGAGCCGCTGAGCCTGCCCTCCCTGGCCGGCTGGACCTGGACCCACCAACGGCGCAACGGTCCGGTGGTGGAGCAAATCCTGGAAGCCTCACAGGACGCCGATCTTCTGGTGATGTCCACACGCGGCCACAACAGCCTGTCCGACCGCCTCTGGGGCAGCAACACCGAGCAGGTGCTGCACGGCTCCCCCTGTGCGCTGCTATCGCTGCCCTTCTCCACCACGCGTGTGACGGCTGAATAGCCATTCATACGCAAAGAAGGAGCCATAGAGGCTCCTTCTGGTGATACATCACGGATGTATCAGGGCCAGGCCTGCGCCCTCAGTTGGCGCAGACCGGATCCAGCCAGGACGCGATGTTGTTGTTGCTCTCGCACTCCTGAGTCACCCCTGCGCCTGCGGCATCCTTGTCGGCCACCACCACCGGGGTGTTTCCGCCTAGCGCGGCTGCGGACACCACAAAGGTGAGTGCTTCGCCGGTTTTCCCAGAAGGAATGGGCTGCGTGGTGTACTCGGTGGCCAGGATGGTGCCCCCGGCGCCTGCGCGCAGCGACACGGGGATGCCCGCAGGCGCCTCGATGTTGCCGGCGTTGGTGACCCAGGCACCCACATAGACCTTGTCCTCCTCGCACTCCTTCTCACACACATCAAAAATCTCCGCACCCAGATCCAGCCATTCACCAGGAGGACGGCCAGCATCCCCAGAGCGGAAGCTATTGTAGGTGGCGAAGTTACTGGTAGACCCGGTGGGAATCTCGCCCAGATCGCCGACGTTGCTGATCTGGTAGGCGTGCTGGTTCCACACCTTCCGCCCGGGGGGCCAGGTGTGGTTCTGATCGCCGTACACACTCAGGGACTTGTTCCAGGAGCAGTGGCCGAGAACAATCTCCACCTCGTCGTCGTTGTCCACATCGGCCACCACGGGCGTCTCCAGGATGGTGTAGGAACCATGCTGGTTGGAGGTCATCTTTACGCTGCCATCCAGACCCGAGAAGAAGCGAATGGAGGTCTCGTCGGCGTAGAGCACTTCCGGGTAGCCATCCCCTTCGAAGTCAAACAAAACCGGCCCCGCGGCACCCGACGAGTCGGAGATGTTCGCAGACCAGAAGCGCTGCCCGCCCCAACGCATGGCGATAAGCGCGTTTTGGGCGGCAAACACAAACTCCGGGGTGCCGTCGCCATCCAGGTCATCGACGGCCGGGGCCCCCAGGTTGCCGGAGAAGGTGATCGGTCCCCAGGCGATGGATCCGTCCGACTCCAGCCCGCTGACGTAGATGCCCGAGGTCATGACCACTTCCCCCTGGCCATCCAGGTCAAAGTCCGCCACCGCGATGAGCCCGTCCGGACCGTTATTGGACCACTTCACGCTGCCATTAGGCTTGTACGCCGTGTTTCCGGTAACCAGCTCCATCTTGCCGTCGCCGTCCAGGTCCGCAGGCACGGACAGGGTGCCGTAGTAGCCCCCAGAGCCGGTTCCGCCATAGGGCGCCGCGCCCTTCCCTTTATTGCCTTGCCCCTGGATGGTGCCATCCTCACCGTTCAGAATGGCATTGCCGATGGTGACTTCCGGGGTGCCGTCCGCATCCATATCCGCGATGGCGGGGAAGTTGTAGCCGGTGACGTCCAAGCTGCGCGCAATATCCGGCGATGTCCAAAAGATATTGCCGTTCCGACCGTTAAGTGCGGTCGCCACCTGCGAGTTGACCGCCACCACCTCCGGCCAGCCGTCTCCGTCCAGGTCCCCGATGGCAAAACCGCCGTCCTGGCCCAGGTTTGAGCGCGCACTGCGCCAGTACTCTCCAGAGTTATCCCCCTTCAACGCCACGACCTGCGTACCCTGATAGAGCAGGATGGCCGGCATGTCGTCCGCATCGATGGCCCCGGAGCCGTTGCTGTCCACGATCTGGCCGACTGCCGGAGGCCCACAGAAGGAGGTGGTACCGAAGTGGTATTCAACCACAGGGGTAAAACTGCCGGTTTGCAGCGAGACATCACACTCGGTGTTCAGGTCCACGTCGTGGGCCGTCCCGGAGAGCGCGTCACACGGGGTGTTTGGATCGGGCTTTTCGGTATCCGGCACCGACTCTTCTGGCAGGTCGGAGTCCCCACCCGCGTTGGGCTTGATGCCGTTGAGGCCATTCTCACTGCCGCAGGCGAGGACAAGAGAAAGTGGCAGGTAGCGCATGGAATACTCCTTCCCGCAGCGTAGTCGCGAGACAAGGTGCTGTCAACCAGGATCTTCGTGTCGTGGTCTGGCCGCCCGGCTATGGCCACCGCCCAAAAACGATCAACCGTCGGTGCCGGGACCGTAGACCAGCTTGCCTTCGGGCATGGGCCAGATCGGCGGAGCGTTCTCGTCCTCCGGGGATCCGAAGTAGCTCTCTGGATCTTTGAGGATCTGTACCATAGCCTCGATGCCGAAGCGGGCATTCAAGCCGTCGTCAATACGTTCATCGTAGGTGAAGCGAACATGCAGGCGCGGCCTGACTTTTACTTCGCCATCCACCACCATAGGGGCCTGCTCGATGCGCCCGATCATCAGGAAGAGCGGACAGGACCCGTACTCAAAGAGGTGGTGGTAGCCCGCCCCCATCGCGAGACTGCCCAGGTTGGCCATAAAAATGCTGGTATAGAGCGGATCATCCTTGATGAACCCGCCTGGCAGCAGGTTGTAGTAGTCCAGCAGCTTGAAGATCGGCACGCCCATCCGCAGGACCGGACGCGGCAGGACGTTGAAGGACTCCACCTCCTTGTCGCCCTTGGTCTTTTTTCCAGAGCGCTCCTCGCCAATCTGGGCGTTGACCCGCGCGCAGAAGTTCCGCAGGTTTTCGTTGTCGCGGATTTCCATCTTCACCGTGGCAAGCTGCGCGCTCCGGTTCAGCTTCTGCTTTTTCATGGAGAAGCTGATGTACCGATGGTTGCGCTGATACAGGCGATTTCCCGCCACAAATCGATTCATCGTGGGGTTTGCGGACAGGGCGGTTGCAGCGGCCGCCACACACACATGCGTCATGTTGGCGCCAAATGCGGTGCGGGCCCGCGCGATGTAGGGCAGCAGGTTGGTGGCATCGATGTACTCGTCGAAGTAGACCAGCGCCTCGGTCCGGGTGGGCATGATCGCCAGAAGAATACGGCGAAAGGGCTTGATGTTGATCATCGTCCCGTCCGGACGTGAGGTCTTCATCTCCAACAGCACAAAGACCACCAAGGCCGCTACGGCAACTGCAATCCCGATTTCCATGCCGACTCCAAGCCCCCGAGCCTACGCCGGACCTGCGACCCGGTCAAGCCGTCATGGCGATTCGTTGACGCGGGCGATAAGACCGGGGGGAGGGGAGACGGCGCCCCCCTCGACCGGGAGCGTAGCCCATGCGTATGATGAATTCCCTCCTGCTGTTGCTGATGACCGGCGCAGTGCTGGGCTACAACGCCAGCCATCAAAACGAGGCTATTCTTTTACCGGGCCTGGACCTTCTTTTTCCAGCAACCAAAGGGGACCTCGCGGCGCAGGGTCGTCTGACCGTGTACGGCATGTCGGGGCTGACGCTCTTCGCAGCGTTGCTCGATGTTCGGTCACTATTGCGCAGACGGCGGGAGGAGGACTGAGCCTACTTCTGATCCGCCTGCACCCCGGCCATGGCCGAGTCCACCAGACCGGTCACCCCAAACGGCACCCGCCATTCATTGTTCAGGGTCATCATCACGCCGTGCAGAACGGGGATGTACGGCAAAAACATGATTGGGAAGCAGAGGCCGCCAAAGCCACAGGTGATAAAGGACAGCAGAAAGTAGAGTACAAATAAAAGGATGAAGCCGAGGTAGATTTCGGCAGCCTGCTTGGCATGGTGGATGGCAAAGGCATCTTTGCGCATCAGAAGGGGAAGAAGAAAGAAGGGAAGCCCGAAAAAGATCGAGCCATAGGACAGGCAGGCCAGGGTCCGACCTTCGGTGGTGACCGGCGTCAATTCGTTCATGGCTTCCATCCCTCCGCAAGAAGTGCGCCGCGGGCGCCCATCATCCATAGGCCGACATGGTGGGCAGCTTCCCGATCATGCCAGGGAGCCGCATAGGTTTCGCAGGCGCCCGCCAGCACGGCAATCTGAAGGCTGGTGATCTGAGCCACCCGGTCCGTACGCTCAGTGGCGGTGGCAAACAGCCCATGGTTACGGGCCGAAAGCATCGTCACGACAAAATCGGATACGCAGATATCCGTGCAGTCGCCGGTGACCAGGAGCTGCTGCGGTCCCACCCGGCGCATCCACTCCACCACCCGGTTCTGCCCGGTGGCCAGATCGATACCCCCCACAAAACCATTGATACAGTCCTTGCGGATCACCTCCACCCGGGGCTCGTCCAGAAGCCACATCAGCTCTGGATCCATCTCCTCTTCTCCGGTTCCGACGATCCCGTGGGGAGGGTAGGGGGGCTCGGGAATGTCGGGCTGGTGGGTGTCCAGAAAACACAGGGTATGCAGCCGATCCCCCAGTGCGGCCCGCAGCGCCCGGTACTCCTCGCCGATCCTCTGCACCATCGGGATCATATGAGTGGGATCAGAGAGGGCACCACTTCGGGTGAAGGCGACGCCGGCGTCCACCACCACCAGGCCCACCGGATGTTGCCCCGCCAGAGACAGCGTCTCCAGCTTCAGCGGAAATTTTTCTTGCAGATTCATAGATTTTTCCGAATGTATCACATGATACATTTATTTTTCAGATGGTTCACTTCGCGCCCGCCAGCTCCGCGACCAGCGCATAGAGCCGCGGAGAAAGCTGCAATGTCGCCTGTCTCGGCCTTTTCCACTCCGCAGGCAGTGCTGCCAGCTCCCGCTGCGCCCGCTCCCGCGCCGCCCCCGGGTCGGCGGAGAGGCAGGGACTCCGGTGCTCCCACACCCGCTCCAGCAGCGGCCTCCCCGGTGGGTACTCGCCCTTCATCGCAACGGTGTCGCCATTTTCTCCGCGAAAGACCTGCACTCTCCCTGGCAATGTTGCTTTCCCGCTGCCCCGCGACAGCTTCATGGTCGGGTTCTTCCCCACCTCACACAGCTTGGCAACCGCCCCCACGCCCACCGGTGCATCCGGCGAGGTCACGATGCGCTCGCCCACCCCATAGGCGTCCACCGGTGCTCCCGCCAGCTCCTGCATGGCCGCCTCATCCAGTCCCCCGGACAGCAGGATCTTGGCCTGCGGCGCTCCCAGGGCATCCAGGAGTTTTCTGGCTTTCCAAACGGTTTCTTTGGAAATACCCGAGTCGATACGCACCCCGCCGAGCTTCCCTTCCGTAGCCGCCACCGCGTTGCGGATGCCGGTCTGCTCCCCGAAGCTGTCGTAGGTGTCCACCAGCAGCATTCCGCCCGCGAAGGTATCATAAAAAGCCTTGAAGAAGGCATGTTCCGTCGTCGCACGCGGAACGCCGGCCTGCTCCCAGGCCTGGACGGCAAAATGGTCCATGGTCCCCACGCAGGGCACACCGTAGCGATGGAAGGCCTCCACATTGGAGCTGCCGGAACAGCCCCCAATCCAGGCCGCCAAGGCCGCGTCCACCGCAGCATCGGGGTGGGTGCGTCGGGTGCCGAACTCGTAGACCGGCCGGCCTCCTGCAGCCTCCACCACCGCTGCCGCTTTGCTGGCGACCATGGTCATGTGGTTCAGCAGCGACAGTAGCGGTGTTTCAATCAGCTTTGCACTCAAAAGGTCTGTTTGAACCACGAGGTAGGGGCAGGCCGCCGACGGGCAGACCCCGCCAAAATCCACAGGCTTCCCATCGGGGCCCAGCGCCGTTCCTGCAAACAGGGGCGTCCCATCCAGCGGAGCGTCGATGATCCCTTCAAAGCGCCACTCTGCCAGTCGGCGCCGCAGCTCCGGGTCCAGCCTTGGACCCACCACCGGCTGGCGATCCAGGCTGGCAAGCTGCGCTTCGTCAAACCGGACTTCCGAAAGCCACTCCAAACAACGCCCCAGCGCCGCCTGCAGCAGGAAGCCGCGGGCGCTCTGGCCGCTCCCGTCTTCTCGCCGCGGCAAGCGACGCGAAAAAAAGGACATGGTAACCGGCATGGACGCCTTCCCGGCGTGGTGGTGCACCAGCAGAGAGCTGAGCTGGTACAGATCGATGT
>JBEIQS010000214.1:0-9812 GCA_040376425.1 Alphaproteobacteria bacterium | reverse complement strand
GCAGGACTACCAGAAACAGGCCGTTGTTCTCTCCGAAAGTGCCCGAAAGGCCAAGGAGGACGAGATGAACAACGACCTGATGGCGCTCCAGCAGGCCTACCAGCGCTACGAGGGCGAGTTCAACCAGGCCTACATGGGCGCGATGGATACGCTGCTGCAGAAGATGCGCAAGATCGCCGAGGGCATCGGCCAAGAGCGCGGGTACACGCTGGTGATCGAGGTGACGGAAGGAGGGGTGGTCTACGCCTCCTCCACCGTGGACATCACCGACGAGCTGATCAAGCGCTACAACGCCCAGAACCCCTGATCAACGGATGCGTTGGTCCGTTGAGACCATCGCGGCCGCCATTGGCGGCCAGGTAGAAGGCGACGGCGGGCGACCGCTGGCCGGCGTGGTGGGACTGGAAGAGGCCGGGCCCGAGCACCTCTCCTTCCTGTCCAACCCGCGCTACCTCAACGCCTTTCGCAGCAGCCGCGCCGGCGCGATTCTGGTGGGGCTGCGCGAGCCCGCCCTGGGGCACACGGTGATCCGCTGTGCAGACCCCTACGCGGCATTTTCCAAGGCGCTCCGCCTCTTTCACCCGGAGCAACGGCCCGCGCCGGGTATACACCCGCAGGCCGTGGTGGAGGGCGAGGCCATCGGCGCCACCGTCATGGCCCTTGCCTATGTGGGCGCGGGAGCCTTCATTGGAGAAGGCACGGTGATCCAGCCCTTTTGCTATGTGGGGCCGAATGCACGCGTGGGTAGGGACTGCCTGCTGATGGCGGGCAGCGTCGTGATGGACGGCTGCGAGGTGGGGGATCGCTGTACGCTCAATCCGGGCGCAGTGGTGGGCGGCGAGGGTTTTGGCTTTGCCCCGACGGCAACCGGACTGATGAAGATTCCACAGACCGGGCGCGTCATGGTGGAGGACGACGTGGAGATCGGCGCCAATAGCTGCGTGGACCGCGCCGCGATGGGCGAGACACGGATAGGTACCGGCTCCAAGCTGGACAATCTGGTGCAGGTGGGCCACGGCGCACAGGTGGGGCCCCACAACACCCTGGTCTCTGGATCGGCTGTCGCCGGCTCCACCCGGCTGGGCCCCGGCGTCACGCTGGCGGCCCACAGCCTGGTTCTCGGGCACCTGGAGGTGGGTGCGGGCACCCGGGTAGGTGCCGGGTCCATGCTCACCCGGTCCACCCCGGACTCAGCCCTTCGGACAGGCTATCCCGCCTTGGAGCACGACCAGTGGCTCCAAGTGGCCGCCCAGATCCACCGCCTGCCGGAGCTGCTGGAGCGGGTTCGGAAGCTGGAGGAGGAGCTGGAGCGCTTGAAGGGCTGAGGTCTACTTCAGCCTGCCCTCCACAAAGGGCACCTCCATCACCTTTTCATGGCTGATGGGCCCGTGACCGAAATAGCCGTCCTCACCAAAAAGATCGCCATGATCGCCGGTGATGGTGATCCAGGTGTTGTCGGGCACCAGATCGTAGAGCTCCTCGATCACGCCGTCCACCCAGCGCACCGCCTGGATCTGCCGTTGGCGCAGCTCTTCCATCTTTGCTTCGTCAAACCAACGGTCCTTGTCGTGGACCAACTTTCCGGCGCGGAGGTGGTCGTCCAGGTGCTTGAAGACGCCGTTGACCCCGTGAATCCGGGGGTAGTCGTTCTCCGCCTCGTCGGGGGTGGCGTAGGGATAGTGGGTCTCTCCGGTGTTGAGCACGTAGAAGCCAGGACGATCCTGATAAAAACGCATCTGGCGGATCATAGGCCGAAGGTCGTTGTGTTTCGGCATGAGCTGATAGCGGTCAAAACCCCGGTTGATCGGGGTGGAGGGATTGAGCACCGGCATCGAGACAAACATGCTGGTGTGGTAGCCCTGTACATCGCGCAGATATTGGGGCAGCCAGAGCCCGGGGACCATCTTGCCAAAATCCAGGTCGAAGTTCAATCGCTCGCGAAACTTGAGGAAGTCGTCCTTGTAGTACTCAGAGGCGTAGACCTGCTTGGGGGACGGATGCGGCAACAAGCCGATCAGCAGGTTGTAGTGGGACGGAGCTGTCCATGTAGCATAGGTGTAGCGACGCTCCAGCTCACCTAAACGCATCATATTTTTGGGTTTTGCTTCTAAAAAACTGTCAAAACGACATGAGTCCAGAATCAAAATTACGTGACTGAAGGCACCTTTGGGTGGCGACGGTCGCTGCGGTGCCGGCCGGGGCTCCAGTACAGGCGGCGGGGCGGGGCGCAGAGCGGAACGAATGCGATTGACGAGAGACATGACTTTTCCGGATGCGGACAACGCCGGATTGGGGTAACCCGATGGGCGTAGTGGGGCGGTGTCCCCGGGGGAGCATTCTTGTCGGGAGTCCATGCCACCGCGGTGGTGGATCCGAGGGCGGAGATCGGAGCAGACGTGGAAATCGGCCCATTTTCCGTGATCGGTGCGGACGTGGTGCTGCGGGACCGGGTCGTGATCGGTCCACACGTCGTGATCACCGGGCCCACCGCTATCGGTGAAGAAACCAAAATCTACGCCGGTGCTGCGCTGGGTGGCGACCCCCAGGACCTGAAGTATCGGGGAGAAGCGACCCGCCTGGAGATAGGCGCGCGGAACATCATCCGCGAGCATGTGACCCTGTCGCGCGGAACCAAGGGTGGCGGCGGGCTGACCCGCATCGGCGACGACAACCTGTTCATGGCCGGGTCGCATGTGGCACATGACTGCCAGGTCGGAAGCCACTGTATCTTCGCCAATTATGCGGCCATCGCCGGCCATGTGCACGTGCAGGATCGCGCCATCCTCTCCGGCTTTGTGGGGGTGCACCAGTACACCCGCGTGGGCCGCTGCGCCATGGTGAGCGGCGGCGCGATGGTCGTCCAGGATGTACCCCCCTTCTGTATCGCTCAGGGGGATCGGGCGCGCCTCTTCGGCTTGAACATTGTCGGTCTGCGGCGCGCGGGCATGAAGCTGGCGGGAATCCAGGCCCTCAAGGCTGCCTATCGGGAGTTGTACCACCAGGGACTGCCGATGCGGATTGCGTTGGAGCAGGTGCGCGAGGTGTACGCCGACGTGCCCGAGGTGGTCGAGTTGGTGGAGTTCATCGGCGGATCCCAGCGGGGAACCTGCCGCTCTGCGGGCACCGACGCGGTCTCAGAGTAGCATGCGGGTCCACCTCTACGGGCACGGGCAGATGGGTAAGCACCACGCCCGGCACCTGCGGGATTTGGGCGTTTCTCTCACCATCATCGACCCGTTGCTGGACAGCCCGCCCCCGACGGATCGTCCGGACGCAGCGGTGATTGCGGTCCCCACCGCGCTCCATCGCCAGGTGGCCGAAGCCCTGCTACAAGCGGGGATCCCATGCCTCATCGAAAAACCGCTGGCCGCAAGCCCGGAAGAGGCCGCGGCCTTGGCCCGCTACCCCCGCCTGATGGTGGGCCATATCGAACGGTTCAACCCGGTGATCTCCCTACTGCCCCCTGGTGTCCGCTACCTGCAGAGCGAAAGGCTGGCCCCTCCCTCCCCCCGAGCGCTGGACGTGGACGTGATCCTGGATCTCATGATCCACGACATCGACCTGTTTCTGTCCATGAAGCCGGAGGATCCCGTAGTGGATCTTCGCGCCGATGGCCTCGTGGTACACTCCGGCCAAGCCGACATCGTACAGGCGCGCATCCAGACGGCAAGCGGCCGTGTGGGCACCCTGACCGCCTCCCGCGTGAGCCGGCAGGCGGTGCGGCGGCTGCGCGCCTTCACGACGGACAGCTATTGGAGCCTGGACCTGCTCCACAAGCGCGCCCACTGCGTGCGCTGGGCCGAGGGCCTGGAGGAGCAGCCCCAGGAGCCCCCGGACTGGGACGCCCTGCGCCGCGAGCTGGAGCACTTTTTGGGCGCCGTGCGCAGTGGGACGCCCTTTGCCATCGACGGGGCGGCCGGGCAGCGGGCGGTGGAGGTGGCGGTGGCCATCAAAGAGGCCATGTGCGGCTGATGCTCTCAGCCGTGGAGCCCAGCGCGGACCGACTGGGCGCGGGGCTGGTGCGCGCGCTGAAATTTCAGCTTCCGGGTGTGGATCTCTATGGACTTGGCGGTCCGTTGATGGAGGAGGCCGGTCTGCGACTGCTGTCCCCGCCAGCCCCGCCGGCGATGGGACTGGTGGAATTATTCGCACACCTCGGCCAAATCCGCGAGCGTCGGAGAGTTCTGTACTCTGGACTACAAGAGCAGCCCGATGCCTTCGTCGGCATCGATGCGCCCGACTTCCACCTGCCGGTGTTGGCGGCGGCGCGACGCCGCCGAGTGCTCGCGGTTGGGATGGTGGCACCCCAGGTGTGGGCCTGGCGCCCCGGTCGGGCACGCAGCCTGAGCAAGCAACTGGACCTCCTGCTCTGCCTGTTCCCCTTTGAACCAGATCTTTTTTTGCCTCATGGCATGGATGCACGCTGGATCGGTCACCCCGCCGTGGAGCTGCCCCCGAGCCGCCCCGAGCCAGACACCCTGGCGCTATTCCCGGGTTCCCGCCCCGCAGAGCGCGCCTTGCTCCTGCCAACCTACCGGAACGTCGCCGAAGCCTTCGGCGCTGCACACACGCTGTTGGCCCTTCCCCCCGGGGTTCAGGCCCCGGCCGGTCCCTGGGAGCCGGTATCTTCGGCGGAGGCCCAGCGCCGTGCGGGTCGGGCCCTGAGCAAGTCCGGTACTGTGACGCTGGAGCTGGCGTTGGCCGGCGTGCCCACGGTCGTCGCCCACCGCGTACCCTGGCTGACCTGGTGGGTGGGAAAACTGCTGGTGCGTGGTATCCGCCACCTCGCGCTGCCCAACATCCTCCTGGATCGGGTGGCCGGGCTGCCTAGCGGGCCGCATGCGCCCATCCCCGAGTACCTTCAGCACTTCCAGCCCGACACGCTGGTGCGCGCCCTTCGGAACGTCTCCCCTCCCCCCTCCGATCGGCTGCGCCGGCTCCTCGCCCCTCCCGACGCCCGCACTGTGGCCGAACGGGCCGCCCTCGCGATTGTGGAGCGCCTCAGCCGGCCGCAAAAAACTCGTCGATGATCTGACGCGCGACGGCCAGCGGCAGACCCAGGCCCTCCCGAAAAGCCCGCAGGATCTGCGCCCGACTGGCACCCTGGCCGGCCAGGTCACGGACCACTTCCGGCACATCCGCCGGACTGCGCAGCCCGCTCAGCAGCGCCACCAACAGCGCCCGGCTCTGTGCAAAATCCGAGCGCTCCTCGCACCAGCGCCCCTCAAAAACGGCTGAGGGGTCCACCGCACCATCGGGCAGATAGCCGCAGAGCCATGCGGGCTTGTCGGCCACATAGATAACTTCGAAGCGAATCTTTCCCGCCTCCAGAAAGAGCCAGCGCCCCTCCCGACGGCCCATGTGCTCGGTCCCCTCCCAGCGCCGCTGCCCATCGGCCACCACAATCACGCGCCCTTCGTCTTTCTCCGAGAGAATTTCGATGGCCGTTCGGGAGGCAAAGCGCGGCTCCCCGTCCACACCACGGCTCATACGCTCCTGGAGCTCTGACCGCCAATCCATCAGTGCACGGTCGGGCGAGAACCCAGCTTGTCTTTCAGGTTTCCGTGGACCCGACGCAGCCAGGAATAGACCTCTTCCAGGTTGGTGCGGTCGGCCGCCTTGGTCAAGGACATGCGCCCCCGCTTCACGGCGTGCTCCAGCTCCGTCAGCTCATTCCGAGCCAGGGTCGAGCGTTTTTCGCGAAGCATGGCCTCCAGCGCCATGACCACTTTTTCCACCTGATGCCGCAGATCCTTCAGATCACCCTGTTCGATTTGTTTTTTTTCGAAGGTGGAGGCCTCTTCACGCAGTTCCTCCAGCTCCGAACGGGAGAAGCTGGTGGGAGAATTGATCGTGATGTTGCTGGAGGCCCCGGATCGCAGATCCTTGGCGCTCACCGAGAGCAAGCCGGAGGCATCAATGAAAAACTTCACCTCGATGCGTGGGGCACCCCTGGGACCAGGCTCGATGCCACTCAGCTCAAAGTCACCCAGGCTTACATTCTCCGCCGCCAAGGCACCTTCTCCCTGGAGTACATGGATCTTGACCGAGCGCTGGTTGTCGATCACGGTGGAGAGCATCCGCGTACACTGAGTTGGGATCACCGTATTTCGTTGGATCAACTTGGCAAAGCGGCGACCTTCCACCTCGATACCGATGGACAGCGAGGTCACGTCCAACAAGGTTACCGACCGAACCTCGCCTTCCAACACGCCACCCTGGATGGCAGCGCCGATGGCCACCACCTCGTCGGGGTTGTAGGACTGGTTCAGGGTGCGCCGGAACAGATCGCGGACCATCTCCTTGACCCGTGGGATCCGGCTGGAGCCCCCGACCAGGATCACCTCGTCCATGTCCTCAGGGCGAAGCCGGGCATCTGCCAATGCTTTTTCGCATTCGCGGATGGTACGATCCAACAGCGGCTGGATCATCTGCTCAAAACGGGCCCGCTTCAGGCTGCGGGAAAGGTGCTTGGGACCGGTCTGGTCTGCCATCAAAAAGGGGAGGTGGATCTCGGTTTCCAGCGCGGAGGACATCTCCAGCTTCGCGCGTTCGGCCGCATCCAGAAGGCGCTGCCGGGCCACCCGCTCGCCCGAGATGTCCATGCCATGCTCGGTCTTGAATTCGTCAAGAAGCCAGTCCACAATCACGCCGTCGATGTCGTTACCGCCAAGGCTGTTGTCCCCACGGGTTGCCCGCACTTCGCCCACATCGCGATCCACGCGGACAATGGAGATGTCGAAGGTACCACCGCCGAAGTCATAGACGGCGATCGTCGCACTTTTCTTGCGCTCATGCATAAAGGCGAGCGCCGCGGCCGTCGGCTCGTTGATGATGCGCAGCACCTCCAGACCGGCAATCGTGCCCGCATCCTTGGTGGCCTGCCGCTGCCGATCAGTGAAGTGCGCGGGGACCGTGATGATGGCCTCGGTCACCGCCTCGCCCAGAAAATCTTCCGCACTCTTTTTGAGCTTCTGGAGAATCATCGCGGAGATTTCAGGAGGAGCGTAGACCCGACCATTCACGTCGAAGCCCACCTCTCCGTTGCGTCCCTCCACGACCTTGTAGTTGACGAGCGATAGCTCATCCTTGGCTTCTTTACTTCTCTTTCCAATAAATCTCTTGACGGAGTGTAGGGTACAGTCGGGATTGATCAGTGCTTGCCGTTTCGCAACATCCCCTACAAAACGCTCTCCCGTCTTGGAAAAACCCACGACGGAAGGGGTCACACGCCCCCCCTCCTCGTTCACAATGATCCGCGGCTCGTTCCCGTCCATGTAGGCCACCACCGAATTGGTGGTTCCCAGGTCGATTCCGATGATCCTTCCCATTCTAGTCCTGGCGTTGAGATTCAGGGATCAACGCTCCCCGCCCCACGTCTATTGAGAGTCTACGACGTCTCCAGCTTTGCGGCAAGTGCCCCGAGCGGGGGTTGAACCCGCACTCCTAACGGAAGAGGATTTTAAGTCCTCTGTGTCTACCATTTCACCATCGGGGCACCATCCGAGATTAACCCGTCGTCGAGCAATCAGCACCCGCCGCTTAGCCCCCGTGCTGCGCACAGATCCGAGGATTTCCTAAGGAAAGCAGGGAAGACTCCAACTGGCCGGGTTGCAGGGCTCCCTGGTGCACCGCGTGAAGCCCCCCCCCGGGGTGCAGCACCAAGGTCAGCGGGATGGCATCCTCCCACTCCGGTACCCGCCGGGCCAATACCCCGGCGGGATCGGCGGAATTCAGCAACAACAGGGGTAGGCCAACCGGGTGCTCCACCAGCCACTTTTCCACGCCATCCAGTCCGACTCCGTCCACATTCACCAGGATCCAGTCAGCGGCGGGAAACTGCTCCGCCACACGATCCAGGTAGGGCAGCTCCTGGATGCAGGGGGCGCACCAGGTGGCCCAAAAATTCAGCACCAGGGAGCGACTCCCGGAATTCTTGACGAGCTGCGCCAGCTCCTCCTCCCCAACAAGACGGTGGGAGCGCCCTCCGGAATCGCCGACCAGTGGCGCTGCTGCAAGCTCCGTTGCGGGCAACGGTTCGGCCGATGGCGGGGCCTCCACTGCCGGAGCGGGGGGAGGCGGGGGGCCTGCGCGACCGTCGTTTCCACCGCGGTCGGCGCGTGCGGAACGCAGCCAAGGGGATACCAGAGCATGCTGGAGAGCTAACCTGTGCCTTGGATCCCGACCCTTGTTCTTGCAGGCTGCGCACTGCTGAGTGGTCGCAAGACGGCGCCCGATCCGGCGGACGAGGCCCGCCAGGCCGCCCGGGCGGCGTTGATGGAGCGCCACGAACCGGGCGGGGTGGGGCGTGCCTATGCCGCCTTGGAGGCCGTCCTGGAGCTGGACCCTGGCGATATGGAGGCCGCAGGCTGGTTGGCCCGGTTGGAGTGGACCCTGGCAGAGGCCGCCCGGGCCGGACTGCCCGAGGATGACTTTCCCGCGCGGGCACACTACCTGAGCGGGGTGGAGCGCGCGGTCGGCTGTCTTCAGAGCAACTCAGGCTTTCAAGCAGCTTTTGCGGCTGACCGGGGAAGGTTGACCCCGTTCAACCTCGCGACCTTGCCCAAGGAGGCCGTTCCCTGCCTGATCTGGGCCGCGGCCAACGTGCTGGACCTGGCTGAGCTGCGCGGGCCGGGGGCATCCCTGTCTCTGGTGGACCTCCCCCTCCTGCTGGCCCGGGCCCGAATCCTGAACGAGGACAATGAGGACGTCTGGTTGTCCTGGCTCAATGGACGCCTTGTTCTCGGGCTGGAGCCGCCGGATACCGACGCGGGCTACCGCATGTTGCTGGAAGCAAGTCAGGCCAACCCTGGCTTTTTGCGCTTCACCGCCGATCTGCTGTGGGCCTTCCCTGGCGCCGGGGACGGACTGCCACAGCCGAATCCCGACCCGAATCCCTGGGAGAATCGTCTGGTTCGCGCCCGCTTTGTCGCCACGCCGCCCTGAGTTCGTTTCGCGGTGTTGGGATGGAAAAACCACCACAGCCCCAAACGAATCCGTTTGAGGCTGCAGGCATTTCCAGCTCAGCCCAACAGGGGCCGGAAAACTAGCTCGGGCCGAAAGACTGACCCTGGGTCGGCTTCGCCACCGGCACCTTCTTCTGGGCCCGACGCATAGCCTTCCGGCGACGCTTCTCGGCAAGGCGCTGCTTGAGGCGGCGCTTCTCACCAGGCTTCAGATAGAAGCTGTTCTTCTTGATGTCCTTGCGGATACCCTCGCGCTCCACCTTACGACGGAAACGGCGAAGCGCCTTTTCAAAGGGCTCATTCTCACGAACTGTAACGATGACCAATTGCTACCCCAGCCGAAGTCCACGCGGCTTATCGCACCGCCTCCGAATCGGCAAGCCGGATCTTGTTCAGAACATCACGCCGACGGTCATGCCGCCGTAAAACATGTCATGGAGCCCGCCTTCAAGGCGGATTGTTGCCCGATCCCCGATATGGAAGCGCGTGGAGACGTTGATGTCCACCATGGGCAGCACCGAGGGGAAGTTCATCGGGCCGTCGTTGGGGCAGGCATCCTTGCGCAGGTAGGCCGGCTCCGCAATTCCGCAGTCTGGATCAGTGTTATCCATCTCCGGAGAGCCCGGCCCCTCCCCCGGTTCCCACTCGGTCATCTGCCCCGTGATCACGGCAATGCCCAACCCTCCCCCGAAGAGAAAGCTCCACCAGGGGCGCACATAGACCTCGTGGGCGCCGTTGATGCCGGTGGTGAACATTCCGAGACGCTCCGGCTTCAGCCAGGATCCGTCGTCAAAATTCGCAGGTTCTTCCACGTCGTCCCAGTAGCCTTCAGGAATGGCCGACAGG
>JBEIQS010000420.1:0-2735 GCA_040376425.1 Alphaproteobacteria bacterium | reverse complement strand
GATCGCCGTGGGGTTCAAACGCAGGAAAACACTCCGGTACAGGCTCGACGCGGGGACGACTGGTGGCTGGCGCTTGGCACAGAAGTTGTTCCCAAAAGTGATTCACCCGGCGAATTGTGCCGGATGAATCTTGTGTATGGAGGCGGTGGGAGTCGAACCCACGTCCGAAGCCGCTTCCACTCTCCGAGATACGTAGCCTTCCGGTTGAACCCACCGGCGGGTGTCGTCCCCTTTGGAGACCGTCAGAGTACCCTGTTTATCTTCGCGCGCCCGGCGGTTGCTCAGCCCCGAGGTTGCTGCAAGCCTGGATTACACCCGTATAAGTTCGGCCACGCTTATACGAATGCCTGATGCTCTAAATGGCTTCAGGACCGTGAACACTAGGCCGCGAGGCGGACGTCCTGTTCAAAGTAGTTGGTGTTATTGGCACCTGATTTTTGGTCCGATTACGGATGAACCACTCCTGCCACGCCCTTCGAACTTCTACGACCCCGTCGAAACCGGAACGCCCCCGGTTGGCGTGGATCTGAATGATCCACGTTCAATTCATAACCCCCCCGGGGCGCCGGTCAAGGGGCGGCACCGGGACATGGCCCAAAGCGGAACCCGCTTCGGGGCCCCCCCCTCAGAGCCGCTCTCGCCGGAACGGCGACCCTTCCCTTCGCGGACGAGGTGGTTGTGCCGCAACCTGTAGTTTCAACGGGTATCTTCGGGGATTTTGCCAGGGACAGCCGCCCGAGTCTGCCCCCGGGGTCAGTCCAGCAGTCGCCGCAACCTCTCCCACAACCCCGGAGGTGGGGGAGGGGGAGGGGGGCGGATACGGGGGTCTGGGGCTGGAAATTGTGCCGGATCGCAAGTACTTCTGGAGACAATTTGGTTGCGAAGAGGTGGCGGACTTGCGCGAAGGAGCGCTTCGGCCATGGCGCTCGCGTCGGGGTAGCGTTGGGCGTGATCAAGGTGGGTCGATTTTTGAATCACCGGTCGAAGAGCGGGGGGGAGGCTGTTCCAGCGGGCCGCGTCGGCAGGCAGGGCAAACAGGTCGATGGCAGACTCTGGCGAGAGCAGTCGAAAAATGGTTGTACCAACTGCATAGATGTCCGTGGTCAGGTCCACCCGTCGAGGATCCAGGCGCTGTTCGGGTGCCATGTACAGCGCGGTGCCCAGGGTAGAGCCGGTCTTGGTGAGCTTGACGCCGCCCTCGACATGGGCAATTCCGAAATCACAAAGGAATGCCGTACCATTTTCGTCAACCAGGATATTGGCCGGTTTCACGTCTCGGTGGATAAGGCCGCGATGGTGGACCATGGCCAGCGCTGCCAGCACTTCCACCATGGGCCCGGCCACAGCCTCCCATGGCAGCGGTCCCTCGAATTCCCGGCGATCCCGCAGACTTCCTCCCCGGATCAAATCCAGAACCAAGTAGGGGCGCCCCTCCCATACACCCGTCGCGTGGGCGGCCACCAGGTGGGGATGCCGGGTGGACAGCAGCAAGCTGCTCTCATTCTGGAAGCGTTGGAGTCGTGCCCTGGAAAGGCCTTCGGAAAGCACCTTTATCGCATAGTGCCGATCTGTTTCCAGATCGGTGGCGCTGTAGACCGTGGCGTAGCTACCACGTCCGATCACCTCCCATAGCTGGTAGCGCCCGTCCAGGACGGTCCGGCCTTCGGCCTCCAAAATCCCTCCGCCAGTCAGATACTGGCATACTCCTGCAGAATGCGCCACTCCAATCACCTTCCTGCATGCCCCGCGCGTATGCAGAAGTTTCTGCAAAAACCGCCGTTGTGCGTCCCCCTTCGCCCGCGGGACTTCCGCAACCGCAGGTCAGGTGCGCCGGGCCCGGGGGACTCTGCCACACCCGAGGGGGGCGCCTTCGTACGGGCTCTCTACCTTCCCTTTTCCGACCTCATGCCTCCACCCGGATGAACTCCGGGGGCACCCGGTCGCAGAGCCAGACGCCGTTGCCAGAGAGGTAGAAGGCATGGCCGGCAGAATGCATGGCGCCGCTGGCGACGAGGAAGATCATCGGGCGGCCGTGGCGGCTCCCCACCTGACGGGCCGTGTCCGCTTCGTGGGACAGGTGGACGTGCTGTCGGGCGGCCGCATGGAGGCCGTTTTGGAGGATGGAGGCGCGGTTGCTTTCGGCGCTGCCGTGGAAGAGCACTTCCGGAGGAACCACCGGCTCAAGTCCCAGCTCGATGTCGATGGAGTGACCTTGCTGCGCGCGGATGCGCCCCCCTTCGATGACAAAGCGCTTCTTCTCGTTGGTGGCCACAATTTCCCCGAGCTCTTCGGGGCTGAGGGGGTGCCCGGTGGCGGCCAGCTTGGCGAGCAAATCGTCGACCTCGGCCCAACCGCGGGGATCAAGCTGCAGACCGATCGCGGCCGGGTCGTGGCGAAGGACAAGGGAGAGGAACTTGCTGGAGCGGAGGAGGTGTTTTTTCAACTTCGTGCCTCTTATCCAGGCGCAAGCACGCCGTCGGAGGTCTCCACCACCTCACACGCTGCGCTCAGGTCAAAGGGCGTGTGCACCACCGCCATGTTGCACATCTCGTCCTCTGACGTCAGCCCGTAGTTGATCTCTTTGGGATCGTCGTTTTTGTACGTACAGGACCACTGAAAGCCCTGGCCCTTGGGTACCACCCGCGGCGGGTTGTACTGCGTGATCATCGGGCTCTGCCAGTCGTCGTTGCTGAAAAACACATCGCCCACGTTGGTTCCGTCGAAGGGGGCAATGG
>JBEIQS010000275.1:0-6816 GCA_040376425.1 Alphaproteobacteria bacterium | reverse complement strand
GCCGGAGATGGTGGTCACGCCGTTATTGGTGATCATGCCGGTGCCTGCTACCGAAATGCTCATATCCTTGATATTGTTATCACTGTCTCCGTAGCTGAACCAAAAACCAGCCAGGCCCAAGCAATAGTGTGTAACGTTCCCCTCTACCGTAAAAGAGAAGTTCTGGTTGTCGGTGACGTATACAAGCTGGGTGACCGCAGAGGGTGTAATAGGTATCAGGACTCCGGTAGGGCAGAATATCGGGAGAGGCCGAGATGGCGACAGGCCATCAACGGGGGGCCACCGTACATCCTCCCACTCCTTGCGGTCAACGTGGTTGCACTACAAAAATTTCAACGCACGAAGTATGCAAGTAGATAGTGTTCTTTCTTTCTGATTCCTCCCGGCCACCCGCGCAGGCACTCGCGGAGCCTGTGTCGCGCACACACCTGGTCCGGGAGAGCCGATGCTCCACACCCGGCGGCGTCGGATCTGGCCCACCCGACCAGATGTGCTACGCTCCCTCCTCCACCGGGGTTCCTGTGCGCATCCTCCTCCTTCTAACCACCATCACCCTGCTCCAAAGCGGCTGCAATCCTGCGGCCTGCCGGACCGACGCGGAATGTTTCAAAGGAGAGATCTGCGATGATGTCCTCCGGGAGTGCAAGACGGGCTGCCGCAGTGACGACGACTGCAACAGCGACGAGATCTGCAACGTCACGGACCAATGCGAGGTGGGATGCAGAACAAACACCGACTGCCCAGAACAGCAGTTCTGCTCCAGCCTTGGAGAATGCAAGGATGGCTGTCGAACGGACGCGGACTGCGACGGAGACCGGAGCTGCCAAACCAGCACCGGCCAGTGTCTGTGACGCTGCGGCGCATGGCGCGGCCAACCGGCCCTTAGGGCGTCTCGTCGGGCTTCGGTGGGGTGGGCGGTGGCTCCATCGAGAATGTCATAGGGCCGAAGCCGAGGGAGCCGATCCCGCCGAAGCCGGCATTGATCGGTACCGACATCGGCCCAACCGGGATCGAAGGCGCTTCCACCCCGCCGAAGCCGGCATTGATCGGTACCGACATCGGCCCAACCGGGATCGAAGGCGCTTCCACCCCGCTGAAGCCGGCGTTGATCGGTGCCGACATCGGCCCAACCGGGATCGAAGGCGCCTCCACCCCGCTGAAGCCGGCGTTGATCGATACGGACACCGGCGGAACGGGGATCGAGATGACCCCATTTTCGCCGAAGCCGGTCCCGCTCAAATCCGGGCCGATGTTGCCGATCTTGACGATGGGCTCCTCCAGGATGCCTTTGAAGTCCAGGCCACCGATGCTTGGCGCAACGGGGGCCATCGGCGGGACGGGGGAGATGGGCTGCCCCAGCGTGCTCATGTCCGCCACGGGGAGGGTGAAAATCGAGAAATTCGGGGCAAGGTTGCCGAGCTCAGCAAGGTTGCCAGGTGCGGCCCCTAGCCAGCCCGTGCTCGACGAGGCGGGCGCGGGGGCGGACGCGGGGGCCGGCGGCGCCAGCGTGTCGCTCAGCGTCCGCCACGCGGTGATTGTCGCCTCGGCCGAGGCAAAGCCCTCGTCCATGTGCCGCTCCATCAGGTGAACGTAGAGCGCCCGCGAACGAATTCCCCAGGGATGCGCCTGGATCCCGGGGGCCAGAGACACCTCCCCGCCCAGGATCCCGTCGTGCCACACCTGCCCCGCGCGGGCCGGCCCGATCTCCGCGCGGCGATGCGCCCGTAGGTCGGCGAGGATCCCGCTGCAATGCGTGAGATACTGCCGCAGGTAGGCCTCCGCCATGTCAATGGTCTTCTCAGCGATGACGCGACTTCCGACATTCTGTTGCTGTTTTGCGAGCTCCAACAGCAGCATCAGATGCAGGTTGGCTGCCAAGAGCAGGTGCCCGAGGGACATGGTGCGGTGCCACCAATGGGTCCCGTTCTGGACCATCAGCTCACCGGCCAGCTCTTCCGCACGAAGCACCTCCGCCGTAAGGAGGGCCGTGCCGCCGCCATTGGTCGTGAACAGCACATAGGCCGACCGGCCGAGCGCGACCACGCGCCGATCGTAGGCCTCCATCCGGAAGTCCGCCAGCTCTTCGCGCACGACCTTCCGCACCTCGGAAAGCACCCAGCCCCAGTCGATCTCCGGCTGCCCACCGGCGATCCCGAAGGCGTCGCCCAGCGGGCCCATCAGTGCCGCGGCAACGCTCATCCCAACCCCAAGCAGCCTTCCTTTCGGACCGCCGCTCTTCACCAGCTTCTCCCCCACGCTCTTCAGAAGTGTGCCCGCGAGCGCAAAGCCGATGGCCGCCGGGCTGACGGCGGGCTTGGCCGGGGACGCGACCGTCGATCGGGGCCCGGTGGCCGCCAGAGCATCGGCCACCGACCCGCCGTTCACGCGGTAGAGGTGGTTCAGCACTGCCACCCAGAGGTCATCGGGGCGGCCCCAGGGCTGTTCCGCAACCCACTTCTGGACGACGGCCCCCCGCTGGGCGTCGGTGGCCGCGAGCCATTCGGCCGTGGGAATGGTCGCCAAGCGCGAGGCGATCGGCGTCCCCACCGGGATGGAATTGAAATCCAGATTGACCTCCACGTCAGCCAGGTCAAGCCCCTGCGCGGCCGCCCCGAAGGTGTAGGCCCGGGCCCCGCGGGCTTCGGGGGTGCCGTGGTAGACCAGCATTCGGCCATCCGAGTGCAACCTCGCGTGGTAGTCCCCTTCGACACATGTTTCCGGCGATTTTGCACAGTAGAGGAGCCGCCCGATGGCGTCGGGAGTGCCGTGATACACACAAAAATTACCGTCGTAGCCAAGCGTGGCGAAGTGCGGCTTCGGAAGGTCCGTCGGGAAGGCCGAGATGATCGGAAAGGTAAGGAACTTCCCCGGATAGTACCACTCATGCGGCGACCAGAGGAGCTTCGACGCCGGATCAAAGGGGTCCCGGCCCGAGTAGATGCAGAACAGGCCGTCGGGACGCAGAACGGCATAGCAATGCTCCCCCGCGGCGACCCAATCGCCATCCAAGAGTACATCGTCGACGCGGAGTTCATTTTTCCGGATGGCCATGGCATTCCCCAGTTGATGAGAAAGAATAGATCAGAAAGATCGGGCGGACAAGGGGCACATGAACGCGTCGCGATGCGGAAGGGGCGCCGTGCAGCCGCAGGCCTCGCGCCGCGTCCAAACTCCCTTACGTCCGTACCACCTTCAACCCCGTCTGCACCACGCCTGAAAAAACATCGGGGTCTGGCTCAGGCCAGGGACGGATCGTCCACCGCCGGTCGCGCGCCATCGATGCCACCACCGTCTTCCACAGGAGGGAGGATGTCCCGTTTGCCCCTCCCGCGCAGCCGAAGCGGTTTTTCCCCGTGGGTGGTGGACCAAAGGGGTAGACCCGCTCCCGAAGGGCGGGCGTGCGCGCAAAACGATCGGGATCAAACACCTGCGCGTCGTCCTCCCACACCATGGGGTCGATACGCGCCACATTGGCCACCACCACCAGCGTGGTCCCCGCCTTCACCCGCACCGGTGCCCCCACGCTCACCGGAATCTCCAGGTCCACCCGTGCCCGCCGATAGAAGTGACGGGGCCGCCCAAACAGACGCATCACCTCTAACATAAAGTCCTCGAGATAGGGAAGTGCGCCGAGTCCGTCCACCCTGCCCCGGAAGGGCTCCAGCTCGTCGTACAGACGGTCCCGAATCACCCGATCCACCGCGATGGTCACGATCGCCGGGTAGGCCGTCGTACACGCCCCCCCGGTTGCGTTGAAGAGCGCCGCAAACATCAGGTGGGCCGCCGTCTCCTCCTCAGGCACCCCGACCCTTCGCGCGATCTCCACAAAGGCCGGATAGGGCTCACTCGCCCGAATCTGTGCCAGCACCCGCTCTGAGAAGGCCCGATGATCCCGACGCGGGCCACTCTGCATCCCACTCAAAAGCCCCACCGCGAAGTTGGCCAGAGGCCGGTCCGAGCGCATCCGAAAACATGCCTTCAACCAACTTTCTGTCTCCGCACCTCCCGGATGATCGCTCAGACCGAACAACCACTCAAAGACGATGCCCACCACCGCGTCGTGGAGCACCGGCAAGAGGGGCGCATCCTGTCCCCGCGACAGGGGACGAAGCCCCGGCAGGCCATAGTCACTGACCCGCTCCAGAGCCTTGGAGAGAAAGGGCGCCCGCAGCCTCATCGCCTCCACCACCAGCGACCGTGCCGGATCATGGGCCGCCCCCCCGGCCACCAGGGCCGGCAGGGCCCCCCCCAGCAGCGCGGTATGGTTCAGCCCCAGACAGCCAAAACCCGGGGGCCCGTCCACCACCCGATCGAGCTGCTCCGGTGGGGCATGAAACACAAATTCCAGCCCAGCCATATCCGTGATCATCGTGCTTTCCACACCCGGATGTGCGATGAACAACGGCTGATTTACCTCCGCCCGCAGGTCGCGAACGTAGGCTTCGGTCCGAAGCACGAAGTCAAAGGCCTCCCGCGCGGGCCGCAGCGAAAGTGGACCGTACCAACGTCCCTTCAGCCCATTCTCCGGCTCCCCCATCCAAGCTCCCCGCCGCAGGTCCGGGATCGGACCCACCGGCAGGCGGATTGTAGCAGATTCCCGCGCTCCCCCCTTCTCTCTATCGCAACGCAGCTTTGTGTGCTCCGCTCCTATGCTATAAGGGCGCTACCACGCAGGGAGGGGCATGCCAGACAGCCTGATTCGGGAGGAAGCGGTACGAACGCAGATTTTATACGGCGCCCCTGCCTATCGCATCCGCAGCCTGGACCTTCATACCCGCCTTTTCCTGTGGATGGTAAAGTCGGCGATCAAGAGCTGGAAAAGCTCCACATTGGGCATCGATCGGGTGCGCCCGCCCCAGCGCAAAGGCGGCCTCGTATTCCGAGATCTTCCCTTCGGTCCGCCCGAAAAGCCCATCCGCGTACCTATCAACGACGAAGACTGGCCCACCGCCTCTCGAAACCGCGACATCTTCCTACGTATCCTGCGGATCGAAGCCCTCTTTCCCATCCAAGACGCCGCGGCCCCCTGGAAGTCCCGCGACGAAGCGCGGGATGTCTTTCAGGAGCTGCTGCCCCAGGGCGTCTACCTCTCGCGCCCCTACCACTTCTGGGGCGAGATGGCCTCGGACGAGGCCACGGCCCGCCTTGCCTTTGCGGGCCTCGGCGGCTACCGCACCCGGCTAGTCCAGGCCGGCCCGACAGAAGATCCTCGCGTCGCTGCGGCCCGATGGGTGAGCGACTTCAGCTACCTGGGCCGCTACGAGGTGCGCCCCGGCTTCGAACGTTACGGTGCAAAGGCACTTTTTGACCAGCAGCAGCGACCGATGGCCATCTGGTGGTGCCATGCAAACCGGTGGGTCTTCCCTTCCGATGCCGACTGGGCCCACGCCAAGTGGGTGTGGCGCAGCTCCATCATGGTGGGCAGCACCATCACCGACCACCTCGTTTTTGTACATTGGATCATGGGCAACAGCGTCACGGTGGCCGCACGAATGGCGCTGCGGCCCACCCACTACCTCAGCCTGCTGCTCAAAGCCTTCACCTGGCGCACCATCACCATCAACTACGGTGCCAGCAATAGTCTCCTTCCCAAGCTTGGTTTTGTGCATCGCGCCTCGGCGCTGACCTACGACGCGCTGGTGCAGTCCCTGAATGACAGTGTGGCACTGGCGCGCTTTCAGTCTGTACCGGCGCTGGTCGCGGAAAAGGGCGCGGATCAACCGGGTGTCCACTTCCCCTGGGCCACCGAAGCCTTGGCGCTCTACAACGTCATCCGCAACTTTGTGGAGGACTATCTGGTCTGCTATGCCACCCCCGAGGAAATCCAGGCCGACCCCGAGCTCAAGGATTTTTGGAAGGAGTTGAAGGAGAATTCTCCCCCCAGCATGGTCTTTCCCGACCACTCCCACGAGGGTCTGGTGGACATCGTCAGCCAGTTCATTTGGACGGTGACCGGCCTGCACGAAGCCGTCGGCACCGTGCATGAGTACGTCATGGACCCTACATTTATGGGCACAAAGCTGCGGCCGAACGCAGAAGTTTCCGACGTGCAGTCCTCCATCCAATATCTCCTGATCCTGGCCCTCACTGGCTTGGAAATGCCTGCCCTCCTGGATATTGGAGACTGTAGGGAGATTTTTGCCGCCGACTACCGCGGACGGGAAGCATTTTCACGCTTCAGCGGCGCCCTGCGGCTGCTGGTGGCGGAAATGAACCAGAGGAACGCCCTTCGCCTGAAAGACGCCGACCACCCCTGGCCCTGCCAGAGCTTCAACCCCCGCCATCTGGAAACCGCCGTCAGCATTTGAAGGCGCAACGGAGGAAGGATGAGCAGCGGAACGGTATTTCTGGCGAAGCTGGGGCCCCGCACCACCCAGCGGCTGCTTTCCGCAGGCGCACCGGTGGAGCTGCAACCGGGCGCGAGGCTTATCCGCCGCGGAGAAAAAGGCGGCGATATTTATGTAATCGAATCGGGCACACTGGAGATCGTGGACGACCGCTTCCATCCGGAGGTGGTGTTGGACTGGGTGGCGGCTGGGGATGTGGTCGGGGACATGACCTTTCTGGACCAGGAGCCGCGATCTGCCGATGTGCGTGCCGCCACCCCCGCCCGCTGCGTCCACATTCCCCGCGCCGCCTTACAAAAACTGCTCGACCAGGACAGCGAGATCAGCGCGGCCTTCTACCGCGCCCTGGCCGAGCGGATGGCCGACCGCCACCGGGATCTCACCGCCGCCGCATCGCTGGGGACCCTCGGACGCCGCCGAAGTGGAAGCTCTGCCCTGCCCTGGCTGAGCCAGCAGGCGGGCGAGCTGG
>JBEIQS010000252.1:0-7698 GCA_040376425.1 Alphaproteobacteria bacterium | reverse complement strand
GCAAGAAGCAGGAAGGTGGGAATAAGGGGAGCTTCTTCAGCACCACGCAAGGCGCGTGCGGCCCGAGCGCCGCAGGCGCCTTCCGGGCTGGGCTCTGGTCAAAGCAAAAGAAATTCGTCCCAAACCACCCCCAGCTCCCGCTGCACCACTGCACGCACTGTCCCCGCCCAGGGCTGCTCCGGGGCACCAAGGTCGCGCAGATCCTTCACGTTTTCCCGCTCCCGCCGATGGTCCACTTCGGCCACCGCCTCCAGGACGCGCTTGGCGTGCTTCGCCGCCAGCGTCGCCACCCGCTCCCGCTCCTTCCGGAGGCTCTCGCGGTCCAGACCACAGGTGTCGATGGTCGCCCGCCCCTTCGCAGAGCCACCTCGGGCGAGGATGAAGCCCTGGTTGTCCATGTCCAGGTGCTCCAGCGGCTCTCCCTCAAAGGGATGGAGCAACAGCGGCGTTACCACCACCGTTTCTATGGGCGCGGGATGCGGATCTTCGGCCACCGGATACAAACAGCCCTTCCAAGCAGAGTTACAGCGATCACAGGCATAGAGCCAGTTGTCCCAGTCGTAGGCCCGCCACCAATAGCCAAGCGTGTGGACCGGGGCGGTCTTGGGTGCGTCCACATTCGAGCTGTCCGGCTTTTCCCGCCCCCGCACCAGCAGCAATCGTACCTCTCCCTTGGGTGCGTGGTGCTCCACCGCACCGGTATGCACCATTGTCACCTTGGACTCACAGAATCCACACTTTGAATGCTGGGCACGCTCAAAGGCGGACTTGTGGTCGCGCCAGTGATCTGGAAAGATCGGCTTCTGCCCGGCAGCGACGGCTCCACGTACGGCCAATCGAGCCCTCTGAATCGCCGCCGGAGGCCACCCTGGCGGCAGCGCCGGACGACCATAGCCGATCATGGGGCTGCCCGCCGTTGCCGCACCCGCTCCAGAATCCGCGCCCGTGCCAAGGCCAGCTTCTGCGGCGTCAAGGACTGGTTCTCCTCCTCCAGCACCTCGGCCGCCACCGACTCCACCAGCTTTTCCAGGCTGGTGGAGGGCCGCCCCAGGCGCTCCTCCAGCAGCCTGCGGATTTCCAGGACGCGGGGATCGTCCGGCCGTTCCCGGAGAAGGAGGCGCTGCTCCTCCAACAGCCACAGCGTCTCCGCATCCAGGGTGGAAACCAGCCCAAACCAGTCCCCAGTGAGCACCCGCTCCGCGTGGGTACCCGGCGGAATATCACGGAAGATGGCCGAAACCTCTGCCCCTTCTCGGCGCAGCACACAGAGCTCTCCCGGCCTTGCCCCCAGCAGGCTCACGGGGTTGTGCGTCGTGGCCACGAAGCTGAGGTTCGGAAAATGCTCTCGCAAGGTCGCGATCAGCTTCCTCTGCCATTGTGGGTGCAGGTGCAGGTCGATCTCGTCGATGAGCACCAGACCGGTCATCTTCGACGCAAAATCCTTGTCCACCGTCATTTTCCGGTCGCGCGCCCAGTCCACCCAGCGCGCCACCAGGTCCAGAATCCAGCCTGCGGTGGTCAGGTAGCCGTCGCTCAGCGCCGATAGGGGCACCCCTTCCAAGCCGGGCCCGTAGACCCGGGTGCCCTCGGAGCTGACTTCCAGGCTTTCCACCCCGGGTAGCAGCGCCACCAGCGCCTTCAGGATCGCGTCAAAAAAGCGCTGATCCCCATTTTTGCGCTCCAATGCCCGGAGCTTCCACTCCGTCAGCCACGCATCGGGGTGGATGAGCGAAGCCTCCTCGCTGAACAGGGTGTTTACCGCCCCAAGTGCTCCAAAATCGAGCTTTGCTTTACTATTTTGGACCGCACCCCGGCGGGCTCCATAGGCCACCAGGAACAGGGCGCCGGGGCGCTGCCCTTCCTCTACCCGGTCCACATTGCAGCCGAAGCGCCAGGGCTCTTCGGAAGAGTCCGGCACAGGGGAGAGAGCCACCCGCACCTCGGCCTTGGCGCAGCCCTGGCGCACCAGGGGGGAGTGGCTCCTGTAGGTTGTGAGCAGGGTCTGACCCACCTCCACCGGCAGCAGGCTGAGCGCGATGGCCCGCAGAATCGAGGTCTTCCCCACACCGTTGTCGCCAAGCAGAATGGTCCACTGGCGCGGTGGAGCCTGAATGTCCAGGGTGGCAAAACCCTTGAAGTCGGTCAGGTGGAGGTCGCCCAAGAGCTGCGGCTGCTCCGTGGCCGCCACCGCCGGGATCTCCGGAACCGCCGCTTGGGTGCCGGGGGGCAGGGGCAGCTCCAGAGCGAAGGCTTGGGATGGATCCGTGAGACCGCTCGGCCGCGCCGCGATCCGTTGGGCCAGGGTTGTGGCCACCCGGGAGCGGATTGGCGGGTTGGTCAGAGAAAGGAGGAGGCGGAGGGTGCCGTCGTAGTGCAGTTCGGGCACCGCCCTTGACACCACACACAGATCGTCGGCCAGGGTCTCGACCAGGGGGAGGATGCGTCGAAGCTCGGGCTCCGCCGCCGGGTCGGGCTCTATCTGGCTAAGGCGGAGGAGGACGAGATCCGCCGCCAAGCGGTCGTTCGGGGCCTGGATGGCCGCGAGGCGCTCGGCGGAGATAGGCACCCGGCTGCCACCCCGCAGCGCGCCCGCCGCCACCGCCAAAAGGCCTGGGCCGAAGCTGTTTTCGGCCAGGGCAGCGCCGAGGGCGGCGCCATCCAATTCCCGCCAGTTGTGCCACGCCCCCACCCGCCTGCGCTGGCCCAGCTCCGAAAACAACCGGATTACTTCGGGGATCCAGCCCCAAAACCGTAGCGCGCGGAATAGTAGCGATACCGACCTGCTGCCGGGTACATTCGCCCAGGCCGAATCGGTGACATCAGGAAGCTGGGTTGGATAGAAGGAGAGCCAAAAGTTGAGGCTTTGGTCCAAACCTCGGGCGGCGTGCCAGTCCGCCACTAGCGCGGCGGGCAGAACAGCTCCCCCACTGCGGGAGGTGCCCCGCTGGGGCGGCAGGCCGTAGCGGGCTATCGAGGCATCAAAAGGCAGTACATCCCCCGCTCTCACCTCGGCCCAATTCCAGGTATCGATCGATGCCCACCGCCGCTCGGCCGCACGCCAGTCGTCGATGTCCCCGAACAAACCCGCGTTCGCGGCCTCCACATAGGCCGGGGCAACGCCATCCGCCGAAAGTGCGCCCAATGGCCAGGGGAAGGTGTCCGTCAGTGCCCGGGCACTTCGCGGACAGGCTTGTAATGCGCCCAGGGCCGCCTTCAGCGATGCAGCAGTGGGGGAGGCACAAAAGGTCCAGGCTGCCTGGGCTGCGGCCCAGTCTGGATGGGCTCCCTCTGGCACCCAATACATACCGAACAGGCGAGGAATAGGATTAAATTGAGTATTATATCCATCGCAATACACAATTTTATTGTCACGCCTCCACCAGTACACCATTAGCACTTCGCGTACCTGCAACGGAGCCACAAAATCGTACTCCCCGTCGAGCCACCGCCACGGCGGATAGTGCCAAAACACCCGCTCCAGATCCTCCTGTCGTCGCGGGGTGCATAGCAGCGCCTCCGGAACCTCGTCGGGATCCACCTGCTCCACGCGCACCGACAGCTCAGCCTGGACCGCCGCCTCCCAGCCCTCAATACTCAAGCGGGGTGCATCCACCACGGACCCCGGCGAGAGCTGGGCAAGTACCTCTACAATCCGCCCCGCCAACGGCCCGGAAAGCCCGGTCACCGCCCGCTCCATCAACATCTGGCGCCGCGCGGGCCTGGACCCACCCACACCCTCCGCCAACAGCTCCGCCGCGAGCAGCGGGGCCTCCTCGGGACAGCGCCCGAGTACCCGCTCCACCGCCTGCACCAGCGGCTCGTAGATCGCCTCCCCATGTCCGGCGGCAAAGGCGAAGACATTACGCCAGTGTACCGAGCGGGCGATGGCGTACAGCCGATCCTCCAGCACCGGCCCCTCCGCCTCGACCAGCCGCTCTGCCGCCGCATATTCCTGGAGCGAGCGGATCTCAAAGCCCACCCGTTCGTCCGCCAGCCCGACCAGGAAGACCAGGCGCAGCAGGGCCGCCTCCACGATGCGCCCCCGCAGTTGCTCCGCCTCCTCCCCCTTAAAACCGCGCTCCTGCAAGAGGCGACCCACCACCGCCTCCAACGCGGCGCGCGACAGCCCCTCCTCCCCCTCGGCCAGCTCGCCGCGCAGGTGCAGCAGGTAGCCCAGCTCCCAGTGCAGGCGGCGCACCAGATCGGGATGCTCCCCTAAAATCCGGGTGGAGGGCAGCTCCCGGTCCCGCTCCCGGTTGTAGATCACCTGAAAATAGTCGGAAAAGAGGCTCCAGCGCAGCTTGGGGGCGTCGGCCTGGCGCTCCAACAGCGCGCAGAGGATGGTCACCTGCAGGGGACTGCGGGTGAGGGCCGCCGCTTGGGGATCCTCCAGGGCCCGCACAAACCGGCTGGTCACCACCCCCTGGCGGTCCCGATCGTTGCGGTTCCGTTCTTTGATCAGACGTTCGGCATAGCCGCGCGCCTGCTCGGGCTTCAGCGGGCGCAGGGTCTGGTCCGGCCAGCCCAGCTCGCCCCGGTAGCCCTGGGGACGGGTGGAGGCGACGGCGACCACATCGGCACCGGGCAGGCCCTGCAGGAAGTCCTCCACCGCCCGCACCACCACATCGCGGTTGGCAGAGGCAGGCACCTCGTCCAGACCATCCAGCACCAGGAGCAACGGGAAGAGCTGCAAAAACTCCCGCAGGGGCGCGGCAGGGATGTCGCGACCCAACTGAAGGCGAAAACGCGCCAGAACCCAGGTCCACAGCGGATCCTGTCCCTGCGGGAACTCTGCCGCAAAGCGGTGCAGGGGCACCCGGATGGGGAAGCGGCGTTGCAGCGGGCGCAGGTGCTCCGCCTGACGCAGCAGGGCGCCGACCTGGCCCTCGGCATCGGGGCCCAGATGTTCGATCCGGGGCTCCAAGAGCACGGCACGATGGAGCTGGCAGAGTTGCTGGCCCAGCGTGGTCTTGCCCTGGCCGGGCCCTCCCACCAGCATGAAACGGTGGGGATCGGCGCGTGTGTCGAAGCGGGGAGGCAGGGCGCCGAGCTGGGCACAGAAGTCCCCTCCCTTGTCGGTGGGCAGGTCCACAAAAACCCGCGCCAGGGGGATGCGGCGCTCGGGGTCGCTCTGGATCGCCTCCAGGCGGGAGTAGAGATCCGATAGGAACTCCGCCTCCAAAAACTGAGTCAGGTCTTCCACCAGCGCGCCAGAGACCGCCGCAAGCACATCGCCCGTGCCGATGACCGCTTGCAGCCCCACCTGCTGCGCGCGGGACAGCTTCGCCAGCACCCCCTCGTCGCCACGCGGCGGCTCGCCCGCCTCCCGGGCCGCGCGCCCCAAAACGGCCTCCACCAGGGCGGACCAGTGCTCCTCCTCCAGCCGATTCCAGTCGTACATCGCTCAGCTCCCCCCCTTTTCGGGGAGGGAAACAAAGAAGGAAGGGAGGGAGGAACAAGGTATCGAAGAAAATTAGCCCCCGTGGCTACAGGAGCAAGCCCGCGCCGCCACCGCCATCGACGCCGTGCGGGATCGCTTCGGCTACCAGGCCATCCGACTCGGAGCAGTGGAGGAGCGAAGAGTGTAGCTTTCACGCGGAGAGCTTGAGAAAAGGCAACTCTTTAGACGTCCAAAGAGTTGGGTTTTCTCAAAATCGCCCCCCCCCTTCCGAACCACCGCCCGTCCGCATGCGCAACTATTTTTTGCCAAATGGTCAGCGACGCTATAGGCGCTCTTACGTACCGGAGGACGGCGAGCGTGACCCGACCTGTGGTGGTGATTGGAGCCGGGCTGGGGGGTCTGGTCGCTGCGGCCCGCCTGGCCACCCGTGGCAAGCCGGTGATCCTCCTGGAGCGCCTGAACCGGATCGGCGGGGTCTCCGGCGAGTGGCAGTGTGACGGGGCCACCTATGTGCGGGGATCCGTGGAGTTTATGGGCGGCTTCTACCGCGGACTGGAGCGGATCGGAATCGGCCTTCCCATCCATCCGGTGCGCGCGCGCTACCATTTTGGCGATCAAACGCTGACCCTGCCGCCCCGCCTCCAAGAGCTGCCCTTCTGGGCGCGCGCTCTGCCCGGCACGCTGAGCGCCGCCCTGGCCCTGGGGCGCTCCGCCGATGGCAGCCTCGCCGATGCCCTGGTCGGCAGAAGCCAGGCCGCCAGAACCTTTCTCGCCTGTTTTCTCCAGCAGGGGGGCCTGCGTTTTTCCGATATTCAGGCCGCCGATGCGCGAAGTATGGTGGGGCACGCCCGGGAAGATGGCCTGCACCAACCGGCGATTGTGGAGGGCGGACCCCAGCGCTTGGTGGATGCCCTGGCAGAGCTTGGCCGCCAACGCGGCGTTCAGCTCCGGTTGGGGGAGGAGCTGCTGAAGGTGGAGCCGGGACGGGTGGAGACCCGCTCCGGCCCCATCGAGGTGGAAGCTGTGCTCAGCTCCCGCCCCCGCTGGCAGGATTGGACCGGCCCCTCGACCCCGGGTCTGGCCCTGGGACAGGTCCTCTTGTGGCTCCACGAAATCCCGCCCTTTCCCGATGGTCTGGACAGCCTCTATCGCCTTCCGGTGGACGTGGACCGCTGGCATGCGGCCTTGACCGCCGGGGACTGGCCCCCGGAGCTGGGGTGGAGCCTCGTGAATCCCCGCCTGGGCCCGGAGCCGGAGCGCCGCACCCTGGTCGGCTACCTGCCCGTGCCCGCCGGGGCCGACCCCGCCGGGATCCTGGAGCGCCTCCTGGCCGCCATGGAGCGCCTGGTCCCCGGCCTGAACCGGTCCATCCGCGCCGCGAAGCTCCTGCTTCCGCCAGAGTACCGCGCCATCCACGGGCTGGCTCCCACCCCGATTCCGTCCTTCCCCACCGGGGCGTCTCGGCGCCCCTCCTACAAAAACCAGGAAACCGGCGAGCTGCACATGGGGACCTCGGTGGAGCCCCCCAGCCTCTATGGCGCCGCCGTCGTGCGCCGGGCCCTTGCCATTGCAGAGGAGCTTCCATGAACCGAATTGCGATCATTGGCGGGGGTGGAGCCGGCCTGCTGTCCGCCTGGCTCCTCCAAAACACCCACTCCGTGGTGCTGTTTGAGGAGGAGCCCTTTTTGGGCGGGCACGCCCACAGCGTCCCGATACAGACCGAGCGTGGCGTGGTGTGGGTGGACACGGGCTTCCGCTACTTTTTCCCGCATACCTACCCCATTTTTACGGCCGCCCTCAAGGCGCTCCAGGTGCCGATCTGCACCCGGCCCGCGGGCATGTCCTTTTCGGACGGTCGGGGCGAAAACACCCTGACCGCACCGCCCACCAATGCCCGGAGCCTGCTGAGCCTGGCCTCCTCTCCCCAACACCTGCTTTGGTCCGCCTCTTTCTACTGGTTTCTGCGCGCGGGCCTGCCCTTGGTGGCTGCACAGGACTGGCGCCCCTCCCTGCGCGAGTACCTGATCACGTCGCGGATTCCCACCTCGGTCCAGCAGAATTATCTTCTGCCCTCCCTGGCTTCCTTCTGGGGCGCACCCGTGGAGGCCATGCCGGACTTTCCCGCCTACGACGTGTTGCGGGTGATGCAGCAGGGGAAATTCGGCACGCCCTACTACAGCTTTGTGGAAGGCGGCGGCTCCACCTACGCCCGGATTCTGCGCGAGCGATCCCCCCGGGGTCCAGGTAGAGACGGGGGCGCCGGTGCGACGGCTCAGGCGCGACGACAAGGGCTGGAG